>JBEBHD010000074.1:0-18590 GCA_040080915.1 Saprospiraceae bacterium
CGCCGTAGGCAACCGGCTACGGCTGCAAATTTCGCCTTGCCTGAAACAAAATTCGCTCGCTTTCGCCTCGGCACTGAAATTTAAACACGCTCTTAATGAAAATCTACTTTGACGAGAACACCTTTCCACAACTCGCCCACGGATTGCGCCTGCTACAGGAACCGTTGAACACCAGAGACTCTGAGCCGGTAGAAGTCGTTTATTTGCCGGATGAGTTTGGCAAAGGTGCAAAAGACGAAGACTGGATACCACAGTTAGGTGCCACCGGGGCTGTAATCATTACGCACGACCTGAATATCCATCGGACCCGAAGCCAGCGGGAATTGTACGAAGCACATGGTCTGGGTGCTTTTTTCTTCACCCCACCATCTCAAAAAAGCGGTTTTGGATACTGGGATTTTGTCCAGCAAGTCATCAAAAAATGGGACGAGATCAAAAGGCTATCTTCGTCTAAAGCCAAACGCCCGTTTGCCTATCGCTATACGATTCGAAGCAGCAAGGCCGAGCGAATGTGATAACCTTGCCTTACGCTTATCGCTCCAGGATAGGGCTTGGAGGCGCATGGAGGGGACTTCAATTAAAAGCAATCCGAACCTGCGCAGTCCCCTGCCGCGACTGCACGCTCAGCACATATACGCCAGCTGGCAAATTTCCCCGCTCTACACGAACGCTCGATTCCCCGGTTTGGGCACCGGCCCAAACGACTTGCCCGGCCATATCGCTCAATCGGAATGAAACGGGTTCCGGATTTCCCCCGCCAAAGAAAACATCGAAGTAATCGCGAGCCGGGTTTGGCAGCACAAATACGTGTTGTTCCGCTTCGGGGTTTTGCGTTCCGGTGATTCCCGTTTGCACGCAAACGGCAGGCGCAAGCAGCGCGTTCGAGCGGTGGTATTTTTCATTTACCACATTGTAGATCGTGTCAAGGCAAACTTCAGGCGCGGTCAGTTTGGAATAACGGATGCGGATCAGGTCACTCGGGAGGACGTTTTTTCTCAAGCTCTTTTCCGTTGTACTCAGCGCCTGTATTTTGTTTTGACTGTTGAATTCCCACGTTCCGTCAAAGGCCGCATCCAGGTTCTCTATACTGGAAATATCCAGTCCCTTCACGCTGAATTCAAAACCATACAATTTGCTGAATGGATTGACGATCTGAACATCAAAGGTTTTTTGCACTGTATCCAGCTTGCCCGGCAGCAAGTACACGATGTCGTTCGGATTGTCGGTGCCGCCGGGAAACTGGCAGGTATAGCGCACGCCCCAGTACGGTACCTCGTCGGCGTGCAGTACGCATTCTTGCAGGAGCGCGGCATCGTACACGTCCAAATCGCCGTCAGCGTCCAGGTCGAAGCAGGAAGTAGCCGCGCCGGAGCCATCCAGACTGGCGGCGAGGTATTGCCCAATGTCGCTCATTTCCCGGAGGGTATCCAGGTCCCAGTCGCCGTGGAGCAGCACGCCGCCGCACTCGCCCGAGCAGTCGGGCTGGGCAGGCCCGAACACCTCCCCGAAGCAGTCGGTGTACATCGGGCAATCGTTCTTTTCCTCGATTTCCGGGTTTCCATCGGAATCAAATTTCAACCTGAAGCAGGCTTGCGCCCAATTGTTGTCGTAGCGGGCTTCCGGGCGTCCGGTTTTATCGGGTGATTTGTCCCAGTTGACCCGCACGACCAGCGTGTAGAACCCGGCTGGCAAGTCGGTGAGGTCTATCCACTGGCAGTCGAGGCCATTTTCATAGCTATCTCCGCAATTCGCGGAAATGCCCATGTTGCCACAGCTGTATTTGCTCATTCCGGCTACGGCGCATTCCTGATCGAATATGCAGAATCCGTTTTTAAAACCGATTGGCAGCAACACGCCGTTCTGATCAAAAAGGATGTACTCGGCATATCCTCGGTAGTGCCAATGGTGGTGGCAAGGGTCCCAAACGAACTGATCGGAAGGCGTATCCGGGGTGGGCGGCGGCGGGCCGACGTAAAAATCGGCTACCCCGATATTTTTGATCGCTGTTGTAAATCGCAAAACGAATCGCTTTCCAAAGCCATTTACACAGCCTTCGGCCACATGGCAGGGGTCGTTGGAAACTAATTGATCGGCTTGCAGGCTGTTGCGCAGTACATCCTCAAGCACGACGAGGTCGGGCAGATCGGTGCAATCGGGATCGCCGGGGTAGATGCAGGTGTCGCTTACACTGGCCAGGGGCTGGTAATTGCAGGCCAGCGAATCGGTGCAGCCGATCACCGGCCCGATGTATTCGAGTGAGAAGCCGATGGGTTTTCCGTTGCAATTGCCGCCAGCGTAACCAAGTCGGATAAAATATTCGGTTCCGGCGGCCAGATATAGATCGGCTTGAGCACCGTTCGGATTGGCCGGGCAGCCGCCAGCGGCGTAAAAACTGGCACCGACTTGATTGTTGGTGACGGCGATTCCCTCGCAAAGGTCATACACCCAAATCTTGGTGGGGCAACTCAACGGAGCATCGCAGGTGCTGATCCGGTACGTGCCGGTGTCCGGCGGTGTAAAGCTGTACCATATCTCAAACCCGTTTATCGTGGAATGGTTGCCTAAGCCAATGGGCAGGGGGTTAGTGCAAAACCCGCCGGGAGGGCAGCCGAAAGTCAGTTTTTTACTAAAACCGTAATTATCGCCATTGTATTCATAAAACAGTTGGTTGTCAAGAAAGAGTTTGAAGTGGCCGTCCGGTTCCATGCCGTCGCCGTTTGAATCTAAAATGGTAAATACCACACAGATACCTTTCGTGATGCAGTACTCAAAAACTTGCGGGCCTGCGCCGGAAGGCTGTCCTTGCGCGAAAACAAACCCGGATTTCAGGTCGGAAAACTTCCAGGAAACCTCCTCCCAGTAAATGTCCGGGTCGATTTCTAAGCGAACAGCCATTTCAAATGGCTGGCATTGCGCCCGAAGGGCATTGGGCACTGATACCAACATTAAAAAAAATACAAGAATACGAGCCATAATTGACCAAATTGATCTGAAATCCTGCGCGAAGATGGCAATTTTTAATCAAGACGGGGCAGGCGAGTTTCATGCGCGAAGAAGTAGCAGTGCTGGAGTTTTTTGCTAAAAATATCGGCTTGTACCCGACTTTTTATTCTGCAGAACTACCTGTTGGTGACATTTTTTTTAAGTTTGGAGTATGCACCTGCTGGTTTTTTGGGGTAAGGAGCATCTATTTATTGATTAATTGTATCTTGGCAGCTGCTAAGGAACGCAGACAAAATAAAAGAGGGTGTCTCATAAGTCGGCGTTTCTTAGAGCGTGTTTAAAATTTTACACTAAGAACATTCAAAGCAAAATCTGCTCTATGAAAAAACGGTTTACACACCTTACTGCCCTCCTGATTAGTTTACTGTTTTATCATGCTGATCCTGTTTCCGCTCAAGGGCTTTCTGCCCCGCTGGCAACCTTGGAAACAGCCGAGGATGTCTTGGAAACAGCCCAGGACGCAACTGCACTGGGCCACGCCGCATGTATTTTGAAAAAAACCCCAAACTGCGCGGACAAGACCGTCACCCTGCAGGCTTTTCAAAGAATTGGCTTCACGGGTACGGAGAACCCGATAGTGGTGAATTGGAGTAACGGGCAAAATGGCCACACAATCGTAGTGAGTCAACCCGGGTATTACAACTTCGACGACTCCCCGTTTACATGTGATCACCACCAGAATTTTACTACGGTTGACCCCTTTTTTTTAGGCACCCTTTCAATCTTGGCCCCCCCGGCTTTCTGCCCGGGATTCTTGGACGTTGAGTTGACCGTAACTACAGACGGTTATACTTTTAACAGTTTCCAGTGGACTCCCAATATTTCAAATCAAATAACGCCTGTCACGATCAATGGGCCAGGGACATATTCTCTTCAGGTGGTTGATCAACAGGGCTGCCCGTATACTGCCTCGGTTATAGTGCCCCCATCACCGCCTATTTTGCCGATCCTGTCTGCTCCAAGTGCTATGTGTAGCGAAAATGACACAGGCTTTGTTTCCGTAACCAACCCATTTGCGGCCTATCTGTGGTCGGATGGTCAGACCACAAATCCGGCGGTGGTCTACGGGCCTGGGCTTTATGATGTAACCGTCACCAATATGTTTGGGTGTACGGGTACGGGATTTATCGGTATTCAAAGCGGCGATGTAGCCGATTTGAACATTTTAACCAACAAGGATAAATTGTGTCCTGGCGACACAACAAAGCTGTCATTAAACGGTGCATATATCAAATATGACTGGTCGACTGGCGTGTCTGCACCCAGTATAAAAGTAAGCAGCCCGGGAACGTACACGGTCACAGTTACCAATACACATGGTTGTACGGGCATAGACTCTATTCCAATATTCGCTAAGCCGACACCCCTAATCAATGTGGAAACTCCGCCTTTTTGTGTTGGCAACAGCACCACGCTTTCTGTTTCGGGCGGTTCGTTTAAGACCTACCTTTGGTCAACCGGAGACTCCACGAAAACAATAATCGCCATTAGCCCCGGGGCATACGCGGTAACTGTCACATCGGATACCCTATGCCCTGCTGTGGACACCTCGATACTCACACTTTTAATCCCGCCAAACGCAGCTATTGAAGCGCCGCCTCCATTGGATTGTATCAACAACCTGGTTGTCCTGGACGCATCGAATTCCGACGACAGCACGTATATCGGGATAAACTGGACAACCATTGGCGGTAATATTATTGGCGGACAGGGGACGCTGATGTTATCCGTAAATGCACCGGGCAATTACATACTGCAACTGTACGACTCAACGACCACTTGCTCGGCATACGATACGGTGACGGTGACCTCCATTCAGGCCTTCCCTCCTGCGACTGCCGGGCCCGATGAGATGGTGAATTGCGCCATAACTTCCATTAATATCGGCCCGGCATCGGATCCGGGCATTCCCAACCTTACTTACACCTGGACTACTCCCAATGGCAATATTGTCGCTGGTCAATCGTCCTGGGCTGCGGAAGTTGATGCGCCGGGCATCTACATCGTAGCAGTGACGAATACCACCAATAATTGTATGTCATTCGATACGGTCGTGGTTTCCCAGGACATTAACCCCCCTACGCCACTGATCGCCACGCCGGACTCCATCACCTGTATCGTGAACTCCGTGGTGTTGGACGGCTCCGGCAGTACGGGCAATAACTTGAGCTTTTCATGGTCAACCGTGACGGGAAGCATCCTCGCCGGTGCCAATTCCTCCAAGGCAACCGTCAGCCAGGCAGGTACCTATTCGTTGCTGATTACCGATCAAAGCAATGGTTGTACGGCGACTGCTTCGATTGAGGTCATTCAGGATGCCCAAATCCCGCTGGCCAACGCCGCGCTTCCCGACACGCTGAATTGTTTGGTGACCCAGTTGAACCTGAACGGGGCTGGCTCCACAACCGGGAACAACATCAGCTACAACTGGACCACCGCGAACGGAAATATCGTTTCCGGTGCAACGACGCTTACGCCTACGGTGAATCAGCCAGGGAACTACCTTCTGACCGTTGAAAACAACTCCAATAATTGCACATCTACCTTTAATGTCATAGTGCCGCAAAACATTCAGGCTCCTGTGGCAAATGCCGGCCCGACATTTACGCTAAATTGCACCGTAACGAGCCTTCAACTGAACGGCAGCAATTCAAGCGCAGGTGCTTTCATGACCTACTTGTGGAGCACGGCAAACGGAAATATTGTTTCGGGAGCGGCTACCACCACCCCCACTATTAATCAGGCTGGAACATACGCCCTGCTGGTCACAAATACGAACAACGGATGCACAGCCACGGCCACAGCCACGGCGCTGAAAGATGTAGCGGTTCCCATCGTGAGTATTGCTGCACCCGTTCAACTCGATTGCATATCATCCAGCGTAGTCTTAGACGGAAGCAATTCGAGCCAGGGCATGCCTTTCCAGTTGTCGTGGTCGGGTCCCCAAGGCGGAATTGTGGCCGGAGCCTCCACGCCCCAGCCCACCGTGAACCTTCCGGGCACCTATATGCTGACAATTTCAAACCTGCAAAATGGCTGTGTTGATTCTATGGCTGTGCAGGTTGTACAGGACATTGCGCCGCCTAATCCGAACGCTGGCCCGGACGATCTGGTCAATTGCTACGCGCCTTCCATTGCGATAGGTAGCGCCAATAACCCTTCCGGCCCGAATTTTACCCTGCTGTGGACGACCACTGGCGGAAATATTGTTTCAGGTGCCAGCTCAAACACACCGACAGTTAACGAGGCGGGCACTTACACCCTGCTTATCACCAATACAGCCAACGGCTGCACCGCCACAGACGAAGCCATCGTTACCGAAGATTTTCTCCAGCCAACTGCCAATGCTGGCCCAACACTTATGCTAAACTGCACCTCCCCGGGCCTTCAACTGAACGGCGGCAATTCAAGTGCCGGCGCTTTCATGACTTACTTGTGGAGCACGGCAAATGGACATATTGTTTCGGGAGCGGCGACTACTACGCCCACTGTCGACCAAGCTGGTACCTATTCATTGCTGGTTACAAATACGAACAACGGCTGCACGGCCACGGCTACGGCTACGGTGCTGAAAGATGTAGCGGCTCCGATCGTGAGTATTGCTGCGCCCGCTCTACTCAATTGCATATCAACCAGTGTAGTCCTGGACGGAAGCAATTCGAGCCAAGGCCCGTCTTTCCAGCTGTCCTGGTCGGATCCACAAGGTGGAATTGTGGCGGGAGCCTCCACGCCTCAGCCCACCGTGAACCTTCCGGGTACCTATACGCTGATAATCTCAAACCTGCAAAATGGCTGTGTTGATTCTATGGCTGTGCAGGTTGTACGGGACATTGTGCCACCCCTTCCGGATGCGGGCCCCGACGACGTGGTCAATTGCTACGCGCCTGCCATTGCGATAGGCAGCTCCAATAACCCTTCCGGCTCGAATATTACCCTGTTGTGGACGACCACGGGCGGAAATATTGTTTCAGGCACCAACTCCAACACACCGACGGTTGACCAGGCAGGTACCTACACCCTACTCATCACCAATACCGTCAACGGCTGTACAGCCACAGACCAAGCCATCGTTACGGAGGATTTTCTCCAGCCAACTGCCAATGCCGGCCCGGGCTTCCAACTGGATTGCCAGCAAACGAGCTATGTCCTGCAAGCCGCGGCCGGACAGGGCACCAACCTGGCCTATCAATGGACAACGTCGAACGGAAACATCGTTTCAGGTGCCAGCACGCTCACCCCGACAGTAAATGCAGCAGGCATTTACCAACTCTTGGTCACCAATCAGGACAACGGATGTACGAATACCGCTTCTGTGTCCGTCACCCAAAATGCTGTTGTGCCTGCCGCCTCTGCCAGCTCACCTCAAACGCTGACCTGCGCGATTACTCAGGTTCAGTTGAACGGCCAGGGATCAAGCATCGGCACCGGGATCACCTATAACTGGACTACAGCGAACGGGACAATTGTAGGCGGGACTACTACCCTGAACCCGCTTGTAAGCGCCCCGGGCACCTACACGTTGCAGGTGTTTGATACGAATAATCATTGCTCCACCATTGCAAATGTGGTAGTCAACCAGAATATTGAGCAACCAGTTATTGATGCCGGGCCGGACGCTACCCTCACCTGCACAGTTCTCAACCTGCCACTGCAGGCCAAAGTGCTCAGTTCCAGTAGCAACATGCTTCAATACAGTTGGAGCACGCCGAACGGAACGATCCTGTCGGGAGCCAGTACCAGTACGCCCATCATCGGCAGTCCCGGCACGTACGCACTCTTGGTCACCGATCAAAGCAATGGCTGTACAGCTACGGATCAGTTGACTGTCGCAAATGATGTGGCCGTGCCAATTGCACAAATTGCACCAGCACAGACACTTACCTGCAGCCTGACCAATATCCCGTTGAATGGCACCACCTCGAGCACAGGAGCGAACTTTACATTCCTGTGGAGCACGTTGAACGGCAATTTTGTCGGACAGCCAAATAGTCTGCAACCCACCGTAGATGCCCCAGGAACCTATACACTGCTGATCACCAACACGGTGAACGGTTGCACAAAAACGGCTTCGGTCGTGGTACTGGAAGATGTCGCACTCCCGATAGCGGTAGCCGGACCAACCGCCGTCCTGACCTGCAGCAACCCGACCCAAGCCCTGAACGCTACCGGCACAAGCGTCGGCTCGAACGTCCAGTATCTATGGACTACGGCAAATGGCAAAATTGATAACGGCCATACCAGTTTGATGCCAACCGTATCGTTGCCCGGAACGTACGTATTACTGGTAACAAACAACTCCACCGGATGTACTGCAACGAGTACCGTCCAGATTTCCGCAGACATGCAGTTGCCCGTGCTTACCAGCGCCCCCCCCGGTTTGATTACCTGTATTGTAAAGAATGTGCCCCTGCAAGCAACAGCCACGAACGCCGGAAACGCCCCGCTGTACCAATGGAACACCCAGAACGGGAATATCGTGTCCGGGCAATCCACGTTAAGCCCTACGGTAAATTCGGCAGGAGCCTATACCCTGTTGGTTACGAATACGACAAACGGGTGTACCCGCTCCATCACGGTGACCGTTCAGGCAGATGTAACGCCGCCGAGCGTCACCATCAGCAATCCCGGCCTTCTGACCTGTAGCGTCGCCCAGCTCGCCTTGAATGCAAGCCCGTCTGCGGGCACGTCCCTGCAATGGACTACCCCGAACGGGAACATTTTGAGCGGCAGCACGTCCGCCAGCCCGGTCGTAAATGCGCCCGGAACGTATAACCTGCTGGTGACCACTACTACCAATGGGTGTACTACCTCGGGCAGTGTGCAGGTACTGGAAGAACAAAACATACCGACGGATTTTGATTTTGTACTGACACCGCCAAACTGCCTTGGCAAACTGGGCATCGTAAACTTCGGTACGGTACAGGGTGGTATCGGCCCTTACTTGTATTCCGTTGATGGAGGGCAGCATTTTCAATCCCCGGCATCTTTCATAAATTTAAAACCAGGCAATTACACACTGGTCATTCAGGATGTCAATGGTTGTGAAGTAGAGACCCCTCTGAACGTACCGGAACCTCCGAAGCCGGGCGTTGATTTGACTCCATCGTTTACGATTCAACTGGGCGAAAATCAACTATTGGAGCCGATTCTGCCCGCGAGCTTTCCGATCGGCACCATTGATTCGGTGGTTTGGAATCCATTGACCGACCTGAGTTTCTCCGGGACTTCTATCCAAGAGCAACTAACACCAACAGCCAGCCCCTTGAAACATACGAAGTATACGCTCACACTGTATACGGCGGAAGGTTGTAGCGCCAGTGCAAGTACGCAAATATGGGTAAAAACAAACTTGGACATTTATGCACCCAACGTCATCAAACCAGATGACCCGCAGAACCCGGAAAATGCGTACTTTACTGTATACACCACCAAACTGGGGGTAGACAAGATCATACAGCTACAGGTTTACGACCGCTGGGGAACCCATATATGGACAAAGCAGAACTTCCAGCCCAACGACCCGACCGAAGGCTGGGACGGCACATACAAGGGTGAAGCGCTCAACCCCGGCGTATTTGTCTGGTGGGGCGAAGTATTGCTGGTCAATGGGCAGAAAATACTGCTGCAGGGAGATGTCACGATAGTACGGTGAGGCCGACCGCTTCTCGTATGTGATTGCTGATATACCTCGCACCACAAGGTGCGAAGCCGCTTTTGTCATACTGAGCGCTGCTAATCAAAATAGTAGGCCGAAGGCCAAGCACAAAACCTCGCAGCGCGAAGTATAAAATCTCTGGGTTCATGTTCCCAAGTGGCTGACAGTGTCGGGGTGACTGCCGATTACCCCGACACGGAAGCAAGGAAATTTTTTGGCTCATGTGATAAGGCGACCTCAAGGGTCCCCTGTTACATGAGCCAGTTTTTTACCTGTTATGGCCAAAAAACAAAAAACTGAATCTGTTTTATTCGAACGTAACCATATCACCTTTGCATAGAAAGAGGTATCAAACCACACTACTGGACATTTTGGGAATGAGACCTTCCAGGTTTGACAAACCTGGAAGGTCTGGGTACACGAAAACAAAAATGTCCAGTAGTGTGGTATCAAACTTTAACTTCTAATATGATAAGCGTTGAAAAATGAACAAGGCAAAATGGTTTGAACGAACATTTCCGCCAATCGAAGATGCGAGCGTGCTTCCGAACATCCTCGAACGACTTGCAGGCACGCCTGCCAGATTGTCGGAATTCATAAGTGAGTTAAATGTCGAAACGCTCGAATTTAAGCACGATGGGCGGTGGAGTATCAAAGAGGAAATCGGGCATCTTGCCGACCTCGAACCCCTGTGGTTGGGCAGGGTTGAAGATTTTTTGAACAGCGAAAAGGTATTGCGGGCGGCTGATTTGACCAACCGGAGAACCCACGAAGCCAACCATAACCAGGCCGAGATCGGGCTTTTACTCCACAATTTTCGGCAACAACGGAGTGCATTGGTTGCCATACTGCGGGGCCTCCCGGATGAAATATTACACAAAACCGCGCTGCACCCGCGCCTTCAAACCCCGATGCGGGTGGCCGACCATGCATTTTTTGTAGCCGAACACGACGACCATCACATGGCCGCTGTTCAGGAAATTATTGACAGAAAATGAAAGAGGCTCTGAAAATACGGCTTGCCAAGACTGCAGAAGACATCGTAAAATGCACCCGTGTCCTGCTCGAACTGCGTCCACACCATTCCCCTGAAATACTTGTCCCGATGGTGTTGGAAATGTTCGGTGAGGGCTACCATTTGGCATTCATCGAGGAAAACGGAGAGGCGGTTTCAGCGGTTGGCTACCGTTACTTGCAATTCCTGTTCTGTGGCAAGCATTTTTACATAGACGACCTCGTCACGCTGCCCGAGTTTCGGGGCAACGGCTATGCCGGGGCTTTGCTCAATTTTGTGGAAGACCATGCTCGCGCCGAGGGCTTTGGTTGCATCGCTCTCGATTCCGGTCACCAACGGCACACGGCGCATCGGTTGTATTTGAACAAAGGGTACGATATCGTGGCGCATCATTTCATTAAAAAAATTTGATTGGACTGCTGGGGTTTGCCTAAAACGTGTGCCCCCTACGTAGGGTACTGTTGACAGGGCGACCACAAGGGCCGCCCTGTCAACAGAGGATGTGAATAGGAGCCAAATTTGCGCAAGGTACTTTTAAGCGCACTAATTCCGGCTCTTCACCCGCTGGCTCTCTTCATCCAAACCGGTTTTGCGCTGGCGTGCACCTTTCACTTCTGCGCTACCGAACCGGTAGGAAAAATGGAGCGTCACCGTCTGGCTTTCCCACGTACCGCGGGCGCTCATGCTCAGGCCTGGTGTGAAGGCGTTTGCGCCGCCCCAGCCAGCGGTACCGAGGATATCGCCGACACGCAGGCGCAATTCGCCTTTGTCGTCAAGCACTTTTTTCTGAATGCCCACGTCCACCGCACCTTGGGCGTTGCTGGTCAGGGTGCCCCAAAACGCGGGGCTGTTGTACCAGCCAGACAGTTGCAGGCCGAAGCCAAAAGGCATGCGGAAGGTTTGTTCGGCGTACAGGTTGTAGGCTGTGAACTGTTTTTCGGCAATGAAATCTTCGCGAAACTTGGCCGAAAAGTCGCTGTGGAAAACCGTTACGCTCAGGAAACCTTCCCACCATTTGGCGATGGGCGTGGGCACGTTGAGCGTAGCCGTGTAGTTTTTTTGGTCGGCTATGTTTTCGTTGGTGATAAAAGTGGCGCGCACGTTGGTGGTGTCCAGCACTTGGGTGAACAAGTCCTTAGTGTGGCTATAGCCAAGCGTGATGACCGGGTGGCCCTGGAACGTGGGGCTGATCTCAAAACTGTTGGTAAACTGCGGGCGCAACATGGGGTTGCCCTTTTGGTAGGTCAGTTCGTCCAACTTGAACTCGAACGGGTTGAGGTCCTGGTAGCTGGGCCGGTCAATGCGGCGGCTGTAGGTGGCGTTCAGGCCAAACTTGTCGTTGAACGCATACGTCAGCGCGGCACTGGGAAACCATTCGGTATAGTTGGCCTCCACCTTGTCGCCGTTTTGCGGGGTGCTGGCGATGAGGTCGCCGGTGTAGTCCGTGTTTTCCACGCGCAAGCCCGCCTGCACGTGCAGTTTGCCAAACTGACGCTGGTAGTTGACGTAGCCCGCCGTGGTTCGTTCGCGGTACTTGAAACGGTTGCTGGTCTCCAAGTCCTTCGTTTCTTCGCCGTTGATCACGTTGAAAAAGTCGAACGTGTTGTCGGTAACCACGTGGGCCACCTTGGCTCCGATGCCAAATGTGCCCTTCAGCAGCAGCTGCTCGTAATCGGCCTTGGCCGTGGTGATGTCAATATCAGTGGGCATGAGGCTGTGGTAAATGCGTTCGCTGAAGAGTACCTGCTCGTCGGGCGAGCGGTAGTAGTTGGGCTGAAAACTGGCCCCACGGATGCGGTACGCCCCCCGGTCTAAGTCGAGGTTGAGGCTGTGGCCGGTGGTGTCGGCGTAACGGTAGTTGAGGTTGATGCTGCCGTTGCGGCGGTCGTCGCCCACGTTGTTTGTAGCTCGGAGCAGTGTATCGGGCAGGTTGGCTACATCGGTGCGGCTGATGACGGTCCGGCTTTGGGCTTGCCATTCGCCGGGTGACAGGCTGCCTTTGAGCAACAGACCGATGGTATGCCGGTTGGTGATGCGCCAATCGGTGCCGAGGCGGACACTGTTTCGGCGGTTGATGTCGTGGTTTTCGGCAGCCTGGTCAAAACGCATGTTGTTTTGCTCGCGCAGGAAAAACTGGTTGTTGTGCCAGCGGCCGTAGTGGTTGTTGTAGGAACCGAACAGATTGAACCGCTCGGTGCGGTGGTTGAGGCTGAGGTTTATGCCGCCTTTGGGTGTTTTGCCCTGAGTGGCCTCCAGGCCGATGTTGCCGTTGGTGCCGAGCGTCTTGTTCCGGCGCAGTTTGATGTTGATGATGCCGGCGTTTCCGGCTGCGTCGTACTTGGCTGAAGGGTTGCTGATGATCTCGATGCTGCCGATATCGGCGGCCTGCATGCCCTTGAGTTGAGCGGCCAGGTCTTTGCCGTCAAGAGGCACTTCGCGGTCGTCAATAAGGATGCGCAGCCCGTTTTTCCCCTTGAGCGACACGTTTTCGTTGTTGTCCACCGTCACGCCCGGAGCCTTGCGCAGCAGTTCGAGGGCGTTCAGGCCGGTGGAGTTCACGGTGCCCTCCACATTCAGGATGGTTTTATCGGCCTTCACCTCGATAACGGACTTGCGGGCCGTCACGGTCACCTCGCCCAAGGCCTTGGAGCCGTCGTCAAGTCGGAATTCGTCCACATGCGTGTCTGAGCCAGCATGTTCAAAGGCCGGTGAAACGCCTTTGCCGGAACCGATACCGCTGGCCGTGAGGAAATAACGCCCGGTGGCTACGGCGGTCAGTTCGTAAGCGCCTGATTCATCGGTCATGGTTCCTTTGATGAGAACGGAGTCGGCGGCGTTGTGTAGCGCCACGGTGACAAATTCGGCCGGGTTGCCGTCGTGCTGGTGTACCCGTCCGGTGATTTTTTGAGAAAACAAAACTGTGCCCGCGAACAGGGCGGGCAGGAGCAGAAAGAATGATTTCATAGCGAAAATAAGTTGTTGTCGGTTGAATGCCGGGCAAGAGACCCGCCAACGACCGGGGGGGTTACAACCGGGTTGCGCCAATTCTATGAAATACCGGATGCTGCCGACAAACGGTTCTGCCAAATCGAATTGGGGTTTGCTGTTCGGTTATTTTTTCTGCAACAACCGCTTCTCCACGGCCCGAATAATCAGCCACTGACCGACAAGGTAGGTTGCCACGACTCCCACCTGCGCGCCCTCAAACGGTTGCCCGAAACGAGCAATTGCCAACAGACAATCGGACAGCATAAACAGGAGCGCACCGATCAGCAGATTTCGGGAAATATTGCCCTCGAACCGGCCCCGCCAGTTGAGAGCACTCAGCGACATGGCCGTGATAGCCGAGCCGTAGGCCACTACCGGTAACCGTAGCCCTTCGGGAATACCCGGCCACAGCCAGGCCAGAAAACCGACGAGAAACACCACAAACAGCGCGGCCCAAAATGGTTGTTTGCGCAAAAAGCCGCTGCGCAGGGATACCTCCGACAAAAAACCGCCCAAGTAGCACAGGTGCGTGATCAAAAACGCGCCCAACCCAACGAGAAAAGCAAACTCGCCGTAAGCGCCATTGGTGAAAATCAGAAAGAAGTCGCCGATCAGGGAAAAAACCAGCCCGACCAGCACCGTGTGACGCAAAAAACGTCGGATACCAGGCGTGCTGATCAGAAATCCGGCACAGAGCAGCTGCATCAGCACCACTTTGGAGCTGTTCGCCAGCAGGGTGTTGTCGAACAGTACGCAGCCGACGTGAAATACGGCGATAGCGATGAAAATGATGTATGATGGTGTTATTTTTCGTTCCATGCTGCAATGTTACGGCGTTTGTTCGCGGAAAACCAAATTGTCAATCAGCCGAACATCACCCGCCCAGGCAGCCACGCAGGCCACGACAAATGCACTGTCGGCCCAATTTGCCACTGGCAGCAGGGAAATACCGTCCACGATATCGAAATACTCGGGTCGCAGGCCGGCGGCTTGAAGGCGCTCCATTGCCTCGGCTTGAACGGCAGTGGCGGGCCGGGATTCAAATGCCGTTTTTGCGGCGATCAGGGTTTGGTAAATCATCGGTGCGGCAGCGCGCATGTCGGGGCTGAGGCGCAGGTTTCGGCTCGACATGGCCAAGCCGTCCCGTTCGCGGGTGGTTGGGCACATGATCAATTGCACGGGCGAGCCGGTTTGGCGCAGCATATCGCGCACGATGGACAGTTGTTGAAAATCTTTTTGGCCCATGTACAGCCGGTTTGGACGCACGATGTCGAGCAGGCGCTTAACCACCGTGGCCATGCCGTGAAAATGGCCTGGACGGAATTTCCCCTCCATGACCTGTTCCAATTGCCGAAAATCGAGGGTCACAGCCAGGTCTTTTCCCGGCGGGTACACCTCCGGCACGGGCGGCAGGAACAGTGCGTCGCAACCCGCGCCGAGCAGCAGGGCCGTGTCCTGAGCGGGCATCCGGGGGTATTTGTCCAAATCGTTCGGGTCGTTGAACTGGGTCGGATTCACGAAAATACTAACCACCACCAAGTCGCATTCGGCCTTGGCAGCATGCACGAGACTCAGGTGCCCCGCGTGCAAGGCACCCATCGTAGGGGCAAAACCGATTGTTTTGCCCAACTGGCTTTGCACGGAAAGCCAGTGTTCCAGATCGGCCGTTTTTTTGAAAACCAACATGACAACGGTGAGTAGACGGGCTCAAAGGTTGGAAAAAAACAAGCCAATCATTTTTGCTTTGAAGCCTTGCGCCGCGTTTTTACGCCCCCCGGAGCGAGTGCCACGGATGGCGCGGGCGTTTCCTCCGGCTGGTTGGCTGGCTCGGCAGGCTGCGGTTGCAAGCGCAGCGGAGCCGGAGCGATGTCCGCCCCGATGCCGCGGTACACTGAAAAGTAGCGCTCGATGGTGCGTTCCCACGAAAAATCGAGGGCCATGACGCGCTCGCGCAAATGCTCCACCGTGCCGGGGTCGTTGTGCCACATGGATGCAGCGCGGTAAATGGCGTATACGGCATCCTCGATGCTAAAATTATCGAAACGGATGCCCCGACCGGAGCCGTCCGGTTCGCCTATGTCGGGCACGGTGTCCTTCAGGCCGCCCACTGCACGCACGATGGGGATGGTGCCGTAGCGCATGGCGTACATTTGGTTCAGCCCGCACGGCTCCACACGAGAAGGCATGACGAGGTAGTCGGAACCGGCGTAAATCTGGTGTGCGAGCGCCTCGTTGTAGTCAATCACGGCATTGAACCGGCCTGGGAACTGGTGGGCCATGGAACGGAACTGGTTTTCCGTCCAGGTCTCGCCAGTGCCCAAAACCAGGAAACTTGCCCGCGCACCGGCATGGATGAAACTCCGGAACACATCGGGCAGCAGGTCCACGCCCTTTTCGCCCACCATGCGCCCGATGAAACTGAACAGGGGTGCATCGTAGGGGAATCCGAACCACTCGCACAACACCCGCTTGTTTCGGGTTTTGAACTTGGAAATATTGCCGCCCTCCAACGGGTATTGCACGGACGGGTCGTTGGCCGGATCCCACACCTGTGCGTCAATTCCGTTGACAATGCCGTGCTCCTTGCGCCATTCCTGCCGGAAAAGTGGCTCCAATCCGAGGCTGCTCTGGTGCAGCTCGAACAGGTACGAGGGTGAAACCGTGGTGACGGCCCATGCGGTTTTGACCCCCGTGGCCATCGGGTTGATGGCCCCGTTCCAGTCCAACAGGTTGCGGGAGCTGGCCTCGTAAGGCGGTAACAGGTGGCTGTTTTTCCAACTGAACGCGCCTTGGTACTGGGCGTTGTGGATAGTGTAAACCGTCGGGATGGGCGCCAGTTGTTGGTACGCCGGGCAGTGTTTCACCATCCAGGGGATGAGGCCGGTGTGGTGGTCGTGGCAGTGTAGCACGCGAGGCCGCTCGTACCACGGGAACGAAAGCAGCCACTCCAGCACGGCCTGTTGGAAGCCGATATAGCGCTGTAACTCATCGCCAAACGGTGCGCCGGAAGGGTCGTTGTAAATGCCGGGGCGGTCGTACAGGCCGGGCATATCCACCACAAAAAGCGGGTAGCCGAGCGTGTTGCCCGACTGTTGCTGCACCCGAAAGGGTATCTGCCGCCAATTGATCCACGTAGAACCTTGGAAGACAGTGACCCACTCGGCATTGTTGATCCAGCGCAGGGCGTATTTGGGGATAATGGCAGCCGTGAGCACGCCCGATGCAGTGTTGTACTTGGGCAGTGAACCGACCACGTCGCCCAGCCCGCCCGTTTTGGCGGCCGGGTAGCACTCAGCGGAGATGTGAAGAACCTGAAGCATTTTTGTTGATGGTTGGAGGGTTAAAAGGTTACTGGTTTCGGACCAACTTTACAGTCTGCCATTTTCCGCCTGTTTTACGGATTTTCAGGGCATAAAAACCGGGGGGCAGGTCGCCGGTGAAAAGGGCCTCGCTTCCCGTTAGGGTTGTCGTGCGCAGGCGTTTGCCAACGGCATTCACGATTTGTACGTCCACTCGTTCGTCGGGCTTTAGTCCTGAAAAACGCACCCACGAGCCGGCGGGGTTGGGGAAAACGCCAATCGGTTCGCTCGCGTCGTGCTGGCCGCCCGTAGAGGTAGCCGTTCCGGCAAATAGCCAGACGTAGGCTGCCGGGAACTCGCGCCGCCAGAACCACTCGGAGTGCTGGCCGTCGGACGGTGTGAGCGTAAATTTTTCGGTGGGCAGGAATCCTGCCGTGGTCATAGCATTGGCCACCACTTGCATGTTTTGGGTCACGGAGGCCGGCTCTTGTCCGCCGGCGAGGAAGTACACGCGGGCCTCGCCCTCGCGTGGGTTGGCGGCTACGTGCGTGGCGGGGTTATTGCCCGCGAACCAGAAGGCAGGGGAAAAAACGCCCGCCCGCGAAAACACGTCCTGCCGCTCCGACAGCGCGTACATCGAAATGAGTCCGCCCATGCTGCTGCCCATGATGCCGGTGGTGGTGCGCCCGGGCAGGGTGCGGTAGGTGCTGTCAATGTGTGGTTTGAGGGTGCTGGCAATAAACTCCACGTAAGCGCCGCCGAGGCCGCCGGCGTTGTATTGGGCGTTTGGCCAAGGGGAATACTCGTCGAGGCGCTCGTTGCCGGGGCCGTTATCAATGCCCACCACAATGCAGCCGTGGTCGCCCTGTTGATGCAGGGCATTGAGCGACTCGTCCACGCCCCATTCGCCTGTGAAACTGGTAGCGTCATCGAACAGGTTTTGGCCGTCGTGCATGTACAACACGGGGTATTTTTTTGTGCTGGTGTGGTAGTCGGGCGGCAAATAAATCCAGATGCGGCGGTTCTTGTTGAGCTGGGGCATGTAATAGTTGTTGGACAAAATGGCCACGTTTGGCGCAGCAGTGGAATTGGTGCCGCCAATGTCTTCCCACGAAAGGATGGTGAGGTTTACCGTTGTGGGTTGGCCGGAGTAGGTCAGCACGCGGTCGGGCAGGAAGCCGCCGTTGGCATTGCCCTCCACAGTGGCCCAACTGCCACGGGTGAACTTGTACTTCACTTCACCTGCGGGCGGGTTGATGGTGATGCTGTACTGGCCGTTTCCGAGCGGGGTGAGGGCGGTAGCCGGGTCGGCGGGGTTCCAGTTGTTGAACGTGCCTACGGTGTAGATGGTAGCTCCTTGGGGGGTATTGACGGGAATAGACGTGACCTTGAGGGTCAGTTGACCATGTGCGGTGGCGGCGAGGATTTGGACAAAAAGCAGGGCAAGAAGGGGGAGGCGGTGTGTTTTTTGCATGGGAGGAAATCGGTTTGGAATGTTTGAATTGCTGAAAAAGCGGGCAAATTTCGGGATAATTTGGCAGAATGTGGCGGCCAGTTTATAGCGTGTTTAAATTTCAGTGCCGAGGCGAAAGCGAGCGAATTTTGCTTCAGGCAAAGCGAAATTTGCAGC
>JBEBHD010000075.1:0-18493 GCA_040080915.1 Saprospiraceae bacterium
TCTAACTGCTTGAAATATCTAATTTCGTCTTCTGTAAATACTTCCATGACCACAAAGGTCATTCTCAAAGTTCACAACTTATTTTTTACACGTTCCTTAACACGTTCCGCTCGGGTTATTCCAAAAAGATATGACGGCCGTACCAGCCATTCCCAAGGCTTTTGCTCGCCTCAAAATCGGCTCCGGCCTGCGCTTGGTTGTTTTTCAGAAAATGTGCCAGACCGCGAAAATGCCTGTCGTGTTCAGTTTGGGGCGGCAGTTGGGTTGCTTGCTCCGCCGCATGGTATGTTGCCCCCGTGTTTTTGTCGTAGTGATGTAGGAGCGCCAGTTGTGCCCAATCAAGAAGCAGGTCTGGAGAAATCAGCCTCAAGTGGGCATAATCGTTCAACAGAAATTTCAGGCGCGATTCGGCTTTTTCCAGTTCCCCGTTTTGCCAGTGGAAGTTGGCCGATTTAACATCTGCGAGAAGGATTTCTTTCTCCTCTACCGACAACCGAGCGGGAGCCGTGTGGAAAAACTCCGCCTCCAAGTTGCCGACCACACTACTGGACATTTCTGTTTTCCGGGCATCCAGACCTTCCAGGTTTGGCAAACCTGGAAGGTCTCGTTCCGAAAATGTCCAGTAGTGTGGTCGCCGACCCAAGGCTGAAAAGCCCAGGGAACAAAGCGCCGCCCCGCCTACGATCAGGTCGTACATCTCCACCGCAGCCCAGCTTAGCCCACGTTGTCGGATAAATCAATCCCGGCCCCTCACCAGCACTACCCGTTTCGTCACTACGCCGCTCTCCGAACGCACACTGACGGTGTAAATACCCGCTGCAGCGCCCGCTTCGCGCAGGCTAACCGACAATTTTTGCTCCTCCCCCCCCTGTATTCGCCGCTCCCAGATCAACTGCCCAAGGTCGTCAAAAACCGAAACCGTCACGGCCTCGCCAGCAAAGTCGTTCAAGTCAATCCAGACCTGATCGGTGGTCGGGTTGGGTTGCAAATGAACCGTGCGTGGGAGTGACCCTTGCCGTAGTCCGGTTTCCAATCGCATATCCTGCGATCGTCCAACATCCTGCGACCTGTTTTCCGATTCCTGCGGGCCATAGTTCGGGCTGTTCACGGTAATCACCTGCTGTGTGGTAATCGAATTTCCACATAAATCAGATGTTCGCCATGTGCGAGTTACGGTGTAGTCGGCGGAGCAGCCGCCGCCGGTGTACACCTGACCCAAGTAAGTCACGGACGCATAGCCACTGCAGGCATCCGAGGCGGTCGGGTTAGTAAGGGGGGGCAGGGGCTGGTTGCACTGAATGGTGACATTGGCCGGAACGAATGTGAACACCGGCACTCCCGTGTCCTTCACTGCGATGAACTGTGTGGCTGCCCTGCTGTTTCCGCACACATCAACAGCACGCCAGGTTCGTATGATATGGTAATTGCCTGGACAGGTGCTGCTGACCGTTGTTTGGCCGAGGTAGGTGATCATCACCGCACCAGCGCACGCATCGGATGCAGTAGGGGTACCTACGGGGGGGATCGGGTCGGTGCAAGAAATAGTCGCATTGGCTGGCACGGAGGTAAATATTGGCGCGAAGTTGTCACTCACCGTGATGCGCTGTGAAATGCTGCGGGTGTTGCCGCAGTTGTCCATGGCCGTCCAACGACGGGTCAAAATATAGTTGTTCGCGCAGGTGCCGGGGGTAGAGGTCTGGCCGTTGTAGGTGATGGCCACGGCGGCATCGCAGTTATCGGTGGCTGTGGGCGTGCCCACGGCTGGCATCTCGGAGCAATGGATGAAAATGTTGCCCGGCCAACTGGTAAAGTTGGGCAATTGCGTGTCAACGACCGTGATGCGGTATGTGAAGGTTTTGGTATTTCCACAGGCATCGGTAGCTGTCCATTTTCGGATGAGCGTGTACGCATCCGGACAGGGGCCGGGGGTGGAAGTCTGGCCATTGTAAACAACACCAACCGATCCGTCACACTCATCGGAGGCAGTAAGGCTGCCCGCTGCTGGCACGCTGTTACACTGCACCGTTATGTTGCTGTACACCGAGGTGAACACTGGTGCCACGTTGTCGAACACCGTGATCACCTGCGAGCAAGTGCTGCTGTTGCCGGATGCGTCCGTGGCGCGGTAAGTACGTGTTATGGTCTTGCGGTTGGCACAGGTTTGGTTCGTGGTCGCGTCTCCAACATGGGATTTGACCGGTGTACCGCAGTTGTCGGAAGCAAAAGCGGCTGAAAGGTTTACTGCCGGTACATAAATGGAGCAGGTGACGGTAACGGTATTGGGGCAAAAGATGGTAGGCGGGATATTATCCACCACAGTCACGGTGGCCTGGCAATTGTCGCTGTTTCCGTTGATGTCCGTGACGGTGAGGGTCACGGTTTGCTGGGTGCCGGCGTGGCTACAGTTGAAGGTATTAGGCGACACGCTGATGCTCTGAAGGCCACAACCTGCAGTACTGTTGTCGTTCACATTGGCTACCGTGACGGTAACGGAGTTGCCGACAAGGGCGACGATGGCCGCTTTGCACCTGGCATCGGGAAGTGTGCAACAGTAGGCATTTGGATCGGTGATCGTTACGGTGGCGGTGCATGTCCCGGTTATCCCATTGATGTCGGTGACCGTCAAGGTGACCGTGTTTGCTCCAATGTCGGCGCAGGTAAAAACCGTCTTGCTCAGCGAGCGCGTGGCCACCCCGCAGTTGTCGGTGGAATTGTTGTCCACGTCAGCCACCGTGATGGTGGCTTGATCATTCACTTGAATTTGCGCGGCAGCGGCTTTACACAGGGCAGCCGGCGGGGTCACGTCTTTAAGCGTGACGGTAAACGTGCAGGATTCCGTGTTACCGTGGTTGTCGTCGGCGGTGAGGGTCACGGTTTCCGAGTCGTTGTGGCCGCTGAGCGGGGTATTTGCCGCAGGCGACTGGCCGACGGTGGGCGTGCCGCAGTTGTCGGTCAGGTTGGTGGCCAAGCCGGTGCGATCGCCGACGGTGCCGTCGCAACCGGCGCCGGCGGCTATGGTGAGGTTGGCGGGACAGGTGATGGTTGGTTTGGTCACGTCGTCGAGGGTGATCTGAATGGACACCGTGCGCGAGCAGCCGTTCGCGTCGTCACTTATAGAGCAGTACAGTGTGTGTGTACCGTCCGCCAGGTTCGTAATCGTGAGCGTATTGGCCGCCTGGTTGAAGGTACCGGCGGCATTGGTCAAGTTCGGGTCGGTGTACCAAGTGCCACCTGCGGTGAAGCTGTTGGCACCGCCAATTTGCAAAGCAGGACTGATGTCGCAGTCGCCACCGATGGCTGCCACAATGAGGTCGTTGTTCACCACGTTCGGGATGGGATTGCCCTGCGGGTATTCGATGATGCCGTTGTTGGTGAGCGCTGAGTTGGTGTGCGCTAAGGCGGTGTTTACGGTGAAAAGGCCGCTGTTGGTGAAGGTGCTGCTGTTGTTTAGTCGGGCAATGATCGTGAGTACCGCGCAGGGGCTGTTTTGGAAGGTTGCTACGTTGTAGATGGCGCGCCCGGTGACACCGGCTCCTGCCCCGATCGCGATTTGCGCAGTATTGGTAAAGGTACCGGCTTCGTTGTTCAGGCCGTTGTTGGAGGATTGGTCGATATTGATTTGGCCGCCAGTATTGTTGTTGAAAACGGCGTAGTTGTTTATACCGTAATCGCCTACACTCGCCAAGGCACCGATGGTAATTTCGGCGGCATTGTTGAAGGTGCCGCCATTGAAATTCCACAAAGCGGAGCTGCTTGTCCGATCAATGTTGATTTCGCCGCCTGCGCTGTTGTGAAACGTGGCCGTGCTGAACAAGCCGCGCGGCCCAACGCTGGCCACTGCCCCGATCGTGATTTCCGCCAAATTAGTGAACGTGCCCTCGGAATAAAGAGCGTTGAACGTGGATCGGTCTATTTCGATCTCGCCGCCGGCGTTGTTGTTGAAAATGTTGCGGCTGTAAAGGCCAAACTGGCCGACGCTTTCTATTGACCCGATTGTAATTTTGGCGGCATTTGTGAAGGTGCCTGCAGGGCCGTTTTGCAAGCCGGTGTCGCTGGAGCGGTCAATCCTGATTTCAGCACCGGCATTGTTGTTGAAGATTCCGTAGGACTGTATGCCATACAGGCCGATGCTCGCCGCTGCTCCGATGGTAATTTTAGCGGCATTGGTGAAGGTGCCGAAACTCCACAGGCCCACTGACGTTGAGCGGTCTATGTTGATCTCGGCGCCTGCGCTGTTGTCGAAGGTGCCCCAGTTCTGGATGCCGTAGTTGCCGATGCTCTCCGCCGCGCCGAGGGTGATCTTCCCGGCATTGTTGAAGATGCTGTTGTTCAGCAGGCAGACGTCGTTAGTGCGATCAATGTGTATTTCGGCCCCGGCGTTGTTGTTGATCGTGGCGCGGTTGTCAATACCGTACTCACCGATGCCCGCCGCCGCTCCAATGGTGATAATGCCATTGTTGGTCACGGTGCCAAAGTTGAAAATGCGTCTTGTGGCGGTACCGTTGATGGTCAGGCTGTCCGTGGCCGATACGGTGAGTGCGCCATTGGGCAGCACCACGACGGATTTTGCGAACGCCGCCGCGCTGATGACGGGATCGTTCGTCACGTCGGGTATGGTCACGTCGTCTGCGGCTGTCGGCACGGTGGCGGGGTTCCAGTTCGAGGCCGTGTGCCAGTCGGTGCCGGTCGTGCCCGTCCATGTTTGGGCAGAAAGCCCCCGTGTGGCGAGTAGGAAAAGCAGGGTCAGCAAAAGTGCGGTGTTTGGCCTCGTCGGGCAAAGTGTGTGGAAAGGGTTCATAGTCAGATGTTGTAAGGCGGGTGAAAAAGATGAAGAGTGGTGTGTTTCAGGGGCTGTAGACTTTCCAGATTTAAAAACCTGGAAAGTCTGGGTACTTTCGAGGAAATATCCAGTAGTCTGGTTTCTGAGAAATCATATACCTGACGACGGGCAAGCGCACTGCCTTCCCGCCGGGCGCAGGGGTGGTTTTGATCGTAAGGTATTCGAGAAAAAATCAGTACAAAAGTAGCGGGGCGGATTTCCGCCGGCAATCCCATGAAAGGGGGACAAGGGCAGGGCAGGGCTCGCCCTTAGTCGTATGGGGCTTTTATGGCCTCAAAGCGCATGTCGGAAAAGTCGTGCAGCATTTTTTCGCCCGTGAGGCCGGTGCCGCTCAGCAGCCCTGCCCAAATTTGCCCTTTGGCGGCCCACACTAAGCGCGACCGGTCAACGTCAGCCCATTCCCAATCGGGGAAGCGCTGTACCGTCTGGGTGGGCAGGTGTACCAAGGAATATTCGCTCCAGGTAGACGGTTTCCCTGTTTTTCCGGATGATCCCTGGTTGACTAACATTTTTAACAGTCCGTTGCGGCCAAAGGGTTTTTCGAATACGAAGTGATTTTTGATATGCCCGGTAGCGAGCGACCACCCGTCCCGCTCCAACCGATGGCAATAAACCCCGAGGTCACCGGTCATGGGGTATTTGGACTGTGCCGCCGCCTCTTGCAGGGAAATGGCCTGCGCTTTGGGCGCAGGTTTTTTCATCACGACTTCCTTCGATTCCCGGAGCGTGTTGAAAAACATACCCCCGTTCACATAGTATGATTTATCGTTGAGGAAAGCACCGCCGCCGAGCCAGGTTTCCTCGTCGCCGTACAAGGCAATGGCCCGTAGGTACGGCGTGCGCGAGATAGCCGTCCAGCACATGGGGCCCTTCTTGGAACGCCGGGCATTCATGGCGAAATAGAGGAAATGTTTCCCATCCGGCGACAGGTCGCAGCGGTGTTCGTAGATGCGGCCTTTGAGCCATTGGCCCAGCGTGAAGGTGTCGGTTTTCCGATCCCACAGCAGGGTGCAGTACTGTTTGGAAGGCCCGCGCCGGATGACGATACCAAGGGAGGCCTGAGAAGCGAGGAGGATGTGGAGCCGGGGTGGCTGATTGGCGATCATATCTCAGATTGAGTTTTTTTGTAACTATTTAGCAGGGGCAGCGCCCCTGCTAAATAGTTACGTTTTTTTCAAAATACTGCTCCACAACGGGGGCTGTTAAGTCTGGTAAACATGGGTGTAAATTCTCAAACCCGCTCAAGCCGCTTTGCACACAGACCGGATTGTCGAGGGACAGGCATTGCTGCATGACGGATGCAATAGCCTTGTAATAGCCCATTTGTTCTTCTGACAGGGAAGCATACTGTTGCTGTATCTGCGTGCTCAGCTCTTCAATAGTCATGCTTTTGGTATTGGATTTCAGGTAATCATCTCGCATACGAGCAAGCGCTTCATCGGAAAGCCCGCCGTTATTACCAGACTGGATCATGCTTTCAATGTGATGTAACATCAATTCGTCCTTCAGGTAAAAAGGGTCAACCCAAGTGGACAAAGGCGTTTTTTCCCAAAACCAATGACAAACATCGTTGATCTTCGGCATAGGCTCTTGCGCATCTGCCGATTCGGTGGCTGTACAACGCGGGTTGAACACATCTCGAAACAACCCGAAAAGCCCGTGCAACGCCCGCTCGCGGCGCTCAAAAGACACGTCCGCTCTTTTGAAACCGGTAACCATGCCGGAGCAAAAAACATACTCCAACCCGATGGCCACCTGATCGTCGGAGTACGGCGCCAGATCGCTTTTAACCTGCCCGCACAGCCTTTCGATAAATTCAAAGGTCCGGAGCGGGTCTTCTCCAAAGACATCTTCTTCCTTGCGGGGCACCCAGAAATGGTACCACGGCGGGTCGGATACCGGCTGACCGAAGATGTATTCGAGTTGTTGTTGGTACGAGTCGTTGGAATTCATCATTTTTTTGTGCGTTTAACTGCAAGTTTTCTCTTGGCATCAACCTCTGATTTATACTGCTCGTAAAACTCTTTTGCCTTTTCCATACCCAATCTCCTTTCTTCCATTATTCCCTCTGTATCCAACTTTTCCCAAGAAATCAGCCAGGCCGGTTCGATGTAAGGCAGACAAGCCTGAATGCCGGGAAAACGCTGGGGCGGGCGGCCCTTGCGGGGCGTGAGCCGTACTGCAAAACAGTCCGCAATATCTTGCACCTCCGGTTCGAGGCCACTGGTAAAACTATCCAAAACATTGTTCCAGGTGCCGTAGCAGGAAGGTAAGGCCAGGTGGTCGGGCACCTCCAGTTCGAGCACCTCGATGCCCTGTTCCAATTGGTACCCGAACAACAGCGCGCTGGCGCAATCCATATCCGGCTTGCCGCCGAGGCGGTTCACCGAATGCCAGGTCCACACCGGCGCGTATTCGCCGGAGAGGATGCCGCGGTGGGCCATTTGTTCGGCCATCCAGCGAAAGGCGTTTTGCCAGCGCTCGCCGGGCACGCGTTCCCAGGGACACACGTAGCGTTCGCCGCGTTGGAGGGTTTCCAGAACGGAGGGGTGTTGGTAGGAGTAGAGGCGCATGGTGCAGTTAGTTTTTTTAAATTCCAGACCAGGGGTTTAATCGTTCCGGCAGTTCTTTAAAAATTTCCCGAACTTCCTTCAACAGCCAATCGCCCCCAAAAGTGACGGTGTTTTCGTGCGACACATAAACCAGCCATTCCTGGCCGTCATCGAACCAATACGTGTCATCGGCCATGGGTCTGAAAGAAATATGCGCCGGTTCTGAAACGAAAATACCCTTGCCCGTATCGAACACATACACCTGACCAGTGATCCGCTGTTGTATCACCGTGATCAACTGCGCTGCCGCTTCATCGTCCAGCCCTTCCACATACAGCGTTTTGCAGGGTGGCGGGCCACCCAATGGTGGCCAGTGGTCTTTGCCTACGCCCCATTGGGCAAGGAGATGATTGCGCAGCTGGCCGGCCTT
Organism: Saprospiraceae bacterium; assembly: GCA_040080915.1. Taxonomy (GTDB): domain Bacteria; phylum Bacteroidota; class Bacteroidia; order Chitinophagales; family Saprospiraceae; genus M3007. Next base: position 7,823 of record JBEBHD010000075.1, read on the forward strand.
TTCCCCGCGCACCCTGTCGGGAGCCTGTCGTTCAATAAAACCGAAGACGTTGTCCGGGTAAGTTTTATCCGGGATCTGTTGATTCTCCGGCAAAGACCTGTTGTATAGCAGATTTTCGGCGAACATGATCATTTTGTTTTCCAGTCCAAAGGCCACTTCCATTTCTCCGGAAGCGCCTTCGGCAGGCTCCAGCGGTTTTCTCGGAGCAGGTTTTTCGCCTCGTTTTCGGATGTTGGAAACGACCTGAAACATAGCAGGCGCTTGCCGGGCGATGCTTTCGATGGCTTCTTTGGCCGTAACAGGGTTCGCCGTCCACAGGAAGTAGGTCAGGCAAGCGGGTTCGGTTCTGATGCCGCCGCTGTTGCCGCCGTTGGCGGTGTCTTCCAAAAACGCATACAGCGGAAACAAGATGTCGAATTGCAGCGCATCGAACCAGGGCGCAGCAGCCGTAAACCCGTCCCAAACAGGCGTGAAAACCTGGATGTCCAGGTGCCACGCTATGGTGGGTTGCTCCCAATAACCTGCATGCCTCAAGGCGACAGCCAAACGATGCAGGGCAGTTTCTTTCTTTTCTCCGGACAGCAAGACTTCCTGCCCGATGGAGGTAGCCGCCTGCCCGCAAGGGGCAGTACGCATCTCGAAAGATTGAGCCACTTCCTGCCAGACTAGGCGGGTGTAGTGCCAGGTGTTGTTTTCGTGGCGGTACAGTGTTTTTTGAAAGGGAGGGCGCATTGCGTTGATTGAAAAATTTCGTGGTGGGTTTGGTTTGAAATGTCGGGAATGGCGAGGCACCGTTCCTCACACCCACACCGCAAAAATCTTTTTTCCCTGGTGTTCGATGCGCTCGTTCTGCCACATTTTCGCTGCGCTGTGGTCGAAGATGAGCAGGTAGCCTTCCTGGAGCGCGAGGCTGTCGAGGTAGTCGGCGAGTTGGTCGAGGCCCGTCTGGTGGGCCTCTGGGCCGCGCCAGATTTTGAGTTCAGCTACATACTTGTGCTGGTGGAAGGTCACCACCACATCTAATCGGCGCTCTTCGGAAATCTGTGGCTCTTTGAACGAGTAGCCGTGCCCGTTGATGATGGGCTTGATGAAGGCGAGGAAGATAAGGCGGCCTTGGCGTTCGAGAAAGTCGCGGTCTTTACGGCTGTACTCCTCGCGCAGGAAGGCTTGGAAACGGAGGAGGACGGCTTCGAGGTTGAGGCGGTTGTTGGGGGCATAGAAGTAATGGCCCGTGTTCTGATGCGTCATCAAGAGGTCAGACTTGGCCCGTGAAGTCATGTAGTTGAATATCAACTCCTCGTATACCCTGTTGTGGATTCGGATACCCCAGCCGTTTTTGAAGAAGCCGTGTAGGAGGCCCAAGTTGACCAATGGGTCATGGAGGTTGTAGTCTTCGTGCTCGCCTTTGACGAGCACATTGAACACAATTTGGTACAGTTCGGGATTGTTTTCAAGGTTTTTGATCACGTTCTCGAAGTTGGTGTTGCTCTCGCGCACCAACTGCTGCACGGCGATTTCCACATCTTCGACCGTCCAAGTGCGAGCGGTTTTCTGCGGCAGCATCTCCTCGTCGAACATCTTGCAGAGTTTGCTGACCAAAAAGGGGTAGCCGCTGGTGTAGTAAAACAGCCGCTCCGCCATGAGCCGTGTGTCCATCGCCACGTCTCGGTCAGCGGCGTACTCGCGCAGCATCGGCTCTATCTCAAGGGGGTGGAGGTTCATGTCCACTTTGAAGTCGGTGGCGATGTTCCACGGAGAGTTGTACTTGGCCTCTGCTTCTGGGCGGAGTTTTAGTTTCAGACTCTTGACATCGTGTACGCCAGCCAGTACAACGGAGTGGAAGGTGCCTTCTTCGGCCCGTTCCAGGTACTTGTCGCGGAGCAGGCCGAGGAAGTGCAAGAAGAGTTGGTTGTTGCTGCTCTTATCCACCTCGTCTATCAGCACCACCACCTTGCGCCCCGACTTTTTCACCAAATCGGAAATGGCCTGCGACAGGTCTTCCAAATCGGCCAGTTGTTTGGAGCGTTCGGTCAGCCAATCCGACAACTCCGTGTCTATGCGGCTGGCGTACCTGGCCAATTGCCTGAAAAACATGGGCGCAAGTCCTTCCTCGCTCTGAAACGCCGTGTCGCCTATGCCCTCAAAACTGATGCGCAGACAGAGGTACTCCCCCGTTTGGTTGAGCACGACAGCCAGCCGGTGCAGCATCGTAGTCTTGCCGTACTGCCGGGGGCGGTTGATGATGAAATATTCACCTTCGCCCACCAAGTTCACAATTGCGTTGAACTTGCCCGACACGTCGGCCATGTAGTGCTGGTCGGGGAGGCAAACTCCGGTGATGTTGAATTTTTTTGCCATGACGTGTGCAAAGGTAGAGAGAAACCCCTGCTCCCTGTTGGGCGAAGTTAGATTACTGCGGGCAAACGCCGCTCACCTCAGCACCACCAATTTTTTGCTGACCCGACTGTTTCCGGTGTCCAAAACCAGCAAATAAACCCCCGGACTCAAGTTGGGTTCGAGCAGGATTTCCGCTTGCGGGCCGGCGGCGCGGGGTTCGTTCAAGAGCGTTTGCAGCACCCGGCCATTGAGGTCGCACAGCGAAATGTGTACTTGCTCCGGCCGCGTAAGCGCATAGCGCAGCGTAGTTTGCTGCGAAAAGGGGTTGGGTTGGCACTCGAAAAACGCAATGGCCGATGTTTCGGGCTGCTGCACAGATGTGGCGGCCCCGTTGGCATGAAGCGTGACCACGCCGTAGGCCGGTACCGCCACAGATGCACTTGCATTCTGAAAATTGGCCGTGCCCGCTACCCAGTAACTGCCCGATTGGGACGTTCGGCTCTCAAAAACCTGGTTCGGTGCCACAAGGCCGGGTATGCTGAGGTTGGCCGTGCGGGCGGTGGCAGAGGTGTTCAGCAGCACCACCGTGACGGCTCCGGTGGCCGGGTGGAGGTAGGCGCTGGCCTGCAAGTCCGCGCTGTTTGCCACCGTCGCGCTTACCCGATAGGCTCCCGGGCGGATGTGCTTGAAAAAATGCTTGGCCGCCACGTACTTGGGCGAATTCGCACCCAGTGCCTGAGTGGTGAGGGCAAAATCGGTCAGTTGTCCGGTGTTTTGGTCTGCTTCGCTAAAAGTCCAGTAAATCCAGGCGCTCTGGCGGCCTGTGGTGAGCGCCTGATGGATGCGAAGGGCCAGGCTCCAGGCACCGTTCGCAGGAAAACCGGCTGCGGGCGAGAGCCAAGCGGGTTTTTCGCCCGAGGTCTCGGTCATCCACGATTTTTTGTTGTACGCCCTGAACCCCTTGACATTGGCCGGGATGCCGGGTGCCGGGCTGGCTTGCCAGCCGTTTGCCCACCAGTTCCAGAGCGTGGAATTGGCTCCCGATGCGCTCGCCCCGTCGCTGTCGTAGCCGTGAATGCAGAAGAAATCCACGGAATTGCTGGCCTGTGGGTCCAGCGCAAGGTTGGCGAGGTATTGCAGGTTTTTGTGAATCGGGCCGCCGTACTCCCACATCCCGTAAGCGTCGCCGCCGAGCAAGTCCTCCGGCCCCATCAGGCGGATGTCCTTGAGTTCGCTGTCCTGATCGAATGCGGCGCGGATGGCTTTGATCGCCGTCAGGTACTGCGACGAGAGCGGGTAGGTTGCGCTGTTGTAAAACTGCTCGAAATTGAGTTCGTTCTGGATGCTGATGGCGTAAAAACGCACCTTGTGGAAACGCTGGTAGCCTTTGACGTAGGCTGCGCAACTGCGGGCAAACTGGGTGAGCGAACTGGTCGGCCCGGTTCCATCATTGAAAACTGCCAACGGGGTGCCCGATACGTCAAGGCGGCCTCCGGCAAAATTGCCGCCCCAGATGAAGGGCCAGGGGGTGCCGGCAACCGGGCCGGGCCACCAGTTTTGGTTCCATGCATCGCCCGAACTGACCTTGACCCAGGGCACGGGCGACCAAAAAGAGCCGACAAGTTTGAAGTCGCCCAACGCCTGCTGTTGCGCCAGGCCCTCGCTCACGGCGCCGTCGGCGGAGTAGGTGAAAAAGGCGATGTTCTGCTCCGCGTTGGGACCCATCACCGCGATGGGGGCGTTCAGTCCGCCAAACAAACGCCCGTAGTCTTGCGGCCCGGTGTAGGTGCGCACCCGGTTGTTTTCGGGGCCGTTGGGGTTGGCCGGGTCTTCCAGATTGAACACGCTCGTCGTGCCCGACCCCATGAACCAGGGCGAATGGTAACTCAGGTTGGAGTACGGTGCAGCGAGTTGTGGCGTGAGGTCAACTCGGTAGATGCTGCACCCCAAGTCGTTGAAGTACAGTTGTTTCCACCAATTCTGATTGCGATCTGCGTCGCCTTGGTGCGCGCCAAAGCCGTCTATGATCTGTTGTTTATCCTGGAGCAGCACGGTGATGTTGCCGTTTTGGGCTAATAGCCCGGTGCTGCTGAGGCTGAGCAGGAGCAGGGTGGTCAGGTGTTTCATGATGCAAGGTTTTGAATGAACTGCGGTACTGGTACCAGATGACCGCGTCGTTTCCGGCGGGTTGCCCGAGCAGGTAGCGCACGAGGATGCTCAGGGTAATGGCCTTGGGGTTTACGCTTTCGGGTGTCTGGTGCAGCGCCGCGCAAATATAGTTGCCGAGGGTTTTGTAGCTCAGAATCTGCCCGGTAGTTTCTTCGATGAAAAAACTCAGGGCTTGGGCCTTGCAGTGCGGAATAGGGCTGAGCGGCTCGCCAAAGGCTTTTTGGTGTACGTCGTGCAGGAGATTTTGGAAAATGGTAAACTCAATGGCTTGCATGACTGGCAGTGGTTTGTGTGATCGTTTTCATTGTTATTGAAAATCACCGTTCCCGTCTAATTTGTACAAAACCGGGTAGTAGCAAGTAAGGCTTGCACAGGCTTCCGCCCCTCCCACCAAAAAACCGCCGTCGGGCGTGGCGAGGATATCGTTGCCCAATGCCAGCCCGCCGGTGCTCAGCCGTTTCTGCCATAGGATGTTGCCAGTACTGTTCAGTTTCGCCACAAAAATCGAGTACACGCCCCCGGAAAATTCAGTGCCGCAAACACCGAAACCCTCGCCATTGGCAAGCGCACAAACGCCGTACAACGTCAGCGCCCCGGTGGTAGTAAATCCCTGCACGACCAAGGGCTGGCTGAAGGTTTGGTTTTGATACTGGAAGGCGAAAAAAGTAGGCTTGTCGCCAAGGATGCCTACACCTGCGTACGAGGCACTGTTGCCGTATTGCACGGCATCGGCCACTACATCATTGTAAAAGTTGCCAAGCCCGAGGTAGCTGTGGATGGGCAGGTAGTCCACGCCATTTTCGTTGGCCGTAGAGATGTGAATGTCCGTTCGTTGCTGTAGCGGGTCGAGCCATTCTCCGATGGTGACATACGAATTGGAACCGGTACCAGCGTTGCGGAATATCTTCCCAATCCTGTGGGTATTTTCTACCGGGTCGCCGTAGTGCAGGCCGTCCAGATAGGTATTGACTAACCGCGCCTGATTGTAGGAACCGTTGTCCAATCGCCCTCCGATGATATAACCCGGGTCGTTATTCGTGTTTCTCGGAACCACTGAATAGCCGTATGCAGGAGTCCCGATATTGTGAGACCGTTCGAAGTTTAAGGTCATCGCACTGGTAAGTTTGGCAAGTCCTACGATGGAAGGCGAGCCACTGTAGCCCACACAAAGAATGCTTCCGTCCGGGTCGGCCACCATGTCATTGACGGAGATGGTGCCCGGGAAGTTGGCGTAAGACTCCCCAGTACTGTTGAACCGTACCATTTTATTGATCCCGTCCACGATCATCATCACATAGGTGTACCCATTGTGGCTGAGCAGATGGGTAATGTTGCCACTCACATTGGCGGCAAAGGTTCGCTTGTAGCGCTGCAAATTGTCCTGGATGGTCAGGGTTTGGGTCGTCACCACAGATTCTGTGCCCCGAAGGGCGGTTAGGGTGACGGTGTACGTACCCCGGCTGGTATAGGTTACACAGGGAGCGGTCTCTGTGGATGTCTGCCCATTGCCAAAATCCCAAAGGTAGGAAGTGGCATTTTGAGAAGTGTTGGTGAAGCATATCTGGCAGGGCACCGGGCAGTTGGGCTGGAGGTTGTGCGCAAAGGCTGCCGTCAGGCTGCCGCCGTTCACAGGCGGGTCGTCTTTTTTGCAGCCGGCCAGCAGGGCTGCAACGGCGATTGCACAGATAAAACAGCCTTTCATGGCATTGGAAAAAGGATTGTAGATCATTTTGGAAAAGAAAATTTAGATAAAAAAAGTTGTGCCTACTCGTCTCGCTTTTCGGCTTCCGCGCCCGAGTGCCTTTGGGGAGGTTTAGGGCATGGCGAAGTCCTGTCGGCAAGCGGGTGTACAGCCGTTGCCAGGCGATTCAATTGGTTTTTGGTCAAGGAATTGGCTGTGTGAATTTCAGTACAAAAATAGGGTGGTGGTGTGCCTCCCACAATCCCATGAAAGGGTGACAATGGAGCGGCGGGGCACGCTACTGGACATTTCTGTTTTCCGGGCTTCCAGACCTTCCAGGTTTCGCAAACCTGGAAGGTCTCGTTCCAAAAATGTCCAGTAGTGCGGCGGCGGGGGCACGCTCTAATACCACAACATTTTAGTTTTCGATTCCGCCCTATTGCCATTGTAGGCGACCACAAAAAAATCCTTGAACGAATTAAGCTCCCAGCCAGGGCTTGCAAAGAGTGGATTAGCGTCCAAGATTTGGAGCATCTGGGGTAAAGAATTGCTGTGACCAACTACCAGGATTCGGCCGCCTCTGTTGTTTTGCAATACGTTTGCCAGCCAGGTTTCAGAACCTTCTCTGGTTGTCGGGGACGGGTACGTGGACAAAGATGCTGCCGTGTTGCGGTAATGTATCCGCACCGAATCGGCAGTAGTTTTGGTGCGTATGTAATCCGTGCCCTCATGTCTTGTCGAAAACACAAGGTCAAGATTGGCATGCTTCAGAATCTCTCCCAACCGTCCCGCGCGGGCCATGCCTTCCTGCGAAAGCGGGACACCGGGAGGATCAGCAGGTTGTGGGTCGCTCACGACCGCTTTGTCGGCATGGCGAACAAAGAAAAGATGGGTCCATCCCGCTTCATTCCAATGCGGAATGGGGGTTGTTGCGCCATCGGCATGGTGGACTGAGCCGTTTTCCACACGCAAGACCCGCTCCGAGCAGCTGTACAAGAAGCCAACAGCCAGCATGGGCAAAAGGAAAAGAGCGTTTTTCATCGTAAAAAGTGGTTTGAAAAAGTGAATCTGCGAGGCGTATCAAAGAAAAATATACCGTGCCGGGTCGCCGTCCGAATCGCTGAAAGTGGGGGCGTTTCGACCCACTCCGTCGCCATCGGCATCCAGCAACGAGGTTTCGCCATCTCCATATCTTCGGGAAATGTCAAATGCACTCGCTTGAGCAAAGTTATACGCTTCCAGGATGGAAACTCGACCGTTGTTGTCCGTGTCCGGGTTAGTATGGAGCGAAAAGCCGTTAATATGCGCTTGATTAATGGCGGCGGTGAAGAAATAGGAGAAATTATCGAACTCCACGCCACCAATTGTAAACCCGCCGTAGGAGAATTCATCTTCCAGACAAGCCGTCATGATCGTGGCATTTGGGCTGCTCATGTCCTGAATGAAGCCGCCACTGAAACCTTGTTCCAAAACGGCCACGAGCCTCCGGTGGGGTATACTATTGATTTCTTCGGCAAATGCGTCGTCTGAAAGTTTGTTCGGGTTGCTATTGAAGAAATAAATGACTTCGTCCGTGTTTTCAGGTTCTGCCTCGTCTAAGTTGACATCCAGCACGCCAGTTTGGCGCGTCGCATTGTTGAACAAATTGGGAAACCCCTGATGCCCATCCCATCGGTGCAAGCCTCCTCCGTGATTGGTTACAAACAAGACCAGGTCGTCGTTGTCGGTTGTCCGAGTACGCAAGAAGTCTATGGCTGCTATCAATCCATTCGGGGTGGCGGCGAAGTCAACGGGCATACTCGCATCCCTCCCGACACCGTCGTTGTACACCACCACGATGTTTTCGTCGGAGTAGCCGTATTTCTCCCGGAGCACCGAGTACATAAACTGCAGGTCGTTCCAACAGCGCCTGTATGCGCCTGCACGATTGATACCTCCCGAATAGAGCAAGGCATATTTTCCCGGAAGAGGCGTAAATGTGAAATTGCAAATCGCGGGAAATCGCTCACAAATGGTGCCCGAAAACGGAAGTTGTACGTCCACTTTTCGCGCCTGAATGATAAAGGGGAGAAGATCGGGGCAGCGAAGAATTATTTGTAAACTTTTGTCCGGCGCTTCCAGCAATTCCAGGGTGCCTTTGAATCGAAGGAGTGCGCCGATGTATTCGGTTTTGCTGCCGATCACCTTCAGGACATTGTCGGTCAGCCGTACATAAGCGGTTTGCGGCAGCGCTGTATTGATGATGAGCAAGCTCAGATCAACGATGAGGATGGGAGCGCCGTCGTTCCAGTAATAGCCTTCCAGTTCAAATTCCTTTGTAAGATCAGCGCCGGGGGTGAGGGCGTATTCCACGGCTTCCCGGATGGAATTGTTGGGTTGCAGGTCTTCGTCTTTATTGCAACCCCAGAGGATAAGCGCTGCCAGCAGGCAGCAGGATGTCAGTAAAAGAATGATGTTTTTCATTTTTATTGGTATTGAAAGTGAATGCCTACTTGTCTCGCTTTTCGGCTTCCGCGCCCGAGTGCCTTCGGGGTGGTTTTGAGGTAAATATGTGACAAGGGCGGAAGGCGCACAGCCCCCGGCCAGTCGTTTTTTTTGATTTTATGCAAATATTTGGATGTTTGAATTTCAGGATAAAATTAGCGGGATGGTAGGCTGAGCGCAATCCCATGAAAGGGGGACAGGTCTTTTTTCTTTAATGATGAATGATGAATGTAGGGCATCTCGGAAATTCATCATTCATCATTCATCATTCATCATTTGTGTATTCATCATTTTTTCAAAAACGCCTTCGCGATCGCCTCGCTCACCGAGTGTACCTGTAGTTTTTCGTAAATCCGCTTGACGTAGGTGCGTACCGTCTCTATACTGATGTTCAACTCGGCTGCTACCATTTTGTAGCTGAACCCACGAGCCAGCGTTTTCAGCACTTCCATCTCTCGGACGGTGAGTTTGTCAAGGTCGGCATCGCGCTCGGCAGGCTTGCCGGGGAAGAGTTGCAGCACCTTGCGGGCGATGACGGGCGACATCGGCGCGCCGCCCTCAGTCACTTCGCGCAGCGCTTCGAGAATCCTTTCCGGAGTGGTTTTTTTGAGTAAATAGCCGCTTGCGCCAGCGCATACCGCTTGGAAGACCCGGTCGTCGTCGTCGAACACCGTGAGCATCAGCGCTTCCACCTTCGGGTGCGCTTTTTTCAGTAGCGCCACCCCCTCGATGCCGCTCATGCCGGGCATGTCAATGTCCATCAGCACCACGTCGGGGTGCAGGGCGGCCACTTGCGCCACCACGCCCGTGCAGTTGTCGAACGCGCCGGAGAGTTCGTACCCGTCCGTGCCGCCGATGAGGGCGGCCAGCGCGCCTCGCAGGTCGGTGTTGTCTTCGTAAAGCAGGATGCGTATTGGCATGGGATATTGAGATAAAATGTGATGCAAAGGTGCGTGGTTGGGAGGAGACAGGCAATCCCATGAAAGGGGGACAAGGTGCTATTTTTTTTAAACCCATCGAATTCGACGGACCATAGACCTTCCAGGTTTTTAAAACCTGGAAGGTCTGGGCACTTATATCGGCAGCACCAGCCGCACCTCCGTGCCCGCCCCGGCGCGGAAATCACTTCCAACTGCCCTTCCCCCATCGCCGCGCATATTTCATCCTTCCTCATTCTCCGGCGGCGCAGGCAAGAGGAGGGGCGATTACAGTTCCAAAAATGTCAGCCCGCGCTGCAAGGAGTAAAATAGCGAGACTTGGTAGCCGAACACAGGCCTGACGGGGGTATTGCGCGAGCCTTGCCCGAATACCTGCACGAAGATATCGCCGATCTCTTTGGTACGGCGGGCGGTGCGGCGGAAGGTCCAAACGAGCGTGTCGGAAGTGTTGTCGTAATTCAGCGGGGAATTGGGGTCGGTCTGCACTTCTACCAAGTCCACGATGGAGAACCACGAATCTTCTTCGTGCCAGAGGCGGCGGATTTGCTTTTCCTGAAACCGGCATTTCAAAGCCAATTGTTTTACTTTGCATCGTCTACTGTCAACCTATTTCAGGGCAAGACACGTCCAATTACTATCTTTGCATATGCAAAAAGACAAGTACCACCAAGAAGTCCGGGAAGCCCTCGAAAAAGAAGGTTGGACAATCACTCATGACCCACTTGTTATTTCGATTGGCACAACAAGAGGGTACATTGACCTTGCAGCCGAGCGACCTTTGATTGCCGCCCAACGTGGAACCGAAAAAATAGCAGTAGAAATCAAGAGTTTTCTCGGACTGTCCCCCGTGGACGATTTCGAGGACGCGCTCGGAAAATTCAGGCTTTATCTGGGCGTTTTGGAAGAGATTGAGCCTGATAGAACCTTGTATTTAGCTGTTCCTAAGCATTTTTTCAACAAATTTTTCGAGCAGGCTATTTTTTTGAAAATTGCCAAAAAGAACGATTTGAAAATGATAGTCTACGATTTTAATAATAGCACAATTGAAAAATGGATAAATTG
>JBEBHD010000314.1:0-5028 GCA_040080915.1 Saprospiraceae bacterium
ATGGCGTACAGCCCCGGCAGCAATTGCCCGACCGGCAGTTCCCACACATTCGTTCCCGGCCCGGCCGCGGCTTTTTTCTGAAAAACCCCGCGCCCGTGCAGGTCGAAAATTTCCAGCAATACCTCCCGGCTTTTGTCCGACTCCAAGGCTATGTAGAGTTTTTCGGATGCAGGGTTGGGCCAGGTTCGCAACCGCCCGACAGACTGCCCCGGGTTATCGGTAGCGGACACCTCCTCGGGCCTGAACGCCACGACAAAAGCGCGGCTTTCGCCGGTGTTCATGTCGAAAAACGGAACGCGCCCGCTGGAGTCCAACCCGAAACCGGGAACAGTAGGCAGACCGACCAAGTGGTTGGAAAACCACAAAAAATATGCGCCAGCCGGCACCAGTGGAAACAGGTAACCGCCGTCGGCGTTGGTAGCCGTAGCCGCTGCCAGCGTGGAGTCGCCCCGATACAGCAGGACACCCACCTTGTCGAGACCGTGCTCGTTCACATCCCACAGATCGTTCCGGTTTTCGTCGAGCCAAACGGAGCCGTACAGCGCCGCTTGGTCCACGATCCAGGCGGCGTTCAGGGTTTTTATTTCCCGGTAGGCGAGGTTGAAAGCAGCCGTGAATCCCTCGGTATCCACATTTTCCGAAGGAGCCAGCACGCCTGCGGTGGTGCCGGGCCGGAATCGCAGGTAGTACGCCTCGGGCAGCAGGTGGTCGAACCGGTAGCGACCGTTGCCCAGTGTTTTTTTTACGGCCAGCAGCGAATCGTTGGCAGCGGCGTACAGGGCCACCTCCACGTTCGGCAGTAGCGTTTCGCCCGCCGACCAGATGCCGTCCAAATTTTGGTCAATACCAACAGTTCCGGTCACGGTACTGGCACGCAGGGTGTCGGGCGGGTACAGTTGGCGCTTGGGAACGATCTGTTTTACCTGTCGTGCACTGCTCCAGCGCAATTCGGCCAGCGCGCCGCCGCCGATTTCCAAGTACTCCAACCGGATGGGATAGCGCACGCCGTTTTTCAAAAAAATACTGCCTGAATGTTCGGTGATGACCTGTGGAACCCACTGGTCTAAGAGCAGTGAATCGCCCACCCAGAGCCGGGCACCGTCGTCGCTACGGATATGAAACTGGTAAGTCTCGCCGAAAACCGGCTCCACGAAACCCGTCCAGCGCACCGTAAAATAATCGCTGGGCAGGCTGACTGAATCGGGCGTGCCCTCGCCCCAATCAAAATGGATCGTCGTGTCCGTGCGCACGAGAGCGGGCGGATCGGGCAGTGTAGCCAACGGATCGAAGAAATAGGCTCCGTGCAAACCGGTGCCGTTGCCCAACACGATCCGGTCGTAACGGATCGCAAGGGTATCGGGCGTTTCCGCAGCGTAAACAGTGCGCAACGTCTCGGTAGAACCGTTTTCCCAGTCCCGGAAATAAAACAAAGTGTCGCCGTTTTGAAAAAAAAGCGTGGCTAACAGACTGTGTTGCATACCGATCACACTTGACACATCTGCTGGTAAGGGCCGTATCTGACCGTTGATGTTGACGGGTAGGCCGGGAGGGCCGTCGAGGAAAAATTTTGTCAGTTTGGGCAGCACATCAAGAGCGGCACTCCGACTCAGCCCGGTTGTATCCGTGGCGGTGAGGTGTATGCGAAAAAATACATCGGCAGCTGTTTCGCCCACCGTGGGCACGGCAATCATACCTTCGGAAACACCCGCGATGGTTGGCAGGGCGGGGTGCGTGTGCGCGGCATGATGAAAATCAACGCGCCAGGTCAGGCGGCTGTCGGCCAACAGACCCTCGTCAGGGTCGGTGGCACGGCCTCGGAAAAAAATCGTGTCGCCGCACCGGTACGTGGTGTTAGCAAAAGGCAGGAGGATTTCAGGCAAAGGTCGCTTGCCGTCGGTCACGCGCAGCACGGCTGTGTGGCTGGTGTCAGAACCGAAAAGGTTGGCGGCTACGCAAACGATTTGTGCGCCGCTGTCTGTGGGCATTGTGTTCGCCAGCGCCAGCACCGACGAATCCGCTCCGGGTACTGGCATGGCATTGATCAACCACTGGTACGTGATCGGCTGGGCACCGAATGCCTTGGCGCTGAACAACGCCGTTTCGCCCGCTGCCACATGTGCGTCGCGAGGGTGCCCGGCCACGAGTGGCGTGCTATCGCCCACCCAAAAAACTTTCCAAAGCGTGCCTTCCACGCTGGCAGTGTTGTCGCCCGGCGAGCCGCCGCCTAATCCGGCTCGGGCAAAATAGTACAGTTCGCCGACCGGGCCGACGAGCAGGCTGACCGGTCGGTCAATGCCCGTGGCGAAGGTATCGGCCAGCATGCCCGTGGTCGGGTCGAGCGTGCGAATCCAGCCGGAGCAGTAGTCGGCAAAGAAAAACCGGCGCTGAAATGTCGGTGGAATTCCGGGCTGGTTGCCCAGCCCAAATGCCGCGCCCACCACGGCGCAGCCCGTTTGCGGCCCGTGCGGGTAGGCAAAAAAAGGGTCTTGGTAATCGGCTGGCGGGGTTTGGCCGTTCAGCGGGCCTTCGATGATGCTCCATCCGTAGTTTTTTCCGGGCTTCAGTTCGTTCACCTCCTCGAAAGAGCCGAGGCCCACGTCGCAAAACAGGATTTTTCCGGTAGCCGGGTCGCAGGCCATGGAGAAGGGGTTTCGCACGCCGGAGGCAAAAATAGCGCGGCTGTTTCCGGCCAACTGGCCGTAAAACGGGTTGCTCGCGGGGATGGAGCCGTCGGGATTCAGGCGCAGGATTTTTCCCAAAACTGTGTTCAGATTTTGGGCCTTGGCGGGCGCTGAACCGTCGCCCACGCCGATGTACAGGCAGCCGTCGGGGCCGAAAACGAGTGCGCCGCCGTTGTGGATGGCACCGTTCATCGGGTCGAGTTCGAGCAGCACCTGTTCGCTGCCCGGCACGGCAAAGCCGCCGTTGGCCAGCACGCGGCTCACGCGGTTTCGGCTGGCTCCGGGCACAGTATAGTATAGGTACACCCAGGGTTCTTGCCCAAAATTTGGATGTACGGCGATGCCCTCCAAACCGCGCTCGTTGAAGTCGTCCACTGCCAGGGTCAGGAACGGCTCGGTATGCAGTTCATCGTCGTGCAGGAGCAGTACGCGCCCGTCTTTTTGGGCCAAAAACAGGCTGCCGTCCGGGGCCATGGCCATGGCCGTCGGGTTGAGGCCCTCGGCCACGGCTTTTTCAGCGAAGCCGGGAGGCAGGTCGGCGGCGAACAATGAGCAAGTCGGGACGACAAGCATGACCACTGCGCGGGTCAGTGCGGTTAAAAATATATTTTTCTTCAAAACGGATATGTTTGATGACCGGGAAAGGCTGTCACGTCAAGCAAACTCTGTGAGCCTCCAAAAACTCCGCGAATCTCTGTGATACTTTTTTGTGTCGCGACGTGTGGCCAAAAATACACCACAGATCAAAAGTGGAAACCATACCCGAAAAACACCGCTTTCATACCAAATACGCTCAGGCCGGAGAGCAAAACACCGAACATGATGAGCGCGAACGGGACGTACACGGCCACTTTCACAAAGCGGTGGTTCCACGGCAGGTGGTGCATGAGCGGCAACAGCAAAAACGCGAGGCAGAGGCCGAAAAACGAAATCTGGAACATCAGCAGGGCCATGGCCATGAACAGTAACCCGGCACCGATCTCGAAGCCCTGAACCATCTTGGTATCGGGGTGGCTTTTGGACAAAAACTGCTGCCAATTGTTGCGCAGGTCACTGAAATTGAACCCGCGCGGACCAACCTTTTCGGTTTTGAATTCTTGCTGGTTGGTGTCGCCGGTGACGAGAAAAGATGCCTTGCCGGAGATCATGTAGGCGATCACGCCGATGGACGAAAGCGGCGAAAGGGCCGCGTACAGGGCCGTGCTGTGGCTCAGGAACCTGAAAAGTTGCAACGGTTTGTGCGCCAGAGCCAGAATGAAACTGAGCACCGGGGCGAAGAATGTGAGCAAGGTAATGATGAAAAAATCAGTGTCGTAAATGACCTCGAAACCCGGGCTGAGCACGAGGATCGGGATCAGGAACTCGTGGCTGCCCACCATGAATGTCATGTCCTGTGTGTAGCTGAAAAACAAAGGCAACGCCAGGTTGGCGTTCAGCATGAAAAAGAAGTACAGCAGGGTGAGTGGCAGGTTGAGCGTAGGGAACAGCACGTCCAGTTTTTCTGTCCAGGAGATATTTTTGGCGCGTAGCAACCAGCCCATTTTTTTGCGGAGGAACTCGCTGGTGCCGCGCGTCCATTTCATGTGGCGGATGCGGAAAGCGCGCACGGTGTCGGGAAAATCCTCATAGCAGATGACCTCCTCAACGAAGCGGCCCCGGTAGCCTTTTTCGCGGACGTGGATGGCATAGCCGAGGTCTTCGCTCACGATGTCGGGGAAGCCGCCGATCTCCTCCCAGCACTTGCGGCGCAGCAGGGCACCGTGACCGAGAAACATAACGAACCCGTAGTCGTTGCGCAAGGGCTGGTACCATTTCCAGTGGATGTCTATGCCCACACCCAGCGATTTTCCGAGGGCGCTGGCGGTGTTGGGGTTGGCCCGGTGGTTGGCCTGCACGAACCCGCAAGTGGGGTCGTTTTCCATGACGGGCACCAATTTGGTCAGAAAATCGGGCGGCAAAATTTCGTCCGCGTCGGCGATGGCAAAGTACGGCTCGTGGGTGGCGAAGTGCTCCAGCCCGTGGTTCAAGTTGCCGGCCTTGAACGCCTTTCGGTCGGGCCGCCGCACCACCACTACCCGCTCCGGGTACCGGGCGGCGAACAGGTCCACGAGGTCTTTGAAATGCTGGTCGCTGCTGTCGTCCAGCATATACACGGTGAAGTTGGGATAATCCTGCTGCACGCACGAAACCACGCTTTCTTCCACAAAATCATTGCAGGTGGTGTACAGGATGGCCACGGGCGGGAAGGTTTCAGCGGCCACAAGGCTGACGGCAGGTGCGGGCGGGGCGTATTTTCGGCGCAGCTGGTAAAAAATAGCGAATCCGACGACAGCCACGTTGTACATCC
>JBEBHD010000315.1:0-5016 GCA_040080915.1 Saprospiraceae bacterium
TCTGTGTGAATCTGTGAAAACCTGTGGTTCAAAATGGTTCGTGGTAACAGGTGCTACTCCGCGTCTCTGCAGTGAATTTGAAAATGTTCGGTAATATGGCTACGATAATTCGATATTCGACAGTGTTTTTCATCCTGCTGGCCGTCGGCCTTCAGGGTTGTTACACCCTCAAGGGAATTTCGATTGACCCGAACATCAAGACGTTTTTTATCCGCAACTTCGAAACCACAGCCCTGAATGCACCACCTACACTGGCGGTAGATTTCACGGAACGCCTGAAAGACAAGGTACGCACGGAAACACCCCTGAAACTGAACAGCGATGCCCCGGACGCTGAATTTGAGGGCAAAATCACGGATTTTCGCGTGGTGGCAGTAGCACCCAAACCGGGCGAAACAGTATCGCTGAACCGCTTGGAAATCCGCATGCAGATCAATTACACAGTCAACTTGGAGCAAGTAGGCGGCAGTTGGCCAAGCGAAAAAACCTTCAGCCATTTTGCCGAGTTCGGCACCGAC
The DNA here is from genome assembly GCA_040080915.1 of Saprospiraceae bacterium. Taxonomy (GTDB): domain Bacteria; phylum Bacteroidota; class Bacteroidia; order Chitinophagales; family Saprospiraceae; genus M3007. The sequence goes on from JBEBHD010000315.1 coordinate 519, forward strand.
CGCGACCTGCTTACGGTGCAAGACCAGCTCATTCGGCAGATCGGCGACCAATTGCTGGAAGACATTTTCAACGCTGCATTCAACAACTGGTAGAAACAAAACACAGGACCACCATGACGCACGACCGATTTTTACGGTACTTAGACAGCCCGGACTTGCTGGCCACGATTTCCTATGAGGAACTGAAAACATTGGCGTTGGCCTATCCCTATGCGCACAATTTGCGCTATCTGCTAGTTTTGAAATCCGCGCAGGGCGACAAGAACAGCGATTTTGAACGTAACCTGGCCTCGGCGGCGGCCTACAGCCTGGACCGGAAACGACTTTTCCTCCTGCTTGCGCCCAGGGTGCTTGCCCCAAAACTAATAGAACAAGAAGAGCCAATCCTTGAATTGCGCCCCATTGAAGCCGTGCAGCGCGAACTGGAGGCCAAGACCCCGTTGGCAAAAAAAGAGGAACGGGAGCCGCCCCCGAATTCGGAACTGACCGCAGTACCGCCAGCACAGTCCGCTGATGTGCGACCGCCTGCTGAAAACAACAAAGCCGAGGATGTGGAGGAAAGCCCCGAAGTACCGCCAACTCCAGTGCTCGTGCCGACTGCTGAAGCCAAATCTGTGTCCCCTTCTGGCGAAGCCAGTTTTGGCGCATGGATCAGCCGCTTTCAACCGCCAACGCTTGTGGATGCACGCCCGACCCGGGTAAGGCCCACAGGTGATTTGTTGCCGATGCCGGAGGCCGACACGGATGTTAGTGAAGCACGCGAAAACGCCGGTGCCAAACAACCCGGTTCGCCGCAGGCCCTTGCCGAGCGAAGCGTCACGGAAAGCAAGACGATCGTTTCCGAAACACTGGCAAAATTGTACGCCCGGCAAGGGTACCGCGACAAGGCAATTGATATGTACGAGCGGCTCTGCTTGGCGTTTCCGGATAAATGCGCGTACTTTGCCGCCGAAATTGAAAAGTTAAAAAAATAGACTACGATGTTATCTACTTTAGCAGTTCTGATTGCCTTGGTTAGTGTTTTGCTGATGGCCTCGATTTTGATCCAAAATCCCAAAGGAGGAGGCATTGACCCCACGATGGGGGGGCAGGCCCAGCAGTTGTTCGGCGCAGCGCGTTCCACGGAATTTATCGAAAAAGCGACATGGGTCTTGGCCGGCACGTTGTTGGCCCTCTGCATTGCCGCCGTGTTGGTTGTCAATTCCAATGTAACGGGCGGTTGATATGCCTCGCACTGCAAGGTGCGAAGCCGTTTTTGTCATACTGAGCGCTGCTAATCAAAATAGTAGGCCGAAGGCCATGCACAAAACCTCGCAGCGTGAAGTATAGATCGCCCGTTATACCGAACCAATATCACAAGTTGGCAGTACTTTGTGCAAGGCCTTCCGGTTGGTCGAATACGTGCAGCTCCATGTTCTGAATGATGGCGAGGATTTTCTCGGCGTACTGTGGGTCTGTGGCATAGCCAGCCTTTTCCAGGCCCAGTGCCCAGCCCCGGAAATCGTTGGCCGCCAGGCCAAACAGGTGCGCATACCTGCGGTTGTTTTTCAGCATCAGGCTGTGGGCGCGGTAGCTGCTCCAAACGTTGCCGTAGCGCACAAAAAAGTCCTTGTGCGAGTTGTCGGTGAAATTTGAGCAGTGCCCGTTTTTGCATTTATTTGAAAAGCATTTGATCCCAAAGTGGTTGTTCGTGCGCTTAGCGATCAGTCCGTCGCCAGCGTTGCTTTCCAAAATGCCTTGCGCCAGCGTCACACTGGCTGGGATGCCGTATTTTTTCATTTCTGCGACAGCAATCGGCGCGAACCGCTGGACATAATCGGCGCAAAGCGACGTAGAACTGGCCACTGACCGGGAGTCGGTTTTGTTCCGCGACGCGAACGTTGGGTCCAAAATAAACGTGGCATGTCCTGTGGCACTGGCTGGCAGCCTGACGCTGGCCTTGGCCCGTTCCCGTGCCGGCTCAAAACCGGAAACACGGGGAACATCCGTGAGAAAAGAAGCCTTGACCCCAACAGAGGGCGGCGTTTGCAACTGGCTTTCGACCTGAGGCGAACCGAAATCAAGTACGATCGAAATTTTGTCGCTCCAAACCAAATAGGTCAATGCCGCCAGAAGCAGGCATCGCCACAAGGTAGGTTCGTGGATCAGGTTTTCGTTTGACCGAGGTTTGCCCGCCCTTTCGGTGCGCAACGTTGCGTTGTGGTAGTACGACTGTGTCATGTGAACAAAATTGAACTGTGAGGGACTTGTTTGAAACAGGCCACAAAGAAACAATTTGTTTTTTATTTATCAAACAAAAAATTTTACGACCTTTTCCCCACAGAAAAGCCTAGTGGTGCGAACTGCAAGTGGCGTACAGGTAGGCGGCCACATTTTCCGCTCCATTTCGTTCTTCGTCGGTTAAAATGTCCCGCATTTCTCCCTCCTCGTGCCGCATGGAGCAAAAAATCTGACTCGCCTGCCTGTACGCCACTTGCAGTTCGCGCCACTATGCTTTGCCGGGAAGAATGGGATGTCTATTTTTGCCCCTCGCCAACCTTCGTGTGCGTTTTACACACCAATTTTTTACTTGACAAAATTGACATGGTAGTCATTGCCGATTGCGGTTCCACAAAGTGCGACTGGTTGATTGTTCGAGAAGGGCGCGACCAAATTTTGGAGAATACGGTGGGTTTTAGCCCGTTTTTTCACTCAACACAGGAGATTCGCTCGATTCTCATGGAGCAATTGGTGCCCAGGATCAGCGCGGAGTCGGTTGATCAGATTTGGTTTTACGGCACGGGCGTTCACGATGATCACCGGGCGAGCATTGTGTCCGGGGCGTTGTCCGCTGTTTTTCCAAAGGCATGGGTGGAGGTAGAGCACGACTTGCTCGCGGCAGCCCGGGCTACTTGCAAACGGAACGCGGGCATCGCCTGTATTCTTGGCACAGGGTCGAACAGTTGCTACTACGACGGCGAGAAAATTGTAGACAATATCATATCGCTCGGCTGGCTGCTTGGCGACGAGGGCAGTGGCACGCATCTCGGAAAGGCACTTTTACGCGCCTGGTTCTACCGCGAACTGCCTCCCGACCTGAACGACGCTTTCAATACCGCCCACCCCGAAGGGGCGGATGCCATTAAGGACAGAATCTACGAACGCGGGGCAAACACCTATCTGGCTACATTTACGCAGTTTTTGGGCGACCACATGGAGCATTTGTTTGTCCGTCAGTTGGTTGCGGACTCCTTGGGTGCTTTTTTGGATCACCATGTGCGCAAATACAGCGGCCATCAGCAGGTTCCGGTACACTTCGTAGGTTCCATTGCGCACCATTTTCGCGAAATTCTTGTCCAGTGTATGGAAGAGCGCAAACTGCGCTTGGGCGAAATTATTCGAAAACCGATCTACTCATTGGCTGAATTCCACTTGCCCGCCCGGATCTGATTTTTTTAACACAATCCAAACACGGTGAAAGAAATAAAACGAATTGCGGTTTTTACATCCGGGGGCGATGCCCCCGGCATGAACGCAGCTATTCGGGCCATCGTCCGCAACGCGCTGAACAATGACCTGCATGTTTACGGCATTTCACGCGGCTACGAGGGCATGATCGAAGGCAGTATAAAACGGTTGGAAACCTCTGATGTCAGCAACATCATTCACCGGGGTGGCACCGTGCTGAAAACCGCCCGAAGCAAGCGATTCTTAACTCAGGAAGGCCGAAAACAGGCTTATGAAAGCCTGATTTACAACGATATTGATGCCTTGGTGGCTATCGGTGGCAACGGCACGTTCACCGGGGCGATCAAGTTCATGGAGGAATTCCCCGACATCCCGATCGTGGGCATACCGGGCACCATAGACAACGACCTGTTCGGCACCGATTTCACCATTGGATTCGACACGGCGGTGAACACCGCCGTGCAGGCCGTTGACAAAATCCGCGACACCGCCGATTCGCACAACCGACTTTTTTTCGTGGAGGTCATGGGGCGGCACTCCGGCTACATCGCCCTGCACACGGCCATTGCCGGCGGGGCGGGCGGGGTACTGATTCCGGAAGAAGACTCGAATATCGAGGAGTTGGTGAAGTTGCTGAAACGCGGTGCTAAGCGATCCAAACTTTTTAGTATCGTGCTTGTGGCAGAAGGGAACCAAATGGGCACCGTGTACGATATCGCTCGCCAGGTCGAGGAAAAAATTGACGTGTTCGATGATATCAAAGTCACCGTCATTGGGCACTTGCAACGAGGCGGGTCGCCCTCGGCTTTCGATCGTGTATTGGCCAGCGTACTCGGGTTTGGCGCGGTAGAGGCGCTCCTGCAAGGCAAGTCGGGTGTGATGGTGGGTATAAAAAACAACAACCTGCACTACGTGCCATTCAAAGAAGCCGTTTCCAAAAACAAGACATTTGGGAAGGATCTGCTGCGTATGGCGCACATTTTAGCACAGTAAGAGCGTGTTTAAATTTCAGTGCCGAGGCAAAAGCGAGCAAATTTTGTTTCAGACAAGG
>JBEBHD010000076.1:0-18361 GCA_040080915.1 Saprospiraceae bacterium
GATTTACACAGATTTTTAAACGGGTAGGGAAAAAATCTGTGTGAATCTGTGTGAATCTGTGGTGAATCCAGGGTGAATCTGTGTGAATCTGTGTGAATCTGTGGTGAATCCAGGGTGAATCTGTGGTGAATCTGTGTGAATCTGTGTGAATCTGTGGTGAATCCAGGGTGAATCTGTGTGAATCTGTGTGAATCTGTGGTGAATCCAGAGTGAATCCAGGGTGAATCTGTGTGAATCTGTGGTGAACAATTTTACATTTAGAGCCGCCAAAATTGGTACTTTATTTCACCTGCCTTCCTACAGTTGCCATTTTTTTGAAAATCAATTTTTTAAAATAAACTCCGTGCCTCAGTACCGTTGCGGTGAATTTGAAAATATCCAGTAATGCGGGTTTTTCCGCTTGGAAAACCTCGGGGGGCAAACGACCTTTGTGCCCCAAATCATACTAAATGCCCAACGCACTGCTTCTCCTCGAAGACGGCACCCTGTTCCGCGGTCGCGCTGCCGGAAAAATCGGCACCACCACCGGCGAAATCTGTTTCAACACCGGCATGACCGGCTACCAGGAAATTTTCACCGACCCGTCGTACTCCGGCCAAATACTGGTGGCCACCAACGTCCACATCGGCAACTACGGCATCAAAAACGACGAGGTGGAGAGCGAAGGGATCAAAATCGCCGGCTTCGTGTGCCGCAATTTCAACGTACCGTACAGCCGAATCCGGGCAGAACGAAGCATCCAGGACTATTTCGAGGCCGAAAACCTGGTGGCTATCGAGGACGTAGACACCCGTGCGCTCGTACAGCATATCCGCACACAGGGGGCCATGAACAGCATCATTTCTTCCGAAATAGACGACTTGGGCGAACTGCAAAAACGCTTGCGCGAAACCCCGTCCATGGCCGGGCTGGAACTGTCGAGCCGCGTCACCACCGCCGAGCCGTACATGATCGGAAGCCCCGAGGCTCGCCACCGTATCGCCGTCATGGATTTTGGCGTGAAAAAAAACATCCTGCGCAGTTTGGCCCAGCGGGACTGCCACCTCCGGGTTTTTCCCGCCCGAACGCCGTTTTTGGAGGTAAAAGCCTGGAACCCCGACGGCTATTTCCTGTCCAACGGCCCCGGCGACCCGGCTTCGATGGGTTACGCGGTTGATCTGACCCGCCAGATGCTCGCCGACGGCAAACCTTTGTTTGGCATTTGCCTTGGGCAACAAATCCTCGCCTTGGCAGCAGGCCTGCCCACCTACAAACTGCACCACGGCCACCGCGGCATCAACCATCCGGTGAAAAACCTGCTCACCGGGCGCGGCGAGATCACCAGTCAAAACCACGGTTTCGGTGTGCTCGAACAGGCTGTGTACGATTCACCCAGCGTGGTGGAGGCCACACACATCAACCTGAACGACAACACCGTGGAAGGTATTCGACTGAAAGACAAACCCGCATTTTCGGTACAGTACCACCCGGAAGCCAGCCCCGGCCCGCACGACGCGCGGTATTTGTTCGATCAGTTTGTGGAAATGCTGTAAGTACGATCACTGCGCCACCTGGTACTCCCGCAATGCCTCATTCAGCGACACTTTTTTGTCGGTGCTCTCCTTGCGTTGCCCGATGATAAGGGCGCACGACACCTGGTAGGTGCCCGCCGGAAACGCCTTGGCATACGTGCCCGGGATCACGACCGAGCGTGCGGGCACACGGCCTTTGTACAGCACGGCTTCCGGCCCGGTCACGTCTATGATGTGCGTGCTCTGGGTGAGCACCACATTGGCACCGAGCACGGCCTCCCGCTCCACATGCACGCCCTCCACCACAATACAGCGGGAGCCGATGAAGCAGTCGTCCTCAATGATGGTGGGTGTGGCTTGCGGGGGCTCCAGCACGCCGCCAATGCCCACACCTCCGGCGAGATGTACATTGCGCCCGATCTGGGCGCAGGAACCGACAGTGGCCCAGGTGTCCACCATCGTGCCACTGCCCACCCACGCGCCGATGTTGACATAAGATGGCATGAGAATGGCGCCCCGTTCGATGTAGGACCCGTATCGGGCCAATGCCTGTGGTACCACACGAACGCCTTTTTCGGCGAAACCCTTTTTGAGCGGGATCTTGTCATAAAACTCGAACGGCCCTACTTCGATGGTTTCCATCGTCTGGATGGGGAAGTACAGGATGACGGCTTTTTTCACCCACTCGTGGGTTTCCCAACTGCCGTCGGCGCGCGGCTCGGCCACGCGCAGATTACCGTTGTCCAGTAGGGCTATGACTTCCCGGACGGCACGTTGCACCTCCGGGTTTTGCAGCTGCGAACGGTCGTCCCAGGCGGCTTCGATGGTTTGTTTCAGTTGTGTGTGCATCATATTGCGGCAAAAGTACAACGAGTACTGGCACCTCAAACCAATCCCTGCAAACGATCCACCTCCAGCCGGTACCCGACCCCGTGTACCGCCACGATCCGAACCGAGGGGTCGTTGCGCAGCAATTTGTGCAGGCGCGACGCGAACACATCCACGCTGCGGGCCACGAGTATGCCCTCGTCGGCCCACACCTGCTGGAGGATGTGGCCGCGCTTGAGCAGTTGATCGGGCTGTGTGGCAAACATGTGCAGGAGTTTGGCTTCGCGGCAGGTCAGTTCGTGGCGCGTAGAGCCACATACGAGCAATTGGTTGGTCGAGTCAAGGCGGGAGTTGCCGAACGAGAGCCAGTGCATTTCGGCGCTGATGGGTGGAGGGTGGCAGGGCGGTTTTTTCTCCAAAAAAAGCCGACGCAAGGCCGAGCAGAAGCAGGCTGGCCGGCAAGGCTGTTTTTTGAAAAAAGAGGTTCTGCATCGGTGCCAATGTACCACCGTTGGCTCGGCGATTACTGCTTTTTGTTCAGAAGCGGCAGCAGGAGCAGGGAAAGCAACCCCGCTACGACGTTGTAAAAAATCTGAATGGCAAAAAACGCGATGTTCGCGTATGAAAACGCGTCGCTGCCACTAATGCCGTAAAGCGCCAGACCGGCAATGGCCAGCGCGTGAAACGACCCCATGCCGCCGGGCGCGGGTATGACAAAACCGAGCGTGCCGAACACGAAAACCATCAGCGCGGCGCTGGCATCAAGGTGGGCCGTGGGCGGGAAGGCCTTGAGGTTGAGCCAGCATTGCAGGTAGAACATCAGCCAGATTCCCATGGAGTAGGCTACAAACAAACTTGCATTTCGGAGCCTGAACACACTGCGCAAGCCGTCCCCAAAACCCTCGATCAGGTTGGCTATTTTTACAAAAAACGGCAGCGCAGCTATTTTTTTTCGCAAAAACCACACACTCGCCGCCCCCAGCACCAGCACGACAGCTCCGCCCAGCACGAACGAATTTTTCCAAATGCTGCCCCCGCCACCGTCGGAGCGGTTGTTTTGGATAAACGCCCAAAGCGTATCCGCCTCAAACAAAAAAGCGAGGGCGACCACCAAACCGAGGCAAACAAAATCCATGAGCCGGTCCACCACGAGGGTACCCATCACCCGCTCCATGGGGATGCGCTCGTAGCGAGCCAATGCTCCTGCCCGCACCACCTCGCCCATGCGCGGGAAACCGAGGTTGGCAAAATAGCCGAGCAGGATGGTCAGGAAACTGTTGACGAAGCGGGGGCGGTAGCCCATTGGCTCCAGCAGCATCTGCCAGCGCCAAGCCCGCAGCATGTTGCTCACCGTGAACGCCGCCACCACCAGCACCATCCAACCGAGGTTTACCGTGGAAAAATCGTGCAGCAACTTGTCCAGCAGGCTACACTGGTCGGCGGGCACGCCGTCGAGGCGGCACTGCTCCTGAAACGCGGTATTTTGGCTGCGGAAAACCAAGCCGAGGATGGTGGCCCCGAGGCCGAGAAAAAACAGAAATCGAAGGGCGCTTTTGAGTTTGGGAGACATGCGGTTGAAATTTGTAGTGCTTGCCGCAAAGGTCGCCAAAAAAACTGCGCAGGAAAAAAACGCCGAAATCGAATACTATTGGCTTTGCATCTTTCCGGCTAGCGTGGCCGAAACGATGCCCACAAAACGGTCGAACTGTCGGATGGCATCCAGATCCAGATCGAGCAGCTTCGGGCACTGCTCGTAGACAAAATCGAGGAGGCGCTTTTTCAGGGCATGGGCGTGCGGATCATCGTTGTTCGCTACCGGGGAGGCTTCGGGAATGTCGCCTGTCAGCATAGCCTCGGCAGCAGCAAAGACACGCCCGATTTCGGATCGGACAAATGCCGTGAAGTCCCGGATGCCCGCATCGCTGCGAGCGTGGAACCCGGGGAAATGCTCAAAAGCGTAATTGCGGATGTCGAGGGTCAGGTCGTTAATGCGGCCCTGACGGGTGATGGCGTGGCGTTCGGCATCGCGTTCGGCATCGAGGGAGCCGTAGGTGCCGCGCTCGCCGGAGCGTTTGTCTATCCAGGTGCCGCTCTCTTCGTGGCGTTCTTCGTGCAGCCATACTTTTTTCTGGCGGCGACGGAGCAGCAGGGCGGCGGCGAGCAGTGCGAGGATGAGGAAGCCGAAGAGGAATTGCATGCGTCTGGCAAGTGTTTGCAGGTATTGGGGCGCGAGGCAAAAGTACTCCTCCGGTTCAGTTCAACACTTTTTTACCTGTACGCCACTTGTAGTTCGCGCCACTAGCACAGGTAGGGGCAAAAAAAAACCGCGGCGCTCGTTTGCGCCGCGGCGGTTTCCCGTATAATCTCATGAAAAGTCGAAGTTGGTGGGTTTCTTGGTTGGCGCCGTTTCTTTTTGTTTCGCCGCCGTTCGTTTTCTTTAACGGTACAAAAGTGCGGGGCATTGCCTGAGGCGCAAAGGACAAAAAATAAGGTTTGTTGAAAAGGCTTTTGAAGGATATTTTGCTGGCTTTGGGTGTAAAAAAAACTTGAGCAGTTGGTTTTCAATTTTTTAAGTCAAAAGATGTCAGGCGTTTATTGGATAAAATGCTGGCGTTTGTTGAAAACAACTTTATTTTTTAGGCAGTTTTTTTCTGAAAAAAACTTTTTCCGGCCCAAAAAAATCATATCATCGCTCAAAATCACCGCACGACAGCCACTGGCATGGTCGGGTCGTAGCCACCTTTGATGACGGGGCTTTGGCGATTGCCGGTGTAGGCGCGCACGTTGTCGTAGATGAACTCGTAGATTTCCTGCACCGACACGATCTTGTCCTGACTCTTGTCCGCTTCGCCTTTCAGGCCCCGAATCAGGAAGTGGGTGAACACGCCCTGTCGCAGGCCTGCGGATTCCAACGAGGTTTCATCGGCTTTGGATGACATGATGAGCGCCGTGCCGGACACGGCCTTGGACAGAGACTGGTAGTACTGGTTCAGTACCGGCTCTGTCTCGCCGGAGCGCATGGCGAAAAGGCTGCCCGAATGGCAGGCATCGGCAATGCAGAGTTTGTACTTGGCTTTGCACTTGTTGAACAGAGTGGCAATTTCCTCGTGGGAGACTTTGTTGTTAAAACCGTCGAAATCAATGGGCAGGAAAGAACCGTTGAGGCCGTGGCCGGAGAAGTAGAACAGCACTAAGTCATTCGGCCCGGCCTTGTCGAATACTTCCTGAAGCGTACCGATCAGGTTTTCGCGGGTGGCCTCTTCGTCAATGAGCACGCGCACCTGATTGTCGGGCAGGGCACCGCCTTCGAGGCTTTTGAGGAAGGCAAAAAAACGGTAGGCATCATCATCGGTGTAGCGCAGCACAGGCATGTGGTCGTAGGCGGCTACACCAGCCACCACAGCCCATACTTTGGCCTGTATTTCCACGGGCGCTGCAGGGGCTTGGACAGGAGGCGTGATCTGGTAGTCGGTTGGCGGCTCGGTGCCGGCAAACTCGCCAGCACGCCAGTAACCGGTCACTTCGGTGCCATCAAGCAGGTACAGGGTGCCCTTGCCCATGAAAGCACCCTCGGCCCATTCGCCTCGGTAGCGCTCGCCGTTGGCGTAGGTGCAGATGCCGAAGCCGTGGGACTGGCCGTTCTGAAACTCGCCGACGTACTTGGCCGAACCTTCCTTGAATATATAGGTGCCGCTGCCGCCGGTGCAGTCGCCGGAGATGCAGCCGATCTGGCCGCTCTCGATCAGGCTGGAGCCGATAAATTCGCCTTCGCGCCAGTCGCCGTTTTCCTCAATGCCGCCGACGTGGGTGCGGGTGCCCGTTCCGTGGGGGAAGTTGTTTTTGAACTGGCCCGTGTACTTGTCGCCGTTGGCAAAATTGAAGGTGCCGTTGCCGTTGAACTTGCCGTCGGCAAATTCGCCCTCATATTTGCTGCCGTCGGGGTAGGCGTAGATGCCGGGGCCGGTTTTGCAATCGCCGCTCAGGCAGCCGGTCTGGATGTTGGTGCCGTCGTCCTGCTGCTCTTCTTTTTTGTTGGCGATGTACTCCTCCAGCAGGCTGCCGTTTTCGTCCACGGGTTTGCCTTTTTTCCAGCCGCCGGTGCGCTTGGTGCCGTCGGGGTAGGTTTTGGTGCCTTTGCCGTCGGGGTAGCGGTTTTTCCACTCGCCGCTGTATTTGCTGTTGTCGGTGTAATAGCACACGCCCACACCGTGAATTTCACCGTTTTTAAAATCGCCGATGTACTTGGCGCCGGACGGGTACACAAACGTGCCGCGCCCATTCACGCAGTTGCCCGCGATACATTGAGCGGAGGAAAATGTAGCAGCAAGCGCGACGAAAAGCAGGGGAAGCAGGATTCGTTTCATAATTCGAGTATGCGAACAGAAAGTCGGTTGATGAAAATTTTTCGGGTTGAGCACGATAAACCCGTTAGTGCGGGAATTATTGCAAAAGTAACTCCTACTTTCGCCCGTCTGTTCAACGACATGTCTCCGATGAAAAAATTTCTTCTACTTTTTTGCTTCACATGCGGCACTTTGCTCGCTTTTTCACAAAAAAAACCGGCGTACGTCCTGTACAACGCCCAAGGCAAAAAGGTGTGCTACGACAAGATGCTGCGCACGCTCAAGGACAAGGACGTGGTACTTTTCGGCGAATACCACAACAACCCTATCGCCCACTGGCTCCAATTGGAACTGACCAAGGACCTGCACCAAAAACGCGCCCTCGTGCTGGGTGCCGAGATGTTCGAAGCCGACAACCAAACGGCGCTCGACCGCTACCTGAAGGGCGAAATAGACGGCAAAGGATTAGACACGCTCGCTCGTTTGTGGAACAACTACAAAACCGACTACGCGCCGTTGGTCAAGTTTGCTAAGGCTAACAACCTCGCCTTTGCCGCCACCAATATTCCGCGCCGGTACGCCTCCATGGTGTCGCGCGGCGGGTTCGGCGCATTAGACACCCTCTCATCTCGCGAAAAAGCCTGGATCGCCCCTCTGCCAATGGCCTACGATCCCGAACTTCCGGGATACAAAAATATGCTGACCATGATGGGCGACCACGCCAATGACAATTTTCCTAAAGCCCAGGCTTGCAAGGATGCGACCATGGCCCATTTCATACTCCAGTACGTTCGCCCGGGCAGCCTGTTCCTCCATTTTAACGGTGCCTATCACTCCGACAATTACGAGGGCATCCTTTGGTACCTGAAAAAACAAAGCCCCGATCTGAAATACGCCACCATCACTACCGTCTCTCAAGCCAACCTCGAAAAACTGCTCGCTGAAAACAAAGGCCGCGCCGACTTTATCATCTGCGTGGACGAAGACATGACCACTACTTATTAGGATACTGGTTGGAGGGTTGGAAGGTTGGAAGGTTACTGGTTCCGCCATGTTTCACCAACGAGCTACCTTTCAACCTTCCAGCCCTCCAACCCGAAACCTTCCAACCCACACTATGGATACCTTTGAAGTCATAGGCGGAACGCCCCTTCGTGGCGAGTTACACCCGCAAGGGGCCAAAAACGAGGCCCTGCAAATTGTCAGCGCTGTTTTGCTCACCGACGAACCGGTGACCGTAGCCAACGTGCCGGATATCCTCGATGTGAACAAACTAATTGAACTCCTGCGAGGACTGGGTGTCACGGTGGAGCAACTGGCTCCCGACACCTACCGCTTCTGTGCCGGCACCATTGACATCGGCTACCTCGGCTCCGATACGTTTATGAAAGATGCCCAGCGGCTGCGCGGCTCCGTCATGCTCATCGGCCCCCTGCTCGCCCGTTTCGGCAAGGCCGCCCTGCCCAAGCCGGGCGGCGACAAGATCGGGCGCCGCCGTCTGGACACCCACTTTCACGGTTTCCAGCAGCTCGGTGCCGAGTTCAAATACGACGACGAGAAAGATATCTATTTCGTGCAGCAACCCAAAGGCGGGCTGCACGGCACCTATATTCATTTGGATGAAATATCGGTGACCGGCACGGCCAACGTGGTCATGGCCGCCGTGTTGGCCAAAGGCAAAACCACCATTTACAACGCCGCCTGCGAACCCTACGTGCAGCAACTTTGCCGCCTCCTCATCGCCATGGGTGCCAAAATTGAGGGCCTTGGATCCAACTTGCTGCACATTGAGGGCGTGGAAGCCCTCCACGGCGCGGAGCACCGGTGCCTGCCTGACATGATCGAAGTGGGCAGTTTCATTGGCCTGGCTGCCATGACCCAATCCGAAATTACCATCAAAAATGCCGGAGTGACGCACCTCGGCATCATACCCAGCACGTTCGAGCGCCTCGGCATCACCATCGAGCGGCGCGGCGACGACCTGCACATTCCCGCGCAGGAGCACTACGAAATAAACACGTTCATTGACGGCTCCATCCTTACGATTTACGACGCGCCGTGGCCGGGTTTCACCCCTGACCTCATGTCCATCATACTTGTGGTGGCCACGCAGGCGCGGGGAAGTGTGTTGGTACACCAGAAAATGTTCGAGAGCCGTCTGTTTTTTGTGGACAAACTCATTGACATGGGTGCCCAGATCATCCTCTGCGACCCGCACCGGGCCACCGTCATCGGCCTTGACCGGCGGGCGCAGTTGCGAGGCATCGAAATGACCTCGCCCGATATCCGTGCTGGTCAGGCCCTGCTCATTGCCGCCCTTTCGGCCAAAGGCCGGAGTATCATCCACAACGTCAACCAGATAGACCGCGGCTACCAGTTTATTGACAAACGCCTGAACGCAATCGGAGCCAATATCACGCGGGTGTGACAGGGATCAATTTGTTTTCAGCGGGAGCACGGCAGGATCAAACTCGTAAAAATCCTTGTGTGCTTGTTCGTAATTGTACTCCCCCAGCCCAATGTACCCTTTGGTGCCGATCGAGAGGCCAATGCCGTTCTTGCGATAATCGCCCGGCGCGGTGGCTTTTTTGATCCACATGTTTGTAGCCGGGTTGTACTCCCAAGTTTCGTTCTTGTGCCCGTCGCTGTTGTTTTGCTCTTTTGACTTTCCCATAACAACGTATCCCTTCCCATTCACGGAGAAGCTCATGGCACCCCCAATTTTTCCCCCGCCGTAATCCGCTTTTTGCGTCCAGGTATCGGTGGCTGGGTTGTATTCCCACCAATCATTCAAGGGATCCGGGTTAAAATCGTCTTCCACGCCTGTACCCAAATAGCCCTTGTTACCGATGGCCATGCCGGTGGCTGAATGTCGGCCTGTCCCAGGGAATTGGTTCGGTTTTACTACCCAAGTGTTCGTAGCGGGATTGTACTCAAAAACCTGCTTGGTTAAAGCGGTTTCGACCACATAACCTTTACCGTTTATCGCAAATCCAACGGATAATCTCCCGCCTTGTGGAACATTCGGCATGAGCGCCTTTTCGGCCCAGGTATTTGTAGCGGGGTTGTATTCGAAAAGCTTCCGGTGGGAATTTCCTCCTGCAAGATAGCCCTTTCCGCCGACCGAAAACGCCGTGGCTCCCGTAAGGCTCCCGCAGGCACAATCGGCTTTTTTCGTCCATGTATTTGTAGCCGGGTTGTACTCCCGAAAATCCATGTACGGTTGGGTGCCTTCAGTGGTGCTGCTGCCGAGGCCGACGTACGCTTTGCCGTTGATCGAAAACGAAACAGCGTTATAGCGGGGCTGGCCCGAAAAATCGGCCTTTCGGGTCCATTTGCCGGTGCCAATTTGCGCCTCGGCGGTGTTGAAAAGGCAAATGAGCAGAATGATCAGCGAGCATTTTGCTAAAATCTTCATAGTGTAGTCCTGTTTTGTTAGTGAAAGAATACAGGGCAAAAGTGCTCGCAGGCGATTGCCGAAAGGATTAAGAAATTCTAAAAAAACGTAAAAAAGCATCAAACGAGCCCAAGGCCGTAACACTAATCCGTCCGTTCAAAACATGCTTCCTACCTTTGTTCCAGCCTCAACAAACCCTCCAACCAGAAACCTCCTCACCAGAAACCTCCTAACCAGAAACCTTCCAACCTCTTCAAAATGGATTTCACACGCCTGTTCGACATCCTCGATTACCAGCGGGAGCGTTTCTCGCAGGGGATCGCCGTAGCAGGCCGGGAGGCCGGTAAGTGGCGAACCTGGAGCACGGCGGCACTGCTCTCCGAGCGGGATCGCCTCAGCGCGGGGCTACTGGTGCAGGGATTGGATACCGGCGACCGCATCGGGGTGCTCGCGCACTGCGGCAGCCCGCAATGGATCATCGCCGACGCGGCCATGCTGCAACTCGGCATGGTGCCCGTGCCCGTGCATGCCACCGCCCGCCCGGACGAGATCGCCCATATTTTTCGCGATGCCGGGCTGCAGGCGTTTTTCGTGAGCAACGCCGATATGCTGGAAAAGCTGCACGCGGCAAGTGTTTCCCCAGACCGCATTTTTTCTTTTGAAAACCTGCCAGGTACCTTGGGCTGGGACGCGCTTTGCACACAACCCAACGACCAACAGATCGAACGAATCCAGCGGTCGCGGAGCAGAATTTCCGACACCGACCTGGCCACGCTGCTCTACACTTCGGGCACCACAGGGGCACCGAAGGGCGTGATGCTCACTCATGCTAACATCGTGAGCAACATCAAGTCCGTGCTGGCCATCGTGCCCGTAGGCCCGGCAGTGACGGCGGTGAGTTTTCTGCCGCTGAGCCATATTTTCGAGCGCATGGTGGCTTACGTGTACCTGGCCGCCGGAACGCCGGTGTGGTTTGTGGAATCGCTGGAACGCCTGCCGGAAACCCTGCGAGAGGTGCGGCCCCATTTTTTTACCGCTGTGCCCCGCGTGCTGGAGCGCACGCACGAGCGGCTGCTGGAGCGCCGCAAAAAGGCCGGCTTTTTTGGAAAAAAGATACTCGACTGGGCGTTGGCGCTCGGTGAGCGTTACCCCTTCGCGGGCGAGCACGACATGCCGTTCGGTTATCGGATCAAACTCTGGGCAGCCGACCTGTTGGTGTACCGCCGGTGGCGGCGGGCTATGGGCGGCCGTGTGCGCGGCATCGCGGTGGGCGCGGCGGCCTTGCAACCCCGGCTCGGGCGGCTGTTTTCGGCGGCGGGCGTGGACGTTCGCGAAGGCTATGGCCTCACCGAAACCAGCCCTGTGGTGGCATTCAACCGGTTCGAGCCGGGCGGTGTGCATTTCGGCACGGTGGGCATACCCGTGCCCGGCGTGGAGGTGCGCATCGCCGATGCCGACGATCGGGGTGATGGTGAAATCGAAGTGCGCGGGCCGAACGTGATGACCGGCTACTGGAACCTGCCCGACGAAACGGCGGCCCGCTTCACCGCCGACGGCTGGCTGAAAACCGGCGACATGGGCCGGTTCGAGTTCAAGCGCTTCTTGCGCGTGACCGGGCGGAAAAGCGAGATTTTCAAAACCACGACGGGCAAGTTCGTGGCTCCGGCATTTGTGGAGCAGCAGTTGCTGCGTTCGCCGTTTGTGGACCAATGTATGGCGCTGGGGTTGAACCAGCCGTTCGTGGGTACACTCATTTTGCCCAATTTCGGGCAACTCGAAGCCTGGTGCCGCGCGAATAACGTCCACTGGACGGCACCGGAATTCATGGTACTGAACCCCAAGGTGGAAAAACTTTTCCGGCAGGAAATCGAGCGCATCAACGCCGAGCGCCTCGGCCCGGTTGAGCAGGTGCGGGCGTTCCATCTGCTGGCCGAGCCGTGGACAGCCGAGAACGGCCTGCTCACGCCCACGCTGAAATTGCGCCGCAAGGAGATCGAGACGCGGTTTGCGAAGGAGACGGCGGGGCTTTTTGGGGGAAAGTGAAATGACATATCTGAACCATTGCGCCCACCCGGTGTTTTTTGGGCTTATCGTTCACCGTTGCGCTCCAGTTGTCATGTTCGTAAAAACTACATTCTCTGTCCTGCTTATCTCCAGTGCTCTATTTTTCCCGGCTTGTTTTGGCACCACCAAAGTTCCGCCCGGTGCGGCAGCCACCACCGTCGCGCCGAAAAGTGCGGGGACTTTTTTTCAGTTCACGGTCAAGGAATTGGATGGCACGCCGGTGCGGCTGGAGCAGTTTCGCGGCAAAAAGATCGTGGTACTGAACGTGGCTTCCAAATGCGGCTACACCCCCCAGTATGCCGACTGGGAAACGTTTTTTTCGGAAAACGAAAGCAAAGCCGTGGTGCTGGCTTTTCCGTGCAACGACTTTCGGGAGCAGGAGCCCGGTTCGGCGGAAGAAATCGCGGCGTTTTGTGAATCAAACTACCACATCACCTTCCCCATTTTTGAAAAAGTACACGTAAAAGGTGCCGACAAAGCCCCGATTTACCGTTGGCTCACCGATCCGGCCCAAAACGGTTGGAACAGCCAGGAACCTACCTGGAATTTTTGCAAGTACCTGATCAATGAAAAAGGGGAGCTCACGCATTTCTTTCCGCCCAAGGTGAAACCTGACAGTCCGGAGTTTTTGGCAGCGTTTGGTAGCAAATAGATTGGTTTTTAGGCCTAATTTTTTCAATACCCGTAATTCGCACCGCACCTCTCCAACAAAAGCCGGAAATTTCGACCCACGCATAAATGTACCAACCATGACACTGCGCACGCGCCTTTTCCTCGCCGCCTTCCTGAGCGTATTTAGCCTCACCGCCCAAAACGAAACCGACCTCCCGCGCTACCTCACCGAGGCCGAAAAACACCTGCTGCAAACGGCAAAAAGCCTGCCCGGCCAGCCCGAAGGCGAAGCCGCTCCGCCGCCCGGTCCCGTGCGTGCAATGGGCGAATGGGAAGAACTTCAGGCACTTTTGATCACTTGGCAGGCTTCGTCGAACGCCCTGCGCGACATCCTGACGGAAATCGTGCGCGCCGCCCGCCGGGAATGTCGGGTCGTGGTGTGTTGTACCAATCAAACCGTGCAGACCACCGCTCAAAACTACCTCGCCAGTAAAGGCGTGGACATGAGCTCAAACGTTGAGTTCCTCATCGTGCCCAACAACTCCATCTGGATCCGCGACTACGGCCCCAACTGTGTGTACGCCAACGGCGTGGATTCCCTGTACTTCATTGACTGGCGCTACAACCGCCCCCGCCCCTTAGACGATACCCTCGCCAACCGCGCTGCCCAGCACCTCGGCATTCCGCTTTTTACCACCAACACAGCGCCAGACGACCTGGTACACACGGGCGGCAACTTCATGTCCGATGGCCTCGGCACGTCCTTTTCCTCCCGGCTTGTTTTGGAGGAAAACGCCCCCGGTAATCCCTACGGCGTGTCGGTGAAAACAGAGGCCCAGATCAATTCGATCATGACCGACTACATGGGCGTGGAGCGCTACATCAAGATGGATGTGCTGCCCTACGACAATATCCACCACATTGACATGCACATGAAACTGCTGGACGAGGAGACCCTGCTCGTCGGGCAGTACCCTGCTGGTGTGGCCGACGGGCCACAGATCGAGGCCAACATCCAGTACGTTATGAGCAATTTCAAGACACCGTTCGGTACGCCGTACAAATTGGTGCGCGTACCCATGCCCCCTCATAACGGCAAGTACCCCGACACCGGCGGCAACTACCGCACCTACGCCAACGCCATTTTTGTGAACAAGTCCGTGCTGGTGCCTTTTTACGAAACCCAATTCGACACCACTGCCCAGCGTATCTGGGAGGAGGCGCTGCC
This sequence comes from Saprospiraceae bacterium, assembly GCA_040080915.1. Lineage (GTDB taxonomy): Bacteria > Bacteroidota > Bacteroidia > Chitinophagales > Saprospiraceae > M3007. Next base: position 13,984 of record JBEBHD010000076.1, read on the forward strand.
GGGCTACACCATCGTGGGCATCAACTGCAACGCCATTATCCCGTCGCTGGGTGCGCTACATTGCATCACCAAAGAGGTGGGCGTAGCCGATCCGCTGCACATCGTACACCAGCCGCCGACCTGTTTAGACAACGGCCAGTTTTCCCAGTACCCGATTTGGGCAAACGTGAACCACCGGAGCGGTATCGCATCGGCCCGTATTTTTTACACCACCGACCTGAGCACACCTTGGACACCCGTCTTGCTGCCCGAATACCTGCCGAACGACACGACATGGAGCCACCGGGGGTATATCCCCAAGTTTCCCGACGGCACCACAGTGTACTACTACATCGAGGCTACGGCCCAAAACGGCAAGACCATCACCCGCCCGCTGACGGCACCGGAAGGCTATTGGAAATTTTGTGTGACCGAATCTTCCGTGGCCGCACCTGAAACCGCCGGGGTAGAGCTGTCCGGGATTTACCCCAACCCGGCTTCGGCCATCACCGTTGTGCCGGTGCAGGCCACGGTAGCAGCCAACGGCACGTTGCGGCTGATCAATGTGTTGGGCCAATCGGTGCAAACTATTTTCGAAGGCATTTTCCCCGCCGGTGCGACAAACTATTTTCTCGACGCATCTACATACCCGCCTGGCACGTACTGGGTGGAATTACGCAGCGGCGAACGGGCAATTGCCCAAAAACTGATCATACGGTGAGTACTGAGGGTAGCCGCTTGGGAAATAATAAAAGCCCGAAAAGCAATGAAAGTGTACCTTTGCCGCCGAAAAAATAATTTACAGTCCGCACATGAGGCAACTTAAGATTACAAAGTCCATTACCAATCGGGAAAGCCAATCGCTGGAGAAGTATTTGCAGGAAATTGGTAAGGTGGACTTGCTCACCCCGGAAGAAGAAGTAGACCTGGCCAAACGCATCAAACAGGGCGACCCCATTGCTCTAGAAAAACTGACCAAAGCCAACTTGCGCTTCGTAGTTTCCGTAGCAAAACAATATCAAAATCAAGGCCTTAGCCTGTCCGACCTGATCAACGAGGGCAACCTCGGCCTGATCAAGGCCGCGCAACGCTTCGACGAAACGCGCGGTTTCAAGTTCATCTCCTACGCCGTGTGGTGGATTCGCCAGTCCATCCTCCAGGCTTTGGCCGAACAGAGCCGCATCGTGCGCCTCCCGTTGAACAAAGTCGGTTCCCTGAACAAGATCAACAAAGCATTTTCGGAGCTGGAACAAACCTACGAGCGCGAACCCAGCCCCGAAGAACTGGCTGAAATGCTGGAGATCACCTCCGACGAAGTGGAAACCACTCTTGGCGTGGCTGCCCGCCACGTTTCGATGGATGCGCCCTTTGTGGAAGGCGAGGACAACTCCCTGCTGGACGTGCTCGAAAACACGGCCATGCCCGGCACCGATCAGCACCTCGAATACGCCGACTCGCTGCGCCGCGAAATCGAGCGCTCGCTCAGCACGCTCACCGACCGCCAGTGCGATGTCATCAAACTCTACTTCGGTATCGGGGTGGAGCACCCCATGTCGCTCGAAGACATTGGCGACAAATTTGGCCTCACCCGCGAGCGGGTGCGCCAGATCAAAGACAAGGCGATCAACAAGTTGCGTGCTACCAGCCGCAGCAAATTGCTCAAAACCTACCTCGGAGCATAGCCTAAAATTTGTACAGCACGCTCGCCTGTACCAGCGCCGCGTCGAACAATGGTTTCGATGCGGCGCTGTTTTCTATCCAGTCCACGCCGGCCCGGAACACCCAGTTGTGGGTCTCGTGCTCTGCGGCTAAGCCCATACGCCACAGCCCGCTAATGGTTTGCCCGGCCAAGGGCGCTGCGACGTAAATTGGCGGTTTCGGCGGTTGTGGGCCTGGCCCGCCATGCTGGTCTTCCTCGAAAACGTAGCTGTACACTTCGGGCGATTTTCGCGCCCACGTGTACGCGACTTGCACCGAAGGGCGCAGCCAATACCGCAGCGGCAGCACATAGCGCAAGCCGACATTGTACAATTGCATCCTCTGGTGACCGGCCACTTCCAAAAGCGGATGCTGGTGGCCGGGTTGTGGTTTCACGGTCTTAGGCTGCGGCTCGTGGCAAAACTGTGGCGGAAGGTATTCGGTGGTTTTCACGTCGTACGAAAGCCAGTCTGCCGAAAACGAGGCCCACAGGTTCCGCACGGGGCTGTATTCGGCCAAAAAGCCCGCGCCAATGAGGGAAGAAACGCCTTCCGGTGCGTGGTTGGCGCTCGCCAGTGTGCCCTGCACGCCCACACGAAAGCGGCCAGTTTTTTCGCGGTATGGGCGGGTTATGGAAAACGGCACCATGGCGGGCGCTTGCGGTTTGGTGTCTGTGTTCGGCAACAAAATCGGGAGCGTTTGTGGAAGCAGGTCAACAAGTGCGGTTGCTTCTGGGGATTTCTCTGATTCAGCCGCCGGTTCTGTTGCAGGTTGTGCCAGCAAACCGGCTGGGCGGTTGGTTGTCATTGCGGTTTCCGTTTTCTCCGAACCAGTAGCCGATTCAGGCGCGGCAGATGCCGGGCTGCCAGCCATTGCGGATTCTGTCTTTTCTGTGGCAAGGGCTTCTTTGCCGTGTTGCTCTGCCATGGGCACACTGACAACAGGCTCTGCCGAGGCTGGCCGGAATGATGACGGATTATTTTTTGGGCCGGTTTGGCTGGCCTTTTTGTTTTGGTTGCTCCAAGATGCGTGATCGGGTTCGGTCAGCGGAGTTGGCTGGGCACCAACGGCGGGCGGATTGGGAACAGAGACGGGCCGGTGGACTGGCGGAACAAAATCACCGGGTTTTGCGGCAACTGGCTGCACATTTTCCGCCATCTGCCGTTGCTTGATTTGCTCGCGCAGCTTTTTGTTTTCCTCTTGCAACAAAACCACTTCCCAGACTAAAAGGCCCGTCACGAGCGCAAAGCCGAGTACCGCGACTTTCCAGTACTTCAGCACCACCCCGGCCGTGCCCACGGCCCCCACGCCCGCGACATCCAACCGCCGGGAAAGGTTCTTCCAGTTTTTTCCCCGGAGGGGAAATTCAGACTCCTCGTTAAGCCGTTCGGCAAAAAATTTGTCAAGATCGCTCATGATCATTTCTTTGTGAATTCAAACTCTTCCGACAACATGGCTTTCAGATGTTGGCGTGCTCGTGAAAGATTGGACTTGGACGTGCCTGTGCTGATGTGCAGTGTTTCGGCTATTTCTTCGTGTGTAAAGCCGTCCACCACGTACAGGTTGAACGCTGCCCGGTAGGCAGGCGGCAGGTGGTCCATCAGGGCAAGGATTTGTTCGCGGGTGAGGTTTTCCACGATGCCATTGTCCGTTTCGGCATCGTGCCAGGCTTGCAGTTCGAGCGACGGGGGCGTGCTCATGCCGCTGCGAAACCGGTCAATTGCTGTGTTGATGATGATTCGGCGCAGCCAAAACCGGAACGGCATGGAGTCGAGGTATTGGTCAATTTTGGTGAAGGCCTTAAAAAACGCGTCGTTGACCACCTCCTCGGCAGTTTCCAGGTTGCCACAGTAGCGCCGCGCAATGGTCATGGCATAATTGTAAAAGTGTGCATACAGCCGATACTGGCTGGAGCGCTTGCCTTGACGGCATCCATCGAGCAGGTGGTGTAGGTCCAAATTTTCGTTTAAATCTCCCATTACGGCGAAAGATGCAGATGGGTTGCGTTGTCGCCAAAAGCTCCGCAAGATGCGCACCTTGGTGGTATTTTTTTTCATAAATGAGGATAGACTTTCCAGGTTTTGAAAACCTGAAAAGTCTGGCGCTCCGTACTTTTACCCCCCATTTACTGTTTCAAGCAGAATGAACGAAGAGAAAAAAAGCGACGACGCTTTCGTCAACCCGATTGACAAGGACAAAGTGGCCGAAAACCCCGGCCTGCTGCCGTATTCGCACACGGCGGGCGGAGCGGTCATCCGCCCGGAGGACAAGGGCCGCATCCGCGGCAACGCCATGACGGCCATGTACGACCAAACCGACCGCCAGATGGAACAACTGCGCCGCCAGATGGAAACACTGGTCAGCCAAGCCAAGTCGCTGCAAAGCCGGATGTCGGTTTCCGAAATGATCTACCAGGCCGACATTCCTTTCCAGCCGGTCATACACCATATTTACCACCTGTACGAGCGCAAAAGCGACGGCTCACACCTGCTCTCGATGATTGCGCCGCACGAGTGGCGCCGCCAAAAACCGTTCGAGCACCTCGCTACGGTACGGCTGCTGGGCGACCATACGTGGGAGGTGCTCGAAAAATAGCCCGACCAAAAATTTAACAGTCCCGACCAGCGCAACTTGGCAAATTATTGCCCATATTTGTCGGCGCATCGCGTATTGCTTTTGGCCAAAAAGCGCTAATCCCCCG
>JBEBHD010000077.1:0-18232 GCA_040080915.1 Saprospiraceae bacterium
ACCATTGCCCGTATGTGCTGTACGTCAATGACGAAATCGCCCGCATCGCCAGCCAGTTCACGGCGCGGGGCGTATCGTTCGTGGCTATCAACAGCAACGATGCTGAGGCTTACCCGGAAGATGCCCCGGACAAAATGCCCGCTCATGCCGAAGCCGTCGGTTACACGTTCCCGTACCTGTACGACGAAACGCAGGACGTAGCCCGCCGCTACGATGCGGCCTGTACGCCTGATTTTTACGTCTTTGACGGGAACCTAAACCTCGCCTACCGTGGTCAACTCGACGGCAGCCGGCCCAAACGCAACCCGCTGCCGCCGACTGGCGAAGACCTTCGGACTGCCCTTGAGGCCGTGTTGGCTGGCAAGCCCATGCTGACCATACAGCGGCCAAGTGGGGGATGCAACATCAAATGGAAATAGGTTAGGGGTGAGAGGGTTTGGGGTTATAAGGTTAGGGGTTAGATGGTTTCTGCCCAATCGCCCAACGAACCAGTACTCCAATCCCTAACCCCTAACCCTCAAACCTTTTTGTTTTGAAACAGTTTTTTTTGCTCTTCGCCGCGCTGTGTTTTCTGCCTGCCCACCGCGATACGCCCGACCTGCCCACCACGGGCGCGTGCGATCCCGGTGCTCCGGTGTTTGGGGGCTACACATTCCTGTTGCCCGACATTGTGAACAAAAACGCGGCATACGCGCCATTTTTCACTACTTGGGACGACTACTACGAGCGGTACTATTTCAGCAAAGACCTCCAGCGGGAAGACAATATCACGGAGTGGATTGAGCGATTTTGCGGCTTGCCATTGCCTGCTGATGTGGAGTACGTCGTGTACCAGGCCACTGAAAACGAACTGCTTTCCCTGCGCGACGTGGCCGTGGTAAAAGGTGAAGCCGCGCAACTGCCCTACACCATGGGAGGCAACACGTTCGCCGAGGTGCTGGCCTATAACGGTTGCACTGAAGCATTGGACTACCTCGTGTTTGCCAAACAGTGCGAGCCGCACGTAGTGGCGTACGGCGACGGCTGGGCACGCGCCGAACGCGACAAGGAGCTCATGCTGAGCCTGATCGAGGAAGGAAAGGCGCGGTTTTTGGCCACCAGGTCGCATTTTTTCCGCCTGCGCTATGCCTATCAGATCGTCCGCCTGGCCCACTACGCCGGACAGTGGCAACTGACGGTGGACCTGTACAATTACCTGCTGCCCAAGTTTGACCGCAAAAAGCCCAGCATCGTGTATTTCTGGACACTGGGCCACCTCGCTGGCGCTTTGCAGCAGTTGGGAAAAACCGCCGACGCAGCCTACCGCTACTCCCTCGTTTTTCGGTACTGTAAATCGAAGCGCGTACAGGCTTTTCGCAGTTTTCGCCTGAGCGGCGAGGCGGAGTGGGCGAGGGCTTTGCGCATGTGCCAAAACGATGTCGAACGCGCCACGATTTATCTGCTGCGTGCCGGCACTTCCCGAACTTACCTCGTGGAAGACTTGGAGACGATCTATCTCCTCGACCCGGAAAGCCCGCACTTGGAACTGATGCTGGTGGGCATCGTGCAGCAGTTGGAGCGGGTTTTCCTGCGCACGACCGTGACCGAGCGAAAATACACGGCCAAGCGGCGGGTGGAACAACGGGAGGCGGCAGCCAAACGCCTGATCAATTTGCAAAAATTGGTGCGCCGGGTAGCTAAGGACGGCCACACACCGAATCCGCTGCTTTGGCGGGCTATGACCGGCTACCTCGAACTACTCGCGGGCGACGGCTACGCAGCCCAAAAATCGTTGGAGCTGCTGCGCGGCGATTTGAAAAAAAATGAAGACTACGACCAGATTCTGCTCCGCCAGCTCGATGTGTGGGAATTGCTCCGCGAAATACTCGACCTTGACGGCACTTCGGCCTCGGCGGATCAGGTTGCATATCGCATCCGCAGCTACGACACGTTCAAGACCGTGCCCAGTTTCGAACCGTTTTTGCAGGATTTTCTCTCGGCCCGCTACGCTGAAAGCGCCCACCCCGGCAAGGCCATACTGGCTGCCTATACCCCTGCGGCTATCCGATACAACCCCCGCCCCGATGTGCTGGACGACCTGCTCCAGGTGGCCCGTTCCAGTGACCCGACCATGTTGGAGCACGCCATGCAGATAGATACCAACCCCAACCAGATCATTGCGCGGCTGTTGGAGATCAAGGGCGCTTACCTGTTCAGTGTGGGCCAGCCCGAAGCGGCCCTGTCGGTGCTGCGCCAAATACCCGGCTCAGAGGACGACCGAATGCCGAAATTCAGCCCGTTCAAAGAAGTTTTTGATGAAAAAATCCACCGCCCGATAACGGACACCCTGCTGCTGACCCGCCGGGAGATCGTAGAAAAACTGATGGTGTACGAGTTTCACGCCAAGGCGGCCGTAGCCATGAAAGACCCCGTAGGGTCATGGTATTTTTACCTCTGCGGGCTGGGATACTACAATATGTCGTATTTCGGCTACGAGTGGGAAGCGATGGATTTTTACCGCAGTGGGCACAATTGGAACCGGCTGGCTCAGGGGCCGATTTTCCCCTTGGTGAATTCACCCCACGGTAACCGCGAAAATACCGACATCAGCCTCGCCCTTGGTTTTTTTGAAAAAGCCCTCGCCGAGGCCCGCAACCCGGAACTTGCCGCCCGGGCGGCGTTCATGGCCGCCCGCTGCCAACAAAAACAGTGGTTTTGCCATCCCGACTGCACCTACCGCCCCGGCAGTCGGTTCGTGCCGGTTTTGCCAGCAGCCTACCGGGGCTACTATGACCGGCTGAAGCGCTACGAAAACGCGGACTTTTACAAAAAAATAGTGCAGGAATGCAAGTGGCTGCCGTATTACCAATGATCGCAACAGCCTGGCCTACTGGTTTTTGTATGCCTCCCAATCGGTGGTTTTGTACTTGTCCTCGGCAGCGAAGCGCAGCTCCTTGAGCATGTCGGCGGATTCCTTGTAACCTGGAGAAATCATGATGCGCTCGTACTTTTCGTTAAGGTAAACCATCGAAGGGTAACCCATTTTGCCGTCGAGAAGCGCATACGCCAGGGTGTTGACCCCTTTCCCGTTGCCTGTTTCCACAAACTTGAACGTCTCGCCGTTGAACAGGATGTCTTCGCGCTGTTCGGCGTTGAGTTTGACCGGGTAGAAATTAGCGGCCATGTATGCGGCTACTTTTTCGTCGGAGAACGTGGATTTGTCCATGCGTTTGCACCAACCGCACCAGTCGGTGTACACGTCCACAAAAATTTTCTTGGGCCTGGTTTTGTTCAGGGCCGTGGCCTCTTCCCAAGTGTACCATTTCAAGGTGGCAGGGCGGGACGATGTTTGGGGAAGAAGTTGGAAAGCGGTCATCATGCAAAAACCGAGACCGGCCAGCAGGAGGATGGATACATGTTTTTTCATCTACTTTTGCTTTTTTTTAAAAATGAAACAATCGAAGACCGTGCCTGATTGGTGGCAAAGAGACGGTTTTTTGTTTACCAAAGTTGCCTGAATCCGCATGGCTGCAAAAAAACTCGCCAAACCGCCGGTCAAACTCCGGCCCTCGTCGCCGCCCGTGCGGACGAGCCTTTTCCCGTCCACAAATTTTTTCGAGCCTGCATTTTTCCAGAGCCATCGAACTCCGGTCGTGCTGCTTGCCGGAATTGCACTGGCACTATACGGCATGACCGTGGCATTTGGGTACCTCCAAGACGACCAGATCGTGCTGTGGGACAACGCCTTTGTACAAAAAGGGTTGAAGGGCCTGCGCGAAATTTTTTCCAACGACAGCCTGCTCGGCTATTACAAAGACCCCAAACTGCTGTACGAGGGCGGGCGCTACCGTCCGTTGCCCTTGCTGACGTATGCCTTGGAAATCACGCTTTTCGGCAAAAACCAACCCGGTATTTCCCATGCGGTCAATGTCCTGCTTTACGCATCTACCGGGGTGCTGCTGTACCGGATTTTGGTCGCGCTTTTCGCCAATGGAACCTCAAAAGTGTGGTACGCGGGCCTGCCGTTTTGGGCTACGGCCCTTTTCTTGTTGCACCCGCTGCACACGGAAGTGGTGGCCAATATCAAGGGCCGCGACGAAATACTGGCCCTGCTCGGAAGCCTCGGTGCCTTGTACGCAGCCATGCGTTTTTTTGACTCTGGTCAAAACCGGTGGCTGGCCTATTCGGGCTTGGCGCTTTTTCTGGGGTTGTTGTCCAAAGAAAACACGGTCACGTTCGTGGCGGTCGTTCCGCTCACCCTGTGGATGTTTTCAAAAATTCCGCTTGGCCGAATCACCAATGTAGGGTTTGTGCTGCTGGGCACCACGATTTTGTTCGTTTTGGTCCGCTACCAAGCGCTCGGCTACATCGTCCGGCCGGAAAATCCCATGAAAGAACTCGTACTTGACCCATTCATGGATATGAGCCTCGGCGACAAATTTGCCACAATCTTCCTCACGCTGGGCTGGTACCTCAAACTGCTTGTTTTCCCGCACCCGCTCACGATAGACTACTACCCCTACCATGTACCCCAGGTCACTTGGGCCGACTGGCGCTCCCTGCTTTCATTGGCCTTTCATCTGATCGTTGGAGTGTGGGCCGTACTGCTCGTCCGCTCATCCCGAACGAGTGCTGACCCGGAAAACAGCGTTTCGGCAAAACGCACGCTGGCCTACGCCGTACTTTTTTACCTGCTGACCCTGAGCGTGGTTTCGAACATTTTCGTCAGTACGAGCACATTCATGAACGAGCGCTACCTGTACATGCCCTCCGTTGGCTTTGCGCTGTTTTTCGCGTGGCTTTTTGCCGACAGGCTCCCGGTGTGGCTCGAAAATAGGGCTGAAAAAGCCAAACTGATCGGGTTGGCATTGCTCGGTGCAACGGCGGTTTTGTTTGCCTGGCGCACGCTCGTGCGGGTTCCGGACTGGGGCGGCAATGGGGCCGGTTTGGTGGAAAAAGCCGTGCAGACATCCAAAAACAGTTACCGTGCCAACTACTACTACGGCGCGTTGCTGTATCAAGAACGGTTTTTGAAACAACCAAACGCCTCTCCGGTAGAGCGCTTGGCTTGGCTCGACGAGAGCGAGCGGCACCTCATCCGTTCGTTGGAAATCAACCCCGGCTACCGCTTGGCAGCGACGATGAAAGTGCAAGTACTGGCTGCTAAGCACAAGCAGGATGGGCAACTGGCGGCTCTGCTTGGCAAATTAGACGCGCTGACCAAAAGCCAGCCCTACAATGGTGACATGCTCGTGCAGCTACTGCTTGTGCTGAAATCGCTGCAAGGAGCCGATCCCAATTTGTACAACCAGTTTTGTTACCGCCTTGGCTACGATTATTACTACAAACAAAAAGGCGACCTCAACGGCGGGCTTGAGTTTTTGAACCTCGCGCTCGCCAACTTTGCTCAAGACCCGAACACGTTGCGCGGTCTGGTCGAAATCTATACCGCCAAGGGCGACCACCCCAAGGCGGCAGAAATGCAACAACGCCTCCTGGCGTTGCCGACGCAGTAGTTAGAGCGTGTCTATAATTCAGTCGTAGGGCAAGGTGCGTTCCTAAACCTCTCTGCGCGAAGTATATCATTGGGTAGCGTCGCGTATCCACTGCTCGTAGCCTGTGTTGGCACACGCCTCGAACCGCAGAATGCAGGGTACGTCGTAGGGGTGTATGCGCAGAATGGCCGCTTCCAACGCGGCCTCTAACTCTGTCCGGGTCTTGAGAACGGAGACCCACTCGTTGTCCTGTTGAACGGCTCCGTCCCACCAGTACGCGCTGCTGACTGGAAACACATTGGCACAGGCCGCAAGGCGTTCTTCGACGAGTTGAGTACCGATGCGTCGGGCTGTTGCTTCGTCGGGGTGGGTGACGTAAAAAATCAAAAAGGCCATTTTTTAATTTGAAAAACCGCGAGCGTACGGCGCAACTTCATGCCCGCAAAAGTCCTGCTGCAAAAACTTGTGGTAGCCTGCGATGCCGATCATCGCGGCGTTGTCGGTGCAAAACTCGAACGCCGGGACGTAGGTTTTCCAGCCTTCTTTTTTGCCGAGATCGTCCAACGCGGAACGCAGGCCTGAGTTGGCGCTCACCCCCCCGGCGAGTGCGATTTCCCGGATGCCCGTTTGCCGAGCCGCCTTGCGCAGTTTTTTCAATAAAATAGTGACAATGCTCTGCTGGACGGACGCGCAGATGTCGGCCAGATTTTCGGCTACAAACGCCGGGTTTTGAGCCGTCTGATCGCGCAAAAAATACAGGATCGCCGTTTTTAGCCCGCTGAAACTGAAATTCAGCCCCGGCACGGATGGCTCTGGAAACTCGAACCGTGCGTGGCCCGTTTGGGCAAGCCGATCAATTTCCGGCCCGGCGGGATAGCCCAGTCCGAGTAGTTTCCCCGACTTGTCGAACGCCTCGCCCGACGCGTCGTCAAGCGTTTCGCCGATGACCTCCATTTGGGAAAAACCGCTCACCCGGACGATCTGGGTGTGGCCGCCGCTCACAGTCAGGCACAAAAACGGAAACACCGGAAACGGCTCTTCGGCAAAATGCGCCAGCACGTGTGCCTGCATGTGGTTGACCTCAATCAGGGGCAATCCGTGGCTGAGGGCAAACGCCTTGGCAAACGACGTGCCTACCACCAGCGAACCCATGAGGCCAGGCCCGCGCGTGAAAGCCACCGCCGAAATCTCGGATTTGCCGACACCGGCCTTGGTCAGGGCGAGGTCAACCACCGGGACGATATTCGCTAAGTGTGCGCGTGAGGCGACTTCCGGCACCACCCCGCCGTACAACCGGTGCGCCTCCTGGCTGGCCACGCAGTTGGACAGCACGCGTCCGTCGCGCACGACGGCTGCGGACGTGTCGTCGCAGGACGACTCAATTGCCAGAATGAGTGATGAGTGATGAATGACGGGTGATGAGTTTGGGGGCGAAAGTAGGGGTTTTACTATACCTCGCACCTTGCGGTGCGAGGTATAAACCCTATCAGTTGAAAAAAATCCACTACCGGAACGAGGCGTGGTACCGAAGTAAAGGGACAGGACAATCATTATTAGTCGCATCTTTACGGGGAATTTCTCGAATACCTCCACACGGACATGGACAAACATTTCCTGGACCTCAAGGACGGCCGCCTGACCGCTGAATCCGCCCCGCAAGTACACCTGTACGCCGTTCTTGGCACTGAAAGCGTATCGCTAATGGGGGTAGATGCGACAGACATGGTACTTGCCGTAGAAACGTGGCACTACGCTGGCGCTGGCAAACCCTTCGCCCTGCTCGAAGGCGACGTGCGGCGGCTGCTCAAAGAATCTGCTATCTGGGGACTTTCGTACAGCCAAATCCACGGGTGCCTGTTTCACCCGTATATCACGTTGGTGCCAAGACGCCTTTTTCAGCATGGCGACCTGTCGGGCTATTTCAAACTACTGCTACCGTCGGGCGATTTTGTTTACGCCTACGAGGAATTGCCGGAACTTGATGCCTATCTGGTTTCAGCCACCGAAAAGGCGCAGGCAAATCTGTTCAACGAACTTTTCCCCTCAGCCCGGCATCGCCACTTGGCAGCGCCGTTACTTCGTTTCGTTCGCGAAACATCGGGTGCGCAGGAGCATACCGTTTTCCTGAATCTGCGGCACCAAACGGCGCAAGTCATCGTGCTGGAACGCCAAAACCTCTTGTTTTACAACACATTTCAGTTTGCCACCGCATCCGACCTGTTGTACTACGCCTTGCTCGTGTACGATCAGTTTCGACTCAAACCGGCGGAAATACCCCTGCTGCTCGCGGGCACTATTTTGCCGGATTCCGAACTGTACCGGGTGCTGTACCGGTTTGTGCGCGAGATGCAGTTTGTCACTCCGCCCGGCCTTGCCCAGTCGTCGAGCAATCCTGAAACCTTGCCTGCTCATTGCCTTGTGGACTTGTTTTGCCTTAAAAAATACTGACAACCGTGCGCATTATAGGAGGAAAATTCAAGGGGCGGCGATTCGACCCGCCAGCGGATAAGTGGCCAACGCGGCCAACGACCGATTTTGCCAAAGAGGCCCTGTTCAACATCCTGAACAACCGCCTCGATTTCGAGATGACCAAGATGCTTGACCTGTTTGGCGGCACGGGAAGCCACTGCTACGAATTCATCTCGCGCGGCTGTACCGACGCGACATACGTGGACAAATTTCCGGGTTGTGTGCAGTTCGTTCGGAAAACTGCCGCCCACCTGCAAATTGAATCGAGCCTGAAAATTTTCCAGATGGACGTGTTTCGGTTTGTCGAATTTGCCACGCAGCAGTACGACTACATTTTTGCAGGGCCGCCCTACCCGCTGCCCACAATTGACACGATTCCCGACCTGATTTTTGAAAAAAGTCTGCTGTGCCCCGACGGGCTGTTCGTGCTGGAGCACAACCCGCAGCACGAATTTTCGAACCACCCCCGATTGGTGGATGTGCGCAACTACGGCCAAACGTACTTCAGTTTCTTTGCGCAGCCTTAGGCGGGAAAAAGCCTACTGTTTGCAAATCAGAGTGATCATGGGCGTGGTTATCTCGTTGCTGAAATTGCCTGCCCGGTCTTTGATTCGGATTTTGTAGGACAGGCTGTCCACCGTAATGGGCACATCTGCACAGGCTCGCTTGATACCCGTCACAGGGTCGGTGTAGGTGCAGCAGGTGGTGGGCAATACGATGGAGATTTCGCCAGAAATACCGTTGCCAGCGCCTTGTTGCTCAATGTACGGGATACTTAGCGGCGGCTTAGAAAAGGTGTCGCGGCCGTCTCGCACGAAGATACCCTCTCCTGCGTCCACGAAACCGATGTCGCCATCGCCATCGGTAAAGGAAAAAGTGACGATCAAGGTGTCCTGACCAAGTGGTGTTTGACGCATCACGTTTTTGGACAGACTCAAAAAACCAATCACGGGTTCTTTGGGGTAGTTTGGCGGCTTCACGCAAAACTGAAGCGTGGCGGCGGCGGAGGCCCCCAATAAGGCGAGAACACAGAAGTAGAGAACAGATTTTTTCATGGCTATGTATTTTGTGCCGAAAATTGCGGCTTTTTCAGCAATGCAAACCCCTGACAGGAAAGAAATATTGTCAAAATTGGCAGATGTGTCTCCGGCGGAATTTGATGCCCTGGCGCTTGCCGTTTTTCGGTACCAAGCGGCCAACAACCCGCTGTACGACCGCTACCTGCACTTGCTCGGCTGCCGCCCCGAACAAGTTTCCTGCCTGACGCAAATTCCCTACCTTCCGGTTGGCTTGTTCAAAAATAACGGGATCCAAACGGGGGAATGGACTCCGCAAACGACGTTCACGAGCAGCGGCACGAGTGGGCAAACGCCTTCCCGACACTTGGTGCGCCACCTCGACTACTATTTGCATAACACCCGTCGCGGTTTTGCGCAGCAATACGGCGACCCTTCCGATTGGTGTGTACTCGCCCTGTTGCCGTCATACTTGGAGCGCGGCGGCTCCTCGCTCGTGGCCATGGCCGATCATTTTATCCGGCTGTCGAACCATCCGCAAAGCGGTTTTTTTCTGTACGATTTTGATGCACTGCGCTGGACACTCGAGGCCTGCATGGCTGTTGGCACAAAAGCCCTGCTCCTCGGGGTGGGCTACGCCCTGCTGGACTTTGCCGAGCAGCACCCTATAAACCTGTCCGGCGTGACGATCATGGAAACCGGTGGCATGAAAGGCCGTCGGCGGGAAATGACCCGACAGGAGCTGCACGAAACCCTGTGCGCCGCGTTCTCTGTGCCGGGCATTCACTCAGAATACGGTATGACCGAGTTGTTTTCGCAAGCCTATAGCCAACCAGCCGAAAACGGCCAGGTAACCCGATTTGTACCCGCCGATACCCTTCGGGCCTTGGCATTTGAGCTATACGATCCGTTTTGTCCGGCGCAGCCGGGCCGCGCCGGTGTCTTGTGCTTCACTGATCTCGCCAACGTGGATACCTGTAGTTTCATCGCCACGGAAGACATCGGTCGTGTGCATACCGACGGTACGTTTGAGGTGCTCGGGCGCTTGGACGCGGCTGAGTTCCGAGGTTGCAATTTGATGGTTTCGGGTTGAGGTATACTTCGCGCTGCGAGGTTTTAACGCCGCGCTTGGTGAAAACACCAAACGCAGCGAAGAGTATGCGGTTGCGTAATTCCGCGCCTCTGCGGCGAAAAAGTTCTTGTTTACCGCACCACCGTCACGTCCCCCATCAGCCGCTCCGTTTTCCCGTCCACGATCAGCAGTTCCATCGCCCACACGTACACGCCCGATGGTGCGGGCTGGCCTTTGTACCGCCCGTCCCAGGCGCGGGAGTCGTCCTTGGGCTGGGCATCGCGTATTTCGTACACGAGATTTCCCCAGCGGTCAAAAATTTGCAGGCGTTTGATGGCCTGCACCGATGGGCCGAAACTCGGCTGAAAGCGGCTGTTCAAGCCGTTATCAGAATTGGGTGCGATAGCGTTCGGTACGTACTGTAGCAGTTTTTTGTCCACGGAGATGTACATATCGTCGGTGTCGGAGCAGCCGGCGGAGTTGTTCACCGTGAGCACGTAGCGGATATTGTCCAGCGGCATAGATGTCGGGTCGGGGCAGTCGGCGCAACTCAGGTACGCCGCGTTTTCCCACGAAAACAGCAACAGGTGGGGTGGGGTAGTGAGGAACATCGTGATCTGGACGGACTCGCCCAGCAGGATGGACGCATCGGGAGGCAGTTCCACCACCACGGCGGCCGGCTCGAACACCTCGACCGCTTGGTTTTCGACACAGCCGTTCATGTCCTGCGCGTACACGGTGTATTGGCCTGCGGCCAAACTGTCGAATGTGTTTTTTTGAAAAAAAACTTGCCCATCGAGGCTGAACAACAAGGCCGGGTCTGTGCTCTGGATCACTACCGAGCCGTTTTGCTCGCCGAAGCACCGCACCGAGTCTGCACTCAGGTCGAACAGGATCGGCGGGAAATTGGGCACTGTGGCCGTGGCTGTTTTGGTGCAGTCGAACCCGTCGGTCAGGGTGAGCGTGTAGTTTCCCGTTGCTAAATTCGGCAGCACGGGCGCATTCGGGCCGGGCACACTCCACTGGTACACGTACGGCAGCACGCCACCATTGGCCGTGGCCATGAGCACGCCGTTGGATTCGCCCGCGCAGGTGGGCGTGGCATCCAAGGCTAATTGGATCGGTGGCAGCACAGTCAGGTGGACGGTATGCGTAGAGTCACAGCCATTTCGTGCCGTGAACGTTTTTGGATAAACCCCCGACAAACCGACAGGCTGACCAAAAATTGGTGTGGTTTCGCCAGCGCAGAGGATGATCGTGTCGCGTGTCGAAAACGTGTCTTTGGGCAGGACTTTCACAAAAACCGTGGAGTCGCAGCCGGAAATAGCCGAGAGAAAAAACGTGCGCTCGTCTCCCGGCTGAAGGGTCAGCCCGTTGTACGAAAGCGTCTCGCCGAGGCACACTGCCGTATCCACAGAAATCAGGTAGGTGCCCACCGCCGTACCGATGACCCGCACATGTACGATGGAATCGCAGCCGTGTAAGGTTTGAAGGCCGAATGTCCTGCTCTGGTCGGGCGGGATGACCGTTCCGAACCAGTCCACCTCGCGGCCATAGCAGATCGTTGTGTCAATGGTATAATTAAAGGTGTCGTGTACGATGAAATACACCGAATCAATGCTGTAGCAGCCATTGGCCAGCGCGGCGGTGAGGGTCACAAAACTGGAGGCCGATGGCCCGGCCTGTACGTTGGCGCAGGTGGTGCAATTCACAGCGGGTGCGGGTTGCCAGGTGTAAATGTCGAAGCCGGTTTGGCCGAGAGCGGCCGTTTCTCCTTGGCAAATCACGTGATCGGGGCCGAGCACGAGCACGGTACTGCTGTCAATGCCGACCGTCCGGGTATCGGTTTGGGTGATGCCGCACACGTCGGTCACGGTCACGGCGTAGGTTCCCGCGTCGGGTGCCAAAAATGCAGGGTTGACCGAGCCGTCGTGCCATGTCCACTTCGTCAGGTCGCTGCCAGCGGCGCTGAGCAGCAAGGTAGCATTGTCGCACAGGAGCGTGTCGGGGCCGAGGTTGAGCACGGCGGGGTTGTAGGGGAAAAATAGCGCGGTTACGTTGTTGGCGAAGGCGCACTCGCCGATAGTGGTCACCGGAAAATCCTGTGCGAGGCTGAACGGGGCGGGCCGCGAGTGGTCGTCGTTGAGTACGAAAAACAACGAGTCGTTGGCCACACGGGGAATTCGGAAAACAAGCGTTCGGCAGCTGTCGGGCGGCAAGTCAAAACCCAGCGGTGCTGCACCGACCCACAAGGCTGCCGTCGTTTGTGGATTGCCCCGGTAGGCCGAAACGGGCGTTTGCAGCGGCAGTTTGTTGTCGCCGGGGTTGCACACGGTTAGGCTGATCTCGACGGAATCACCGATGCAGGTCAGTTTTGGGGCTGATACAGCCCCGTCCGGTGCGGGGAAGGTGGGGTTGAAAAACTGGTTGAGAAAACTGTTCATGCGCACGCTGTCGCCCACGAGGTGTGGATTTTGCTGAATGCGCGGCACGCTCAGGTCCTCGTTGATATTGGTGTTGAAATAGGCGTGCTGGTTCCACACGCGGCGCGATGAAATGCCCGGCAGCCCGACCGCCTCGTATGCCACCACCGTACCTTGAAACAAGGAACCGTTGGTACCGCACTCGATCACGATCTCGGTTTGGCCGTCGCCGTCCACGTCCAGTACCAGCGGGTTTTCGATATGCGTAGCCGAGGCGCAGTTATCTTGCCATTTCACTTTCCCTGTAGCACCCTCGATGACCATGAGAAATTCCATTCCCCGGTAGATTACATCGGCGGAGCCGTCGCCGCAAAAATCGTACACGCTGGAGCAGGTGATGGACGAGGGGTCAATGGCGTTCAGTTCCCAGAGCAGGGAGAAGTCGTTGTCCAAGGCATACAGTTTGGGAAATTCCACAAAGCTGACCTCTAATTGGCCGTCGCCGTCAAGGTCGGCCACGTTTGCGCGCGAGGCACCGTCGTGCCAGTTCGTAGGCAGGGTAAACTCGCGCAGAACGGTGTTTGTCTGGATGTCCCAGCAGTAGATCGTGTTGACCCCGTTTTTGCGGCCCTGCACGATCGCGTCAAGGTCGCCGTCGCGGTCAAAATCGGCGATGCTGGTAAAACCATCCGCGTACTGTGCCGGGGCTGCAACGATAATTGTGTTCACGCCGGTCACCAAGTTGACTGACAGCACCTGATTCCCAGCCACGATTTCCAGCCCGGCACAATCGGGGCAAAAGTTGTCGGGGAGCACGTCCATGGCCACGGGCGAGGCAAACGAAAAATTACCAGCCACGCGGGCGGGGTGTTCGCCAGCCGAGGCATTTGGACCCGCTTGAGCGAGCAGGGCACCGGTTTGGCCGCTGAACACCTGGTTGCCGATGTTGATCTCCGGCTGGCCATCGTGGTCGAAATCGGCAATATTAGGTACCGCAAATCGGGCGCGGTCGCCATAGCCAACCTGACCAGGGCTGGTCCATTCCAGCAAACCAGTTGGGCCGTAGCACCGGATGCGGCGGTCGTTGGCGACTAAAATGAACTCACCGAAACCGTCATTGTCGAGATCGGCCATAGCGGGAGCGGTTCCGCCAGCCAGCGAAGACGGGCTGATGATGACAAACTTGGTCTTGCCCGTGGCCCCGTCTATGATGAAAATTTCCACGCTCTCCACGTTGTAGGTTACGATTTCCGGGATGCCGTCGCCATCCATATCGCCAGCGGCCAGCACGGAATAAGTACCCGTTTCGGCATCGCCTACCCACTGGATGCCGAGGCTGATGCTGTCGCAAGTGGGCAGGAAAAAACAGTCAGCGTTGCAGGTGGTGTAGTAAAAATCGTCGCACTGGCCAGCGCAGGTGCAGTCTTGGTCGTAGCAGTCGAGCAGGCCGTCGCCGTCGTCGTCGAGGCCGTTGTCGCAGATTTCCACAGGTGTTTGGGCTGAGGAGACGATGGGATTCAGCCACAGGCAAAGAAACAGAACCGGGAAGAGGGTGGTAAAACGCGAGAGGGAAAGTCGAAGTTCAAACATGGGAAAAGAGTGGCTTTTGGTTTGGCCCGGGCGCAAAAACGGCTTGCAGCGGTGTTTCTGTTGTCCGGTCAGCCGGTTAACGAATGGTTTGAAACTAAAGACTATGGCGGGAAGAAGCGGTTTTCGGGGGTTGGTTGCAAAGAAACGGTTGAGACAGTTGCTCGGCAAATGTCTACATTTTTTCCAAAACCAGAGAAGGTGTATGCCTTAGGAACCTTACTACTGGACATTTTTGGAATGAGTTTGACAAACCTGGAAGGTCTGTATACTCGAAAATAAGAATGTCCAGTAGTGTGCTCCCCCCATGCAGAGGTTTGACAGCATGCGTCGCGTACTTGTCAAAATAATATTTTTTAAACAAAAACAAAAAACATGTTCACCGGGAGATTTACCTTCGTCCGAGTTTTTTTTAATCCGCTTTTAGATTTACTGGTATTGTCGCATGAAGTCTTGAGTTCCTCAAGCAAATTTTCGGACAACATTGGATTAGCACGGCCACTCTATGGTCGAGTTTTCGATTATTGAAAATACCCGCTTTCCTGCCTTAGTGCTCCGTTTATTTGCTTTTTGCCTTCTCACCTGCAGGCCTTCATCGCATATTCACTTCTTTCCTTTTCTTAACAGCAACACCTGCGGACACGCCCGGTGACGTGGTGCTTTTGAGCTATTTTGTCATCCATTGAATATTTTACAAATGCACTCAACTTTCTACACATCTCTTCAAAGTCGCTTATCCCTGAATACTATCGGTTATACAAAGAGATTGGGGCTTGGTACAAAAAGTATTGTCCTTGCTTTGGCTATGTTCACCGCTCTTTTAGGCAGCCACGGTGTATTTGCACAATGCTTCACCTGCGATAACATCATTGACGTGGTAGGAGCCTCGAACTCCGGAAACGTATCCTCTGGCTGTGTGCCCAACCCGGCCGGGGCGAACTTCGGCTGCCAAGGCTACCGTATTGATGCCACCACAACACCGGCGCTTATACCCGGCGCAACGATATATTTTACCACTGGAAATGGTGGCTCCTGTTCCACAGGTGGCATGAGCAGTGTTTATGTCGAAGTTGACGGTGTGTGCTCGCCTGGCGAGGTGAGCACCACTGGCAAATACTCTGGTTCGTTCAACATTCCGGGCGCAGCTTCTGAAGTCATCATTTATGTATGCCGCAGCACCGGGGGCGGCAACCCGAACCTATGCCTCCTTACTTACTGTACCTTTGACCTCACCGGGACGACTGCTACGGTTGAATCTTGTACCGGAGCCAACGACGGTACGATTACTGCCACAGCAACCATTCAAGGCGCACCGCTTGTAGGTACCATCACCTACTCAATAGATGGTGTAGGCGGCAGCACGGCCAACACGACCGGTATTTTTACCGGCCTGGCCCCTGGAGATTACACCGTGACGGCGTATGACGATGCCAATACCGGTTGTTTCGGCACCACGGACGTGACTATCGCTGCTTCTGCCACACCCTGCTGTACGCAATCCGTTGCCTGCAACAACCTCCTTGACGTAGACCTCGAAGGCTGTACCGCAGATATTCCCACCGCCGAAACCGATCCTATCGCTATTTTTAACTACGAGGCTTGCGGGGCGACAGTCACCATGAGCAGCGATGATCAGGGCGACTTGGATTTATGCGGCGACAACGATGGCATTGACTTTATCCGCACCTATACATTGTATTTTGATAATGCAGCGCAAGCGACTACCTGTTCGCACCGTATTCAGGTGAACGACACCACCGAACCCGTGTTCCCAGACTGTCCCAACACTGCCATCGAGTTGGGTTGCAACCCAACTCCGCCCACGCTCAATACAGCGGCTGCGGCAGCGGGCGACCCTACGGATGCTTGCGTGAACCCAACCGTTTTCGGGCTGGGCGACCCGGTTGTTAGCAATGGCTGCCAGATGTCGCGCACATTTAACGTTCGGGCCACCGACCAATGCAGCAACATAGGCTTGTGTGTGGTTACGTTTAACTGGACGGAGGATGCACAACCTCCCAGCATCGTGGACATATCCAACTATTCCCTGACCGGCTGCAACCCGGCTTGGCCCACTACTCTGAGCACCACTTGGACTGATAACTGCACAGGCAACGGCTCCGTCAACGCCACGGCATCCGAGCCGGTGACCAACGGCTGTACCCAAACACGCGTGTACACCTTTACCGTGTCCGACGGTTGCGACAACACAGGCATACAAACCACCACCATCACCCGCAACTACGACCTGACCAAACCGATTTTCACCAACGTACCACAAAACGTTTCGGTGCAGTGCAACAACATTCCGCCGGTGGTCGCACCGACGGCTACGGACAACTGCGGTATGGTCGCCATTACTTATAATGGCCAAACCAAAACAAACGGCACTTGTCCCGACTCCTATACCCTGACCCGCCGATGGACAGCGTCCGATGGCTGTAACAACACCCGCTCGGTGTCGCAGCGCATTTCGGTATCCGATACGCAAAAACCGGGCTTCGTTACTTGGCCCTCAAACACGGTTATCTCCTGTACCGACCCAATTCCGGCCGTCGGTAGCGCCACCGCCACCGACAACTGTGACTTGTCCGTGACCATCACCTACCAAGGCCAGATGATCATGAACACGACCTGCCAGGGCACCTACCAAATCATGCGCTCATGGAAGGCTACGGATAACTGCGGCAACTTCACCACTGTTGCGCAGGTCATCCAAGTGCAAGACTTGCAAAAACCGGTATTTACCAGCGTGCCGGGCAACACAACTATTCAGTGCGATCAGGCTCCTCCCTCGGTTGGCTTCCCAACGGCTTCGGACGCTTGCAGCAATTCCGTCCAAATATCGTACCTCGGCCAAACACGTGCCAACGGCAGCTGCCCACACAACTACACCCTAACGCGCACTTGGCGTGCCGTTGACCTCTGCGGAAACTCGACAACAACGGCCCAGGTAATCACCGTGCAAGACACTCAGGCTCCGGTATTCACCAACCCGCCCGCCGACCTGACGGTGGTTTGCGCACCCAACTGTGTGCCGTTCGCGGTCACACCCAACGCTACGGACAACTGTGGCACACCTGCGGTGGCTTTGGTCGAAACCCAAACATCTGGCGACTGCTCAAGCGGCTATGTGGTAACCAGAACTTGGACGGCAACCGACCAATGCGGGAACCCGAAGGTGCATGTCCAGACGATCACCGTGTTGCCAGCAGCGCCGTTTGCGCCGACTGGCCCGCGGGCCGAACGCAACCCGGCTCGAGGTATTAATCGGGAACAAGGCAACCAACTTGAATCTCAAAACGCAACACTCAAAACTGTTTACCTGATACCTAACCCGACCAGCGACTGGGTAAGCATCGGCTTGAGTGATTTCAAGGGCGAGGCGGCTGTCGTCGCGATCCTCAACGACTTAGGTCAATTGGTTTGGGAAAAACGGTTTGATGCCGTGGCGGAAACGGCATTGCGCGTCAATTTGCGCCAGCAAGGCGCAGCCGAGGGCGTGTACACGGTCAGCGTGCGTGCTGGCGGCGAGGTGTACACCAAACGCTTGGTCTTGACGGAATAACCCGAACAGCGCATGACCGATCAGTTATAAAAATGTAAAGCCCGCATGAGAAATTGGTTCTCCGTGCGGGCTTTGCATTTTTTTATGACTGATCGGGGTGCGTGCTCTGGATTTCTAACGGTCGATTCAGGCCCTGCGGCCTGCCTTAGCACGTCCTGTTGTCCGGTAGTTGCTTGAGCGCTGCGGTACTTTTGTACCAGCAAAACGAAAATACACTCGTGCGCAATCAAAATACACAGCCACCGTGAACACACCTAAATGTCGTAATTCTGCTTTTTCGTGTCAACCTTGGAATATTTCTGGGTGATTGAAACATTTACTTTTACATTTGCCCCGTTCCTTGTCTCCCTGTTTGAGACTAATCCGTTCCTTTTCTTTAATATTTAGCGCTTCAGTGTTTTCCCTGCTCAGGGAATCACGTCAGTCACTTTTATCTTTTAGTCTGCTTCGTCGCTCAAGGTTAATCCTTCCTTTTTCCTTATTGGTTAACGCTTCGGTGTTTTCCCTGCTCAGGGAATCACGTTAGTCACTTTTATCTTTTAGTCTGCTTCGTCGCTCAAGGTTAATCCTTCCTTTTTCCTTATTGGTTAACGCTTCGGTGTTTTCCCTGCTCAGGGAATCAC
>JBEBHD010000078.1:0-18227 GCA_040080915.1 Saprospiraceae bacterium
ACTCCTGTCCAGCGCCGACATCGCCGGTCGGCCCAACCTCGTAGCTCGCTTTCGCCCGCCCGGCCCCATCTCCAACTCCTTGGGCGACGGCCAAATCTTTGACAATGGCACCAACGTGGTCATCGGCGGCATTCCGGCTGCGCCTGCCGTGGCTGCGCCCGCTTTCAATCCTGCTGATGTGCTGACTGTGAGCGGCCAAACGCGCCTGAACGGCAACGTTCACGCAACCGGAAATGCCACCGTGGACGGCAGCACCACCACCAACAGCCTGAGCGTGACTAACAATGCTACGGTAGGCGGTTTGGCCTCAGCCAACAGCCTGAGTGTGACCACAAATGCCACCGTGGGCGGTTCGGCCTCGGCCAACAGCCTGAGCGTGACCAACAATGCTACGGTAGGCGGTTCGGCCTCGGCCAACAGCCTGAGCGTGACCAACAATGCCACCGTGGGCGGAAACCTCGGAATTGGCAAGGCGGCCACCGGGTTTGACCTGGACGTTGCCGGGGCATCCAACTTTGACGGGCGTGTGAAAATAGGTGCCGCGCTTTTTCCGACATCCTTGAGCTACGAGTTGGCCGTTGGCGGGGGGATCATGGCCGAAGAAGTCATGGTACGGATGCAGCCTTGGCCTGACTACGTTTTCGAGAAAGACTACGCGCTGAAGCCGCTTTCGGAGGTTGCCAATTTCATCGAAAAACAAAAACACCTGCCGGGCGTGGCATCGGCAAAAGAAGTGGAAACACAGGGCCTCAACCTCGGCCAGATGCAAAAAGTGCAGATGGAAAAGATCGAGGAACTCTACTTGCACCTGATCGCTTTGGAAAAACGCGTAATCGCTCTGGAAGGTCAGAACGCAACATTGTCGGCTGAAAACCAACAACTGCGGGGTCAAACAGGCAATCGGAAATGATGCAGTAGGGTAAACCTCTTGCACTCTGTTCATCAAAAAAAATCCATTGCCATGAAAAAGATTCCTTTGATTTTGCTTGGCGGTATCCTTTGCTGTTCCGTTGCCTTCGGTCAGGGCGGCAGCAGCATTCGCGCGTTGCTCGATGTGGCTGCGCAGGGAAACACACCGTACCGCACCGAATATTTACTCCGCCACGACGACGCTTTGCGCGACGAAACGGGCGATTACAGCATGCTTGCCCTTGATCCCGGAACGTTGGGGCGCTTGGTTCAAGACCGGCCTTCCTTGTTGCACCTTAGCATCCCGAAAGGCGGTGGGCAGGCGCTGGAGCTGGAACTGGTTCGGGTGGAAATCCTGCGTTCAAACCCGACCTTTTTTGTCAAAAACACACGCGGCGAGCAACCTACGCCTTATGAGCCGGGGCTTTACTACCGCGGCTTCGTCCGCGGAACCCAGCCTGGCAGTTCGTTGGCGGCCTTGTCCCTGTTCGCGGACGGTCTGATGGGCTTCGTGGCCGACGAATCGGGCGCTTGGAACTTAGGCCCGGAAGGCGGCAAGTTGGGCGGCAGCAAGTACATCCTGTTCAATGACCGCGAGCATCCGTTGCCGCTTTCTTTCGGATGCGGGGCTGCCGACGAGGGCATTTTGCCCGATGTGTTCCAACAGAAAACAGCGCAGGCCCAAGCCTCCAGCACCAACTGCGTGGACATTTACTACGAATGCGACAACGATGTGTTTAGGGACAACGGTTCGAACGTTTGGCGAACGCTCAACTACGCCACCGGGCTTTTCAACGTCACAGCAACGATTTACCAGAACGAAAACATTGACGTTCGGATGTCCAGCGCCGCCGTGTGGAACACACCCGACGGGTACAGCGAAGTCAACAGCGGTACATCCCTGAACAGTTTTATCGCCGGTGTCGGATCAAGTTTCGATGGCGACGTGGCCCAACTGATCGCCATTGACACGGGCGGGCACGGCGGTTTGGCGGTCACCATCGGGTTTACCTGCGGGTCGTCGAACAATCGGCACTGTTACAGCGACATAAACGGCGGTTTCAGCCAGTTTCCCACCTACTCCTGGGACGTGATGGTAACCACGCACGAACTGGGTCACCTGCTTGGCTCGCCGCACACGCACTGGTGCGGATGGAGTGGCGGGGCCATTGACGACTGCGGCCCGGACGGTGGTTTTCCCACCGAGGGCGGCTGCGCCGACGGCCCGACCCCGACCGTAGGCACTATTATGAGCTACTGCCACCTTATCGGCGGGATTGGCATCAGTTTTACCACTTCCAACGGCGGCGGTTTTGGCACCCAGCCAGCGAATGCTATCATCTCGTACATTGATGGGCTGGGCTGTTTGGGCGATTGCAACTGCCCGGCAAACCTCGTCGCGACCGATTTCCTGCCCGTCATTGTTCCATCGGCCCCGCCTTTGTTGGAGAAATACGAAGTGTCCAACTCGATAGTGACGACCAGTATCGTGGACCCGGGGGCTTTTGTCAAGTTGGATGCTGGTGTTTTTATTCGGCTTTCGCCCGGTTTTCGGGCCAGGCCGGGCAGCACGGTGCATGCGTACATAGAGGGCTGTGGTTTCCTCGACGGTACGGACGGTACCGGCAACCGCTCGATGGAGGAACCGTTGCCGACGAACACGGCAGATGGGATGACCCTTTACCCCAATCCATTCAGCCAGCAATTGACCGTTGGGTTTCAGGTGCGCCAGCCCGGGATGGTCGTCATTCAACTGTTGGATATCACGGGCAGGCTCGTTCAGGAACTGTACCAAAACGACCGGCTCGAAGCGGGCTGGTATCGTGAAACATTGCCCGCCTATCAGTTGCCAAACGGGGTGTACAGCTGCCGCGTGTTTTTGCCCGATGGGCAAAAACAAATGACTGTGGTGAAGGTAAATTGATCGGGATCAGCGAAGTATTTTACAAGGTGAGAAGCCGCTTTTGTCATACTGAGCGGTGCTAATCAAAATATTAGGCCGAAGGCCATGCACAAAACCCCGCAGTGCGAAGTAGCCAAAAACATGAGCCATCCCGAGTTATTCGCGGATGGCTCATGTGTCATTTCGTATAAATTCGTCAACATCGGGAAGGTCAGACCTGCCATTCTTCCAGCAGCCGGGCCGCTTCTACGGAACCCATTTTGGCGGCAGCCTGCAAATCGAGGGCGTACTCGGGCCTGCCGACGCGGTGTTTGGCGATGGCCCGGTGCAGCAAGCCTTCGGCCTCTGGTGCCAGTTCCACGCCGACGGGTATGGCCAGTGTTTGGTCGAAGGCTACGAGCGCGCCGTTGGCATCGTTCAGGGCCAGAAGGGCCTTGCCCAGCAGGTAGTTGGCGCGGCGGCGGCGGTTGTAGTTGGGATCGGCTTCATCGAAGTTGCGTTTCAGGTAGAGGCGCAGTTCGTACACGCACTCGGTGTATTTTTTGGCGTGAAACAGGCTTTCCCCTTTGCGCATACGGGCCAGCCAATGCAGAGGTTGGAGGGCAAGGGAGTGTTTCACGGCTTGATCGAAGTCTTGTGCGGCGCTTTCCCACTCATTTTTCAGCATTTTCACTTTGCCGCTGCCGTAGTATGCATCGGGGTGGTAGGGGTTGGAGCGGATGCTTTTTGAAAAATCGCGCAGGGCATCGTTGTAGTTGCCGAGTTTGTAGTTGACGTAGCCCCGGCGCTCATAGGCCAGTGCGTGGCGCTCAAATTTTTCGATGGCGCGGCTCAGCGCTTCAGAAGCTTCCTGCTCCATGCCCGCTTGGCCAACGAGGCTGCGGCCCCGGCGGTATTCCTGTACGGCTACCTTGTCGGAATCCGGCTCGATGTTCACTTTTTCTAACAGGCCGCCCTCGCCGATGCACCAAGCCCAGATGTTGCCAGCCACGGCGTACTGTGCCAGTTCGCCGAATAGGGCCACGGTGTTGCGCCAGGCTTTTTCCGAAGGGCCGACCATTTTTTGCTGGGGCACGGTGAGCGCAAAGTCCTCTTCCGACAGCACGTCTTCCGGTTTGAACAGGATGTCCGATTTGAAATAATTTTCCATCCGGGACTGCCAGTGCTGTTGTGCTTTTTCGAAGGCTCGCTGGCTGCCGAACTCCAGCCGGCCCTTGAAGACCAATTTGAATGTTTGTGTATGCATCCTTCCTGCTGTTTTTCTGCCGATTTGGTTGGATAGGGCTGGATGGTAACACCGCGTATTTTCTCGGAAAAGTGAGACGTACACGAGTACGTCGGCCCGAACGGGCTGACGCAATGTGAAATTCCACGAAAATCGTTTTTTCTAAGTCCTTTTCGAAGGGATTATTGGTCGCAGCAAAATGATGACCAACTGAAAAGGCCCACTTTCCCCAAAGAGAGACAAATGTCCACATTTATCTCCTGCCCGACAAATCTTTGGCCTGCCTTTTTTGGATATTTTTTTTGTGCAAGAACAAAAAAAGCGGATTTTGTTCCAGGGATACCGGGCAACAAGTGTATTTTTCCAAATAATACCCAAGTTTTGACACAAACACTAAAAATGCCATTGTGAAAAAATCCATCTTTGCGGACATTAGCCCCCAAACTGGTTTATACACATGGCATGACGAAAAAACGACTTTTCGATTACCTCTACGACCAACTCGAGCAAAATCCCTTGGACAAAGCCTTTGGGCACAAGGAAAACGGCGCTTGGCGCTATTATTCTACCGCCGACATGGTGCGTATGGTCAACCAGGCCAGTTGCGGCCTTTTGGCTCTCGGACTAAAGCCCGGCGATAAGGTGGCCACGGTTGTTTACCAGACCAGCCCGGCGTGGGTTGTGCTGGATTTTGCGATGGCGCAACTGGGTATTCTCAACGTGCCCATGTACCCTACCATCAGCGCCCGCGAGTACGCCTACATCCTGCGCGAATCGGAGGCCCGGTATTGTTTTGTTGGCGATAAGGACCTGTACGACAAAGTGCGCGAAGCCCAAACCAACCTGACTGGCCTACTGGATATTTTTGCCTTCAACGACCATCCGGTGGCGCGCAATTGGGCTTTTTTGCTCCAACCGAACTCCGGCGACTTGGATCGTTTGCTCGAGATTGATGAAATTCGAGCAGGCATCCAGCCCGATGAGGTGATGACCCTCGTATACACCTCCGGTACCACGGGCGACCCCAAGGGTGTGATGCTGACCCACACGAACATCGTGTTCAACATCGAAGAAGTACGCAAACTGCTCACGTTCCAGCCCGGCGACCGCGTGCTGAGTTTTCTGCCCGTCAGCCATATTTTCGAGCGCGTGGCGGTGTATGCGTTCACGGCCATGTGCGGCAGCGTGACGTTCACCAACACCGAAAACCTCGGCGGCGATTCGGGCGACTTGCGTGCTATTCGCCCGCATTTTTTCACTACCGTGCCGCGCCTGTTGGAAAAAGTGTACGAAAAGATAACGGCCAAGGGCCTCGAACTCAAGGGGATCAGGCGCTGGCTGTTTTTCTGGGCCATGAGCCTTTCCGAGCACTGGCACTTCGGTTACCGGCCTGCGGGTTGGGAAAAAGTAAAATGGCTGATCGCCGACCTCCTTATTTTCAGCAAATGGCGGAAAGCGCTCGGCGGCTGCGTCAAAACGATCATCACGGGAGCGAGCGCCTGCCCGGTGCGCGTGATGCGCACGTTCAACGCTGCGGGTATACCCGTGCGCGAGGGCTATGGCATGACGGAGGCCGCACCGGCCCTTACCTTCAGCCGAATGGAGCCGGAAGGAGCCATGCTCGGCACGGTGGGCCTACTACTCAACGGCGTGGAGGTGCGCCTCGAACCCAGCCCAGACTACCGCCCAGGCGAGGGTGAGATTTTGGCCAAAGGACCAGGAACCATGGTCGGCTACTACAAACAACCCGAAAAAACTGCTGAAGCCATTCGCCTGATTAACGGCGAACGCTGGCTGGCCACTGGAGATGTAGCTACTTGGGTGGAAGGCCCACAGGGGCAACAATTTCTCAAAATAACCGACCGGAAAAAGGAACTGCTCAAGACCAGCCACGGCAAATACGTAGCACCCGCACCGATCGAGTCGGCGCTGAAGGAGCATTTGCTCGTGGAGCAGGCTATGGTCGTGGGTGACGACCGGAAATATGTCACGGCCCTGATTGTGCCCGCACCGGACGGGCTGCGCGACTGGTGCCGGCGGCATGACATCCCGTGGACGAATTGGGCCGACATGCTCCTCGAACCGGCCGTGCTGCACCGGTTCGAGATGTTGTTGGAGCGCCTCAACCCACAAGTTGCCAAACACGAACAGATAAAACGATTTGCCCTGCTTCCGCAACCCTGGGAACCCATCAAGGCCGACGGCTCGGAGGCCGAGCTCACGCCCACGCTGAAACTGAAGCGACGGGTGATCTTGCAAAAGTTTCAGCGGGAAATCGAAGAAATGTACGGGGAGTAGACTGTTGGCTATTGGCTTCCGAATAAGAGCGTTCCGCTATAGTTTGATATCGCGCTCGGTAGCCAACAGCCCTGCACGCCCCCCCTCAGCTGTCGCGTTCCAGAAGGTCGCCCACCGTTTTTTTCAGTATGGTCTTGCGTACTTCTGGTGCTGACACCTCCTGCAGGTGACTAAATGCCTCGTTTTGAAACTGTTGTTTCTCTTCGGCGGCGCGTTCAGGCACATTGTTTCGGTCGAAGATCGCGCGAACGGCGGCCACTTTTCCTGGCGCATCCTGATCGGTTTGCATCCAGTGGCGTAGTTCTGCCTCGTCGCCGGGGGATGCCGCCTCGAATACTTTCAGCACGAGCCAGGTTTTTTTGTTTTGCAAAATATCGCCGCCGACTTGCTTACCAAACTTGGCGGGGTCACCGTAGGTGTCAAGCAGGTCGTCCTGTATTTGGAAGGCGATGCCCGCCAAGCGGCCGAAATGGTACAGGTGTTCGCGGTCGGCGGTGCTGGCACCGGCGCACCGGGCACCCATTTCGAGTGCGCCACCGAGCAGTACGGCGGTTTTCAGTTCGATCATGCGCAGGTACTCGGCCAGTTGCACGTCGTGCCGGGTCTCGAAGTTCATGTCGTATTGTTGGCCCTCGCACACCTCGGTGGCCACCCGGTTGAAAATTTGTATCAGATCGGCCACAATCTCCGGCGTGCCTGTGGCGACGATGTGCTGGTAGGCGTGGATCAGCATCACGTCGCCGCTGAGGATGCCAGTGGTGGTGTTCCAGCGGGTATGCACGGTGGGCTGGCCGCGGCGCAGGGGTGCGGCATCCATGATATCGTCGTGCAAGAGGGTGAAATTATGGAACAATTCTACGGCCCAGGCAGCGGGCAGGGCATGCTCTATGTGGTCGGAAAACAGTTCACAGGCCATGAGGAGGAAGGCGGGTCGCAGGCGCTTGCCGCCGAGGGTGAGCATGTAGTCGCAGGGTTCGTACAGCTCGTTTGGGGCGGCGGGAAAGGGGTTTGCGGCGGCGTAATCGGCGATGCGGGCGAGAAGTTGCGGGAGGGTGTGCATGGGTCTTGAATTCCGAGTGGCGAAGGTAGGCCAAACTTCAAAACTTGCCCTGCACCGCTGCCCAATCAGCCTCCGTGTCCACGTCCGAGTATTCCGGTAGCAGGGCACAGGACTTACCCAAGGACGCGATTGTCTGCATGGTTGCCGTTCGAACCGACTCCGAGCTCCAGGCGATATTTTCAAAAACTGCGGGCCCGAACGCACGCATGCCGAGCAGGTAGTAGCCGCCGTCGGGGGTTGGGCCGAGCACAAAATCGTGGGTTTTGAGCAGGGCGAATGCTTTGTTCAGGGCGGCACCGGGCAGCTCCGGGCAGTCGCTGCCGATGATGACGACGCGTCCGGCACCGGTGGCGAAGGCCTGCCGAAATGCGTCGGTCATACGGGTACCGAGGTCGTCGCCCTGCTGCACGAATTTTTGAAAATCCGTTTCCGGCCAGGCATCATCCGGGTCAATGTTTTCGGAGTAAAAAAGCCACCGCCGCGCTGCTGTACCCAGCGCGGCGGTGCGGGTTTTTTCCAATAAAATATGGTAGATGCGTAGGGCTTCCGCGTCGCCCACAGTGCGGGCCAGCCGGGTTTTTACCTTGCCGAGGATCGGGTTTTTGATAAAAACCAGCAGCGTGGCATCGGTTTGTGCCAGATCGAGCTGCGGTGCCCTGCCTGTGTCCTGTTCGATCAACCTTCTGCGTATTTTTTGAAATTGTCCAAAATCGCCTGCCAACCGCTGCGCTGCATTTCGTGCGAGTGGAGGTTTTCTGCTTCAAATGTTTCGGTGATCACAGTCGAAGTACCGTTGGTTTCAAACAGCACCACTACTTTCCGTCCATCTTCGATGGTGTAGGTGATGCGCTGGTTTTCAACGACATCATCATACTTGCCGCTGAAATCGAAACGGAAACTACCATCCTTGGCTGACATGGTGTACACAAAATTGCCGCCAGGGCGCAGGTCGTTCGCGGCCTTGGGCGTGTGCCAATCGTCGGAGGCATTGTTCCACTGCACGATGTGTTCCGGTTCTGTCCACAGTTGCCAGATTTTCGTTACCGGGGCGTTTACGGTGCTTTGCACAGTGATGCTGGTTTTCGGAGCATCAGCCGGTTCGGCAGCCAGTCGTGCGATTTCGATCTTTCGCATTTGGAGCATGGCCATCATGGCGCGTTGTGCCACGGCGGGGTTGGGGTCACCGAGCAGGCGCAGCAGAGCCTCGGGAATGACCTGCCACGAAACACCAAATTGATCCTTCAGCCAACCACACATACTTTCCTCGCCGCCGTCTGCTGTGAGTTTTTCCCAAAAAAAGTCCACCTCGTCCTGTGTGTCGCAGTTGATCACGAAGGAAACGGCCTCGTTGAAGGTGAAGGCGGGTTCGGCCATCGGGTTGTCCATTGCCGCAAACGTTTGGCCTGCAAGGCTGAACTCGGCGTACTTCAACGACCCTTCCGGTCCGGTCTCGTTTGCCGAGTAGGGGAAGAGCATGGCGACTGCCGATTGGGGGAACAATTGCGTGTAAAACCGCACTGCCGCCTCGCCGTGACCACGCTGCGGGCCGGTGAAGAGGAAAGACGGCATGATTTTCTGATCCGTGCTGGCGAATTTGCCCAGCATGATCTGCCACGAAAGGCCGTATTTGTCCTGCACCCAGCCGTATTGTTCGCTCCAGTCGTACTTGTTGAGCGGCATTAGCACCATACCCCCATCAGCGAGTTTTGACCAGACCGCTTGGACTTCATGTGGCGTGTCGCAAGACACAAAAAAGGACACGGAGGGATTGAACTGGTGCTTCGGCCCACCGTTTAGGGCGCTGAATTTTTTCCCATTGAGCACAAAGCCCACGACCATGACGGTATCGCCGTTTCGGGCGACGGATTCGAGCGATGAGTTGGGGAAAACGGAGCAGTAGAAATTGGCGGCTTCTTCCGCTTGGTGGTCGAACCAGAGGAAAGGCGTGATCGTTTGTGTGTTGTTCATAAAAAACAGGTTGTGTAGAAAGCGGGGGTAAGAATGAGGAATCCCGATTTATGATTCAGGTACGGTTTTAGGGCGTGTTTAAATTTAACATTCGGATGGCCTGCCATCCGAATGTTAAATTTAAACACGCTCTTATCCTTTTTCGACACAATCGAACATCCACTGAACCCCGAACTTGTCGGTGCCGCTACCGAAATAGCTGCCCCAAAACGTGTCCTGAAGCTCCATCTCCGCTTTACCACCCGCCAAAAGTGCGTCGAACAGGCGCTTGGTTTCGGCGCGGGAGCCCGGGGAGAGGCAGATGTAGGAATTGTTGCCCATCCTGACATTAAAACCCATGGTTTCGGGGGCATCGGTGCCCATGAGCAGGTGACCGCCGAGGATGGGAAGCCCTACGTGCATGACCAGATTTTTGTCGGCTTCGGCTACGGGCGGTACGCCTTCCTGTGGCGGCATGCCACTGAAACGCATGATGCCGCCTTCGGTAAACTCGCCGCCGAAGACGGATTTGTAGAAATTGAATGCTTCCTCCGTCTGGCGGGGGAAATTGAGGTAAGTGCCTACACTTGCCATAGTGTGTTTAATTTATTTGTTTGAAAATATGGAGCGCAAAGGTGTGAAAGAGAAGTTTTAAAAACAAAATGTTTTTAAAATATTTTTTTCAACCGCTCAAAATCTTCCTGCGAGGTATAACCGTCCGGGGAAAAGTTTTTCTCAACTGCCTGAAACAGTTTTTGAAAGGTTGTGTCGTCGGCAGCTTTGAAATCGGGGTCTGCGCCTTTTTCGAGCAGGGTGGCGCATACGCCCCAGCGCTCGAGAATGGCGGAGTGCAGCAGTGGTGTGATGGGGCCTTGTCTGTCGTCGAATACGGCGGTTGCGTTGGGGTCGGCTCCGAATTCAAGCAAGACCTGCACGGAGGCTTCCGGTTCTTGATAGGCACCGACTGCCTCAAAAAGAATGGGGCGTTCAAAATGGTTTTTTTGGGACGCATTGGCATCGGCACCTTGCTCCAACAGAAAGCGCAGCAGTACTACATTGCCAGTGCTTGCAGCGGCCATGTGCGGCGGAACGTCCGATTCTTTTGTACTATCCATTGTTGCCCCCATTTCGAAAAGCACTCGTATGCATTCGAGTTTTTCCGCTGCCCTATGTTGGCCATGAGAAGCCTGTGAAATGGCGAAAGAAAGTAAATTACCCCCTTCGAAGAGCCTTTCAACAGGCGTTTGCAGCAATTTTTTGAATTTTTCCAGATCGCCATCCCGGATCGCCCGCGCGATTTGGTCCCGTGCTTGGTCTTCAAAAATGGGCTGGGCATCTTCGAGTTTGTACCGAGCCTTTATCTGCTTTTGGCGCCGCATTTCGAGCCAAATTGGCTCCATTTTTCTAAATAAGACCGACAGGATTACGAGGCCCAAAGCCATGTACTTGGCCCAGTCGAAAGGCAATAGGTTCAGGCCGAGCAGTACGAACAGCGCGATGGTAGCGATTTGGTAATAGGCTTTGTAGTAGGCTTGACCTACCGCGTCTCCGCCTTTGTTTTTGTTTTTTGAAGAAAAGAACATTTCGCTCCCCACGAATACGGCAAGGATCGCGATGATGACCCAATTGAGGATGGTTATAAGCGTGAGTATGTTCATGGCTTTATTTCAGTATTTTCTTCAACCGCTCAAAATCCTCCCGTGTGGTGTAGGCGTTGGGGGAAAAGGTTATCTCGCCTTCCTGAAACAGTTTTTGAAAGGTGGTGCCGTCGGCGGCTTTGAAATCGGGGTTTGCGCCTTTTTCGAGCAGGGTAGCGCACGCACCCCAGCGTTCGTTTATGGCAGCCCACAACAGTGGCGTGATGGGGCCTTGCTCGTCGTCGAGCACAGCGGTAGCGTTGGGGTCTGCCCCGAATTCGAGTAGCACCCGCGCCGCCGCGTCAGTCTTCAGGTACGAACCTACCGCCTCGAACAGGATGGGGCGTTTGTCGTAGTTGGTATTGGCATCGGCCCCGTGCTCAAGCAAGAGCCGGAGTAACGGGGCATTTCCAGTCTCGGCGATAGCGATATGAAGAGGGGGAATGCCTGGCCCATTCGTGCTGTCGAGGCGTGCCCCTGCCTGAAACAGCAGCCGTATGCACGCCATACGTTCTTCGATCTTGTCGTTGGAACTGGCGGTTTTGGTCACGACGAACCGAAGGAGTTCGCCGTCTTCGTTGAGGCGCGGCACTGGGTTTTGCAGGATTTTTTTTACAGTTTCGGTTTTGCCTTCGTAGATCGCCCGAGCAATGCTTTCGCGCTCCTTGTCCTCGAACATGGATTTGGATGACTCGGTTTTTGAAGCGACCTTCTGTTTGAGGCTGCTCCAGGCTGAGCCAAATTTTATGTAAGCAAACGGTGCCAAAATCAGCGCGAACGCAGTGTATTTTGCCCAGTTGTAGGGCAGCAGGTTCAAGCCGAGCAGCACAAAAAGCCAGATGATAGCGAGCTGCTGAATGAGCTGACCCATACCCCGGCCAGCGGGATCTCCGCCTTTGGTGGGAGAGATCATTGCCAGAGCTACGAGTACGGTGAGGATCGCGATGACGATCCAATTGAGAATAGTGACGATTTTGAGGATGCTCATGGTGGTGTGTTTTTGGGCAAAAGTAAGCCCTTCGTTAAATAAGCACCTTCTAGTTTTTGCCGCGCCGCAAAGCCTTGGGCAAGCTCAAAACGAACTAGCTACAGCCCCTGCGCTACTCGACATTTAGTATATGCTATCTTTTCGCATTAATGCTTCCTTGCTAACGAAACAAAGGATAATGCATTGACTTATAATAGTTTAGTTTTTTTTCATTTTGCTGAATTGGCACTTTTGCCAGCATGTATATATGAAATATAGATGAAAGTCCGGCGCGGTTAACGCTAAATTCACATCAGGTTTTTGGCCTTAAGTATATGCTGTTAACAATCAAGACGAAATCCATGAAAGCACTTCATCTTTTCCTGCTGTGTGTTTTTTCAATTTGTTTTACCGGCCTGTTTGCGCAAAGCGCTCCGGTGCGACTGGAACAAACCTCCGCTGGCGCTAAACTCTTGGTCAATGGGAGACCAATGATGGTCAACGGAATGAACTGGGACTACTTTCCCATCGGTACCAATTACTCTTACAGTCTGTGGAATCAACCCGACGACTTCATCAAAAAAGCGCTGGATGACGAGATGGCGCTGTTGAAAAACATGGGTGCCAACACGATCCGGGTGTACTCGGGTATTCCCAAAAAGTGGATTCAGTATATCTATGAGCAGCACGGTATCTATACCATGCTCAACCACTCTTTTGGCCGATATGGCCTGACCCTGGACGGCGCCTGGGTTGCCAATACCGAGTACTCCGATCCAAGGGTCAGCGCCCTCTTGCTGAAAGAAGTGAAGGAACTGGTAACGGAGTACAAGAACACTCCGGGTTTGTTGCTCTACTTGTTGGGCAACGAGAACAACTACGGTCTTTTCTGGGACGGGGCCGAGACCGAGGATATACCGGTGCAAGACAGGGTGTCCACTCAACGGGCGCATTACCTGTACCAACTTTTCAACAAGGCTGCTTTGGAGATGAAGGCTGTTGACCAATCGCATCCGGTTGCGATTTGCAACGGCGATCTGTTGTTTCTCGACATCATCGCCAAAGAATGCAAGGATGTGGACATCCTTGGTGTCAACGTCTACCGGGGTATCTCTACCACCGATCTTTTTGAGCGGGTGAAAAGAGCGTACGGTAAACCCGTCATGCTTACGGAATTCGGCAGCGATGCCTACAACGCACAAGCCAATGAAGAAGATCAGCAGGCACAGGCCATATACGATGTTGCCAACTGGAAAGAAATTTACGAAAACGCAGCGGGCCTCGGCAAAGCCGGAAACGCTATTGGCGGCTTCACCTTTCAGTTCAGCGACGGCTGGTGGAAATACGAACAAACCAGCAACCTGAGCGTGCACGACAACAGTGCGTCCTGGTCAAACGGGGGGTACTCTTTCGATTATGTTGCTGGCGACAATAACATGAACGAAGAGTGGTTCGGCATCTGCGCCAAAGGTCCGACCAATGCCAAAGGACATTACCAATTGTACCCGAGAGCGGCGTACTACGCTCTTGCTGAAGCGCATCGGTTTGATCCTTACGCGCAAGGCACCTCGCTCACCGCCGTTCAGCAGCACTTTTCGGCCATTCAGGTGGTCGATGCATACCTGAAGGCCCGGGGCGACAAAGCAGCACTTGAGGGCGGCCGGCAACAAACAGTCGGGATAAGCCGGTTGGGCGCACAACTTTCGACCTTCAATACCGGCGGCGATTTGATTACGACCCCGCAAAACCCAGCCCCCGGCCCAACCTCGTATCCTGACCAACAGGGCTTCGATCATTTGCAGTCCTTTTTTATCGGCGTGGAAGCCAATCCGACGTCCAATTTCAGAGCAAATGTAGATGTGAATATATTGGGCAATATTGCCAACAACCCCATAGATCAGATTTTTTACGAAAACCGGGGACGGCGTGTGCAACTGAATAGTACCACTGGAAATTTGACAGTAGAATCACTGAACCGGATTCAGTTGTACCAGGCCAGTTATGAATGGAACCACAAGTACTTTGACTTCAAGGGTTTTTACCGTACGGGCCACTACCACTGGGGTTATGAGGGCGATTTTTTCGGCCTTTACCCGGAAGCCAACTACGGCCCCCAGATTGACCTGTACAACGGTATTGCCCCTTTCGGTTTCGAAGTAGCGGGCAAAAAAGCATTGAAGGGCCTAAAAATCGCTTTTGGCCCGCAACTCTGGTGGGGTGCCAACCCGGCAATGTTGCTGAAATATCAAAAAACGGTTGGCAAATTCAACGTTGCTGCTGTCTTTCACGAAGACCTGGACCAACTGGGCCTCACCGAAAGTTCCTTCGCCATACCACAACCCAAAACCCGGCGCCTGGGCTTGCATATCCAGCGGGAGTTTGGCAAATTGGGTGTGGAAGTGGGTGGCCTTTGGGGCGGGCAGCCGCTGCAGGGCCGGGAGTTTCAGGTGGTGCGGGGCGAGCCAGGGCAGTACACGGCGTACAAGGATAAGATTAAAGCGGAAGACAATTTTGGCGGAAAAATCAAACTAACCTATAAAGGTGGCCGATTCAACTGGTATGCCCAGTCGGCTGCCATGGGCTTAGTGGCCAACGGCGGTGCCGACAACACCCTGACATTCACCGGCTGGCGACTGAAGGACAGTGGCAGCGGAAACCAGTTCAACTTCCTCTCTGGTTTCACTTACGCGCTGGGCAACCTCCAGATTGCCCCCAACTTCCTGTGGCAAAAACCAATCGAAGGCCCCATTCCGGCTGATGTATTCGCTCCCGGGCGGCCCCGATATATCATCGATGACCCGTTTGTGGTGCGGGGCAACCGGGAACAGGTAGCCGGCGAATTACTCTTTACCTTCGATCCCACGCCCGGCTCCTGGATGTACAACTGGGACAGCGACCGCAGCGAAGATGCCAAATTCGCCCTGAGTGCCGGTGTGGTGTATCGCCACTTGCCCACCACGCAGGACGCTGCCATCGGTATTTTCCCCGACGGGCGTACCACATTCGCTTTCCCGGGTGCCGCTCCGGCACAGGATTTATGGGAAGTAAACACCCGACTGGTGTCCAAAATCAGCAGCGAATTCGGCTTGATTGCCAACCTGTATGCCGGCGATGCGCAAGCCAATGGCAGCGACAAACGCACCATCAGCCGGTATGGCCTGGATTTGCGCGTGATACACAAAACCCTGAAACTGACCTCGTTTGTCCGAATCAACGATTGGGGCCCCTATGACTATCACCGCGATTTCAACCTCACCTTTCCGCTCCAGTTGATGGCAGATGTGTCCATCTCCCTGGGCAAACCAGACTGGTTCAATATGCCGGATACCCGGTTCGGCGTGCGCGGCACTTACCGTACACTCGACCGTTACTCGCCGCGCTACTCCCCTGTACAAACCGTAAACGGTGCCGGAAACCCGGTGCCTGATCCCAACGCTGTCGGATTCGACAACGGCAATGAGTGGGAAATCCGCACCTATCTGTTCATCAATATTGGCAAATAAAACACTTGTGACGATATGAGCACTACGTTACTCACCCGCTTGATAAAATTTGCACCCGTCGGAATTTTCGCCGCCCTGCTGTCGGGCTGTGAACGCGACCTCAATGAATTGGAGCCGGTTACCTACTCCACGAATCCCGAAGTATTCATCAACACCTTCAGTTCCGGCCTGAACTATGCCGCCTTTGCAAGCTCTGTGCCTACGGCATTCAATGTGGACAACTCGGTGACCTACAATGATGTATCCACTGCCTCCATGCGCTTTGAGGTGCCCGATGCTGGCGACCCTCGGGGCGCCTATGCCGGCGGCACTTTCTTTACCGGTGTCGGGCGGG
Organism: Saprospiraceae bacterium; assembly: GCA_040080915.1. Classification (GTDB taxonomy): domain Bacteria; phylum Bacteroidota; class Bacteroidia; order Chitinophagales; family Saprospiraceae; genus M3007. Next base: position 15,784 of record JBEBHD010000078.1, read on the forward strand.
ACTTGTCGGGGTACAATGCCCTGACTTTCTGGATGAAGGCCTCCCAGCCTGCCAACATTGATGTCCTTGGCTTCGGGAACGATCTTGGGGCGAATAAATACCAGGCTTCGATTTCGGGTGTGCCTGTGACAACCAACTGGCAGAAGTACATCATTCCACTGCCCGATCCATCCAAACTGAAGGTCGAACGCGGCATGTTTTTTTATTCCGAAGGCCCGGAAAACGACAGAGGTTACACCTTTTGGATTGACGAGGTGAAGTATGAAAAACTCGGCACCGTGGCCCAGCCGCAACACGCCATCTTGAACGGGCAGGACCAGGTGGAGACGGCTTTTGTCGGTGTTACCAAAGTGATTGGTGGCCTGAGCTCGACGGCTAACCTGCCTTCGGGAATTAACCAGACGGTGACCGTAACGTCATCTTATTTTTCGTTTGCCTCCTCGAACGAGGCTATAGCTACGGTGGACGCTTCCGGAAAGGTTACAGTGGTAGGCGGGCCAGGCAACGCGACCATTACTGCCACAGTGGGCGGGGTGCCTGTCAAAGGCTCGTTGCGCCTCAATTCTGTGGGTAATTTCCAGCCGGCGCCGGTGCCCACTCGCCCCGCGGCCACTGTCATTTCACTTTTTAGCAATGCTTATACGAATGTTCCGGTAGATTACTACAACGGCTACTGGGCGCCGTTCCAGACCACACAGTCGGCAGACTTCGCGGTGAACGGCGACAACATACTGCACTACACTGATTTCAATTTTGTCGGGATTCAGTTCACATCCCCGACCGTTGACGCTACAGCCATGACGCATTTGCATGTGGACATTTACCTTCCGAATACCTTGCCTGCCGCTGGCCGCTTGAAAATCGAAGTGGTAGATAATGGGACAGGCGGAACGGGTGCATTTACCACCAATATCCCGGTGGCGCAGTCCCAGCAGTGGATTAGCCTCGATATTCCGTTTGCAAACTTTGCCGGGCTGAGCAACAGAGCCAAACTGGCGCAGGTCATCTTTTCGGACGACGTCCAAAACATTCCCAGTATCTACGTTGATAATGTCTATTTCTACACTGCCAGTGCCCCACCCACGGCACCGGCTACTGCAGCACCCCCACCTACCCATCCGGCTTCCGGCGTGATTTCGGTATTCAGCAACGCCTACTCCAATGTTGCCGGTACGGACCTGAACCCTAACTGGGGGCAAGCCACCGTAGTGACTCAGATTCCCATTCAGGGGAATAATACCCTGAAATATGCTGGCCTGAACTACCAGGGCATTCAACTTGGATCCCCCCAGAACGTCTCGGCGCTAAGTTCACTCCACCTCGATTTCTGGTCGGCCAATTCAACCTCGCTTAAAGTGTACATCATTAGCCCGGGGCCGGTCGAGACACCTGTGACGCTCACTGTGCCTACAACCGGCTGGTCGAGCATCAACATTCCGCTATCGTCCTTCGCACCCGTGAACCTGAGCAACGTGATCCAGCTCAAGTTTGACGGCAATGGCGACATCTTTTTGGACAATATTTATTTCCGTAACTGATACGCTCACAAGTGCAACTATAGTGACCGGGTAACTCGAAGTCACCCGGTCACTTACCAACGCTTGATCACGTATTAGTCCGTACTACCAAAACTTAACAATCATGCGCACAACGCTATTCTTCTACGCGATACTTCTACTTTCACTTGCTTTTTCAGGCTGCAAGCCTGATGATTTCCAGAAAATAGACCAACGCAACTGGCAACTGACCTGGAGCGACGAGTTCAACGGCACTGCCGGTGAACAGCCTGATGCCTCGAAATGGAATTATGATCTGGGAAATGGGCAGAACGGCTGGGGCAATGCAGAATTGCAGGTGTACACCAAGGCTCCCGAAAATGTCTCTATGGATGGCACGGGCAACCTGGTGCTCACGGCGCTGCGCTCCGGCAATGGTTACACCTCGGCGCGGATCAATACGAAGGGCTTGTTTGCGCAGCAATACGGCCGGTTTGAAGCCCGGCTGAAAACGCCTTTCGGGCCTGGGCTGTGGCCGGCGTTCTGGATGCTCGGCTCCAACGTAGAGACCGTGAGCTGGCCTCAATGTGGCGAGATAGACATCATGGAAATACGGGGACAAAGCCCTCATATCATGCAAGGCACTCTTCACGGACCTGGCTATTCGGGCGGGAATCCGATTACAAAAAACCATGCCTTGCAAAATGCCCGCTTCGACACAGATTACCACCTTTTTGCTGTCGAATGGGATGCTGAAAAGATTGACTTCTTCGTGGACGATTACCTGTACCAGCGTATCGAACGCGGTGATGTTCCGGGCGAATGGGTGTTTGACCAGCCCTTTTTTATGCTGCTCAACGTGGCCGTTGGCGGCAATTACGTCGGTTTCCCCATAGCCCAGACGCCTTTCCCGCAAAAAATGATCGTAGACTACGTACGGGTTTATGA
>JBEBHD010000316.1:0-4887 GCA_040080915.1 Saprospiraceae bacterium
GGCAGGAGGGTTGGTCGTCTGGCCGTACATTGTGGATCACATTTGTGACGGGCGCTGCGCATGTGTTGAGTACGGTGCTCGTCGGGGTGGTATTGGCGGGGTTAGGCGGGGTGCTGGCCGAAAGCGTAGACGTGTTCACCCGCTGGTTGGCTCCGGCATTGCTCGGCGTGTTGGGTGTATTTTATCTTTACCAACACTACTACCACCACCATTTTCATTTGCATAGACAAACTACCCGCTGGGGCGTGATCGGCACTTTGGCAGCCGCCATGTTCCTATCTCCCTGCCTCGAAATTGAAGGGTATTTTCTTGCTGCTGGTCAGCACGGCTGGGGTTTTGTGGCGCTGATGGCCTTGTCGTACGCCGTTGTTACCATCCTTGGCATGCTCCTTTGGGTTTATCTCGCTCTCCACGGGCTGAAGCGCCTTGACTGGCACGCCTGGGAACACAGCGCAGGCCTGATCACTGGCCTGACGTTGCTTGCTTCAGGCTTGGCATTGCTCTGGGTGGAGTAGCCTGCTGTTGGCCGTTGGCTTTCCCGAGCGTAATGCCAGACCCAAGCGGTGTACTCCTATTCGGAAGCCAATGAGCAACAGCCAATGGCTAAAAACCAATAGCCAGAAGCGCTTCGCGATCTGCTTTTTTCAGGGTCTTGACCACTTGTTCGTATGAATGATCAATGAGATGTCGGAGCGCGGGTTCGTCCAGGGAGCCTTCAAAATCCACGGTGTTCCAGTGTTTTTTGTTCATGTGCCAGCCGGATTGCACTTCCGGGTAGCGTTCGCGTAGTTCGACGGCGTAATCGGGTTCGCACTTCAGGTTGACGGTAAACCGTTCGTTGTCAAGGCCGGTGATCGCGAATATTTTTCCCGCGACACGCATGCACAGAGTCACCTCGTCGAACGGAAAATTCTCCGTGACACCTTTTTTTGTGAAACAATACACGCGAAATTGCTCGATATTCATGCTGTTGGCTATTGGCTTCCGAATAAGAGTACACCGCTTAGTTTTGGCATTACGCTCAGGAATGCCAACGGCTAAAAGTCTAAAAGAGTCCGTGCAGTTCGGCTTGCACCATTTCGAGTACTTTACCGGAGTGTTCCTTATTGCTCGAAAAGTCGAGGTTGTCCACGTTGATAATGAGCAGACGGCCCTCGCCGTAGTTGGTGATCCAGTTTTCGTAGCGTTCATTGAGGCGTTTGAGGTACTCGATACTGATGCTGCCTTCGTAATCTCGTCCGCGCATTTGAATGTGTTCCACCAGCGTCGGGATGCTCGCGCGCAGGTAGATCATCAGGTCGGGTGGCTTGATCTGGGAAATGATGGACAGGAATAGTTGGGTATAATTTTCAAAATCGCGGCGCTCCATTAGGCCCATATCGGCGAGATTGGGGGCAAAAATGTAGGCATCTTCGTAGATGGTTCGGTCTTGGATCACCGTGCGGTTGCCCTGCTGAATGCGCAACATCTGTTGGTATCGGCTGGACAAGAAAAACACCTGAAGGTTGAACGACCAGCGCTTCATGTCCAAGTAGAAGTCGGCCAGATAAGGGTTATTTTCGGTGTCTTCGTAGTGTACGTCCCAGCCAAAATGGCGGGCGAGCATTTCGCTGAGGGTGGTTTTGCCAGCGCCAATGTTCCCGGCGATGGCAACGTGTTTGATGAGCGTTTTGTCTGAGGGCAAGGTTCCGTTCATTCCGTTACATTTGTGCGGGCGAAGGTAGGGAAAAGGGCTTACGTTGTTCGTGCATTCCCCGTAGTTTGCCGAGGCAAAGTTGCCGATCATCTATCCTTTGTACGAGCGCATGGGCAAACTGCGTACTTCACGCCCCGAATTTCGCCCCAGCATACTCACACTTCATTCTCATGGCAATAGACGGGAACACATCTAAGAACTGGAACTGGTTATTTATCGCACTTGCCGTGACGGGAGGAATACTCTTAGCCGGCTACCTGCTGTTCCCCGACCTAATCGCCAAACTTACCAAATGGATCGTGGGCCTGCTTCTTGTCGTCACCGGTTTGATTTTCAGAAAAAAACGCTGACACACACGGCTCCTCACTCATCACTCATCGTTCATCGCCTGAAAAAATGCTGATCTCCATCCAACACCTCAACAAAACCTACATCATGGGCTCCGAAAAAGTGGAGGCCCTTAAAGATGTCAGTATCGAAATTGCTAAAAACGAGTACGTGGCGCTCATGGGCCCGTCGGGTAGCGGCAAGTCCACACTGATGAACCTGCTGGGTTGCCTCGACTCGCCGACCAGCGGCAAGTACTGGCTCAACGACATCGAAGTGAGCACGATGGACGACGGCGACTTGGCCGAGGTGCGCAACAAACAGATCGGCTTTGTCTTCCAAACCTTCAACCTGCTCCCCCGCTTGTCCGCTCTCGAAAATGTGGCCCTTCCGCTCGTGTATGCTGGCTATCCAAAAGGTGATCGTTTGGACAAGGCACGCGCAACACTGGAGTCTGTCGGTCTCGGCGACCGGGTCATGCACAAACCGAACGAACTGTCAGGCGGCCAACGACAGCGTGTGGCCGTTGCCCGCGCCTTGGTCAATGACCCTGCCATTATCCTCGCCGACGAGCCGACGGGCAACCTCGACACCAAGACTTCTCACGAGATCATGGCACTTTTTGAGCAGATTCACCGCGCTGGCAATACAGTCATCCTCGTCACGCACGAAGCCGACATCGCCTTGCACGCCCACCGGATTGTCCGCCTGCGTGACGGCCTCGTGGAGTCTGATGAGAGAAACGCGCACATCGCCAGTACATCGAAGTAAACGAGGGCATTTCACTTTCCACCAATGACGAGAGCCAGCCTGTGCAAACAGGCTGGCTCTCGTTCCTTGGAATGCAAAAATGCCAACTTATTCTTCCCCAGTTCCTTGCTTGGCAAACTTGGAGTTGGCGAATTTCTTGTTGAACTTGTCAATCCGGCCTGCCGTGTCCACAAACTTCATTTTGCCGGTGAAGAACGGATGGCTGTAGGCGGAGATTTCCATTTTCACCAACGGATAATCTTTTCCGTCTTCCCAAGTAATGGAGTCTTTTGTGTTCACGCAGGAACGGCCCAGAAATGCTTCATCGGTGGAGATGTCCTTGAACACGACGATGCGGTAGCTGCTCGGATGGATGTCTTTTTTCATGACTGATAACTATTTGCAGAAAATTTCTTGATTCGAGTGTTTTCCCAAATTGGGGTGCGAAGGTACATCGGGCATCTCCGTTTTTCCAAATCTACTTTCAAAAAAGCCGTTTTTTCCACGACGGTTCAGTTTCCCTTGAACACGTCCCAGGCAAATCGCACCACGATGCCGGCCACTACCACGAGGAAAACCTTGCGAATAAAACTGCTACCCCGAAGCACCGCCATGCGGCTGCCAACGTACGAACCAGCGACATTGCACGCCATCATCGGGAGTGCCAAATGGAACAGGACGTACTTGTGAGAAAGAAAAAAGATCAGCGACGAGGCATCAGCAACCACATTGACGATTTTTGAAATGGCCGACGAGGAGAGAAAGCTATAGCCAATCACGCTCACAAACCCGAAAACCAACAGGCTGCCGGTGCCAGGTCCGACAAAGCCATTGTAAAACCCCAGAACCGCGCCAATGCCGGCCGCCCACCAGGCTATTTTTTCCGGAGCCACCCGGAGACGTTCTTCCTGGCCAAAATCTTTTTTCCGGTAGGTGTACACGGCGATCACGATGATGAGGATCAGCATGATCGGTTTCAGTACCGACGAGGGCAAAAGGCTCTGCACCGTCGCGCCGAGGTAAGAAAATAGTGCCGCAGCGCCGCCAGCCCAAAGCACGGTTTTCCAAGGAATTTTCACACTTTTGGCATAATTCCACGCCGCTACCGAAGTGCCTACGGCCGAGGCCAAGCGGTTAGTACCGATCACGTTGGGCACCGACAACTGGGGATACAGGATAAAAAACGCCGGAATCTGCACCAAGCCGCCGCCGCCCACGATGCTGTCAATGAGTCCGGCCAGAAAAGCAAAAGCACAAAGGATGTAGAGTTCCATGCGGGTTATTTCAATCGTAATATATTGCCATTGGCGTAGCAGGAGCGGCAACGCGGTTCGTACTGTTCTTTTTCGCCGAGCAAGATCACCTCGTCGCCAAAGGCCAACCGGTAGGAGTGCGTAGCGAGGTTGCCGCAATGCACGCAAATGGCGTGCACCTTGGTGACATACTCGGCTTGGGCCAAAAGGGAGGGTATGGGGCCGAAGGGTTTTCCGCGAAAATCCATGTCCAAACCGGCCACCACCACGCGCACGCCGCGCAGGGCCAGCTCCTGGCAAACCTCCGGCAGGTCAGCATCAAAAAACTGGGCTTCGTCCACACCGACTACGGATGTTTCGGTATTGATTTCCAGCAGTTGCTCTGACCGCTCGACAGGGATAGCCAGCACGGTGGAGGTGTCGTGCGAAACAATATTGGTGGCATCGTAACGGGTGTCCAAGAGCGGTTTGAAAACCTCCACCTTGAGGTCGGCGATCCGGGCGCGTTTGAGCCGACGGATCAGCTCTTCCGTTTTGCCGGAAAACATGCAGCCGCAGATCACCTCGATCCAGCCTGCACGCTGGCCCTTGAAATGTGGTTCGAGAAACATGGGCGCAAACGTATCGAAAAATAGGGAAACCGGATCAGGGTTTGTCGTTCTGAAGGATACTGCCTTTATTTGCACAAAAAATAGCCAGCTTTAAACATGGATTTGCAAAAAGCAAAAATCTTCCTCGACAAAATTTCCCGCGAACACGCCCGCATGAGCAAAGACCCGGACAACATCATGCGCATTGATGTGGACATCATGTTGGCCTACATTCGGGATTTGTACGATGCCGTACTATCCGATGCAACAA
>JBEBHD010000079.1:0-17935 GCA_040080915.1 Saprospiraceae bacterium
CCCCAGAGGAGAGGGAGCGAGCGCCGCCCCGGGCGGCGTATTCCCACTCCGCTTCGGTGGGCAGGCGGTAGCTTTTGCCAGTCTGCGCGTTCAGTTTTTTCATGAACGCCTGTACGTTGTCCCACGAAACTTGTTCTACCGGGCATTGGTCGCAATTATCGTTGTACGAGGGATTGCTGTTGCTGCCCATCACCCGCCGCCATTCTGCTTGTGTCACTTCGTATTTGCCGATGTAAAAAAATCCCGCACCGTCACCTCGTGGGGCGGTTTTTCGTCGTCGTAGCACTCGCCGTCCCGGGTGCTGTTTTTGCAGCCCATGGTGAAGGTGCCACCGGATACGGATACCATTTCGGGGCAGCCATCGCATTTGGTTGGGTCGGTCGGCACAGGTTCCGTTTCCGGCTTGGGTGACGGGCAGCCGTGATAGGCTGCCGAGCCTTTTTCGGTGGGGCAGCGGTCGTCCTTGTTCAGCACGCTGTCGGAGTCGTCGCCGGAGTAGTCGCGCACGCACTGCTGGGCGGCGGCTATGTGGCGGCCGTTTTTGTTTTTGTACTTGTCGAGGTAGCGTTTGCAGCCGGTGAGGGTGCCCTGGGCAATGTCCCAGGCATCGTCGTCGGCGCGTGCGGCGGCGGCTTCGGCCTGTTTTTGGGCTTCGGTAGGGCCGGGCGCGGGTTTGGGTTTGATGGCGGCGGGCTTGGCAGCCGGTTTTGGCTGCGGCGGCGATTTCAAGTTTTTAGCCTTGACGATAAGGGCATCCATCTGCTTGTCGCCGTCGGCGGGTTTGTCGGTCTTGCAGCCTTTGCCCTTTTGGTATTTGGCAATGGCTTCGTCGTACTTTTTTTCCTGCACGAGTTTGTTGCCGAGGTCGCGGTAGGCGGTGAAGCACTGCGCGGTGGCGAGAGCGGGCAGGGCGAGGAGGAGCGTTAGCAGGGCGAGCAGTTTCATTTTCCTTAATTTTTGAAAAGTGGTCAATGTACAAAGATGCGAGAATTTTGTTGGCGGATTCCAAGTACCTTTGGCTGGCCAAAGGGGGTAAAAGTTTTTTTTGTACCAATTTTTCGACAACATGGCCCAACAGACAAACAATGTGTACGACGAACTTGCTGAGTTTTTGGCAAGCCTATCTCCGGAAAAAGTACTCAACTACCGTCCTTCCGAGCGAAAACAAAAACGGTTAAGCGAATTGCTCTACAAAAAATCCTCGACCGTGCTCACGGAGGAGGAAGAACACGAATTAGAGGGCTACTTCATTTTGGAACGCATTATCCGTACAGCCAAAGCGCACGCGTTAACCCTGCTGAGCCATGAGCCGCTACATTCCTGAGAGCGCCCGACAATTAGTGGCGGAACGGGCAAATTACAAATGCGAGTACTGTTTACTACCCCAACATATTGCAGGTTTTCCATTTGAGATTGACCATATCACCAGCCTTAAGCATGGCGGCAGTTCTTCGCCCGATAATCTTGCATTGTCTTGCCCAATTTGCAATGGCAACAAGGGCAGCGACCTTGGTACATTCGTGGATGGTCAACTCATTCGTTTTTTCAACCCGCGCACAGACATCTGGGTCGATCACTTTGAACTATACCACGGAAAAATCTTGCCTAAGACACCAATCGGTGAGGCTACTGTGCGGATTTTTGACTTCAACCATCCGGAAGATATCGCCCTGAGACAGAAGTTGTAGGGGCTTTGAAAATGTGAGCCGCTCGGCGAGCCGCTTCGGGCGAGCCGCTTCGGGCGAGCCGCTTCGGGCGAGCCGCTTCGGGTCGGAGACCCTCGCGAGCGGGGAGCCGCATCGGGTCGGAGACCCTCGCGAGCTACACGGGACCCTCGCGAGGTGCTGCGAAACGCCACGTAACTGGTAAAAAAACAATTACCGCTGTTCCCGTCTTTCAGGGAACAGCGGTAATTAGCACATTAGCACATTGTACCTATTCAGCGTCGTCCACCAGCATTTCCACTTCGCGGTTGGCGGCATCGCGGAACGGGCGGCCCGAACCGGTGACCTGGATGCGGTCGTACTGGCGCATACCGGTACCGGCGGGGATTTTCTTGCCCACGATGACATTTTCCTTGAGTCCCATGAGGTTGTCCTTTTTGGCCGCGATGGCGGCGGTGCTGAGCACCTTGGTCGTCTCCTGGAACGATGCAGCGGAAATCCACGAGTCGGTGCCGAGCGATGCTTTAGTGATACCTAGCAGCATGGAAACGGCTGTGGCAGGCATGGCATCGCGGTATTCGACCTGTTTTTTGTCGTTGCGCTTGAGGAAAGAGTTTTCCTCGCGCACCTGGCGGAGAGTGACGAGCGCGCCGGCACGTAGTTTTTGGCTTTCGCCCGGCTCGGTGATGAATTTCTTGTCGTAAATCCAGTCGTTGTAGTCAATGAACTCGTTGCGCTCGACCGGTTCGCCAGCGAGGAAGTGGGTATCGCCGGGGTCAACGATATCAAGGCGACGCAGCATTTGGCGTACGATGACCTCAATGTGTTTGTCGTTGATGTTGATACCCTGCGACCGGTACACCTCCTGTACGCCGTTGACGAGGTAGTACGATGCGGCAAACGGGCCTTTGATGGCGAGGATGTCTTTCACCGAGATAGTGCCTTCCGTCAGAGCGGTTCCGGAGCGTACAAAGTCGCCCTCTTGCATGAGGATGTGCTTGGTGAGCGGAATGAGGTACTTGCGTTTTTGGCCGTCCTTGGCTTCGATGGTACATTCGCGGTTACCGCGTTTGATGGCACCAAAAGCGATGATACCGTCAATTTCAGCCACGGAGGCCGGGTTGGTCGGGTTGCGGGCCTCGAACAGTTCCGTTACACGCGGCAGACCGCCCGTGATGTCGGCGATCTTGCCGAGTTTGCGGGGGATTTTCACAATCTGCTGGCCGATTTTCACTTCTTCATCGTCTTCGACGGAAATATAGGCACCGATCGGGAGGGTGTAGTTTTTGAATTCCTCGCCGGTTTTGGCATTCACGATAGCGATGGACGGGATCTTGCGCTTGTTCTTGCTCTCGATCACGACTTTTTCGGCGAAGCCGGTTTGGTCGTCGCGTTCCATGCGGAAGTTTACGCCTTCTTCGAGGTTGTGGTACTTGACGATACCCGTAAACTCGCTCACGATGGTGGCGTTGAAGGCATCCCACGAGCAGATTTTCACGCCCTTGTCCACTTCCTGGCCGTCGGTTACGTACAGGAACGAGCCGTATGGGATGTAGCTTTGGGCAACGATGCGTCCGGTTTTGCTATCCACCACGCGGAGTTCGCCGATACGGGACACGACCACTTCCACCGTTTTGCCGTCGGTGCCGACGGTGCTCACGGTTTTGATGGAGTCGAACTCGACTTTTCCGGCGTTGCGGGTCACGATGTCGTTGTCGGTTTGGCCGATCATGGCCGTACCACCGGTGTGGAAGGTACGCAGGGTGAGCTGGGTTCCCGGTTCGCCGATGGACTGTGCTGCGATGATGCCCACGGCATCGCCGGTTTCGGCGATGCGGCCGGTGGCGAGGTTTTTTCCGTAGCACTTGGCGCACACGCCGCGGCGGCTTTCACAGGTGAGCACGGAACGGATGGTGACCGTTTCCACGCCTACGGTGTCAATGCTCTTTGCATCCTGCTCGCTGATGTATTCGCCGGCGGCGATCATCAGTTTTTCCGTTTCGGGGTGGTAAATATCGTACAGGCTGTAGCGGCCTTTGATACGTTCGGACAATTGCTGGATGACCTTGTCGCCTTCTTTGAGTGCGGTGGTGTCAATACCGCGCAGCGTGTTGCAGTCTTCCTCTCGGATGACCACGTCTTGGGCCACGTCCACCAAACGGCGTGTAAGGTAGCCGGCATCGGCGGTTTTGAGGGCCGTGTCGGCAAGACCCTTGCGGGCACCGTGTGTGGAGATGAAGTATTCTTGCACGGAGAGGCCCTCAAGGAAGTTGGACAGGATCGGGTTTTCGATGATAGCCCCTCCGGAGTCGCCGGATTTTCGCGGTTTGGCCATCAGGCCGCGCAGGCCGCAGAGTTGTTTGATCTGCTGCTTGGAGCCGCGGGCACCGGAGTCGAGCATCATGAACACGGAGTTGAAGCCTTGCTTATGTTGGCTGATTTCCTGCATGAGGCGGTCGGTGATCCGGTTGTCGGCGTAGGTCCACTTGTCAATGATCTGGTTGTAGCGCTCGTTGTAGGTGATGAGGCCCATGTTGTAGTTTTCCCACACCTCGTCCACCTCTATTTGAGCGGCTTCGAGAGCGGTTTTCTTCATTTCGGGAATGATCAGGTCACCGAGGTTGAAGGACAGGCCGGCCTTGAACGCCCAGCCGAAGCCCAGTTCCTTGATGGCATCGAGGAATTCGGCGGTCAACTTGAAGTTGGTGCGCTGAATAATTTCGCCAATGATGCCTTTCAGGTTGCGTTTGGTGAGCAGTTCGTTGATGTAGGGCACGCCGGGTGGTACGGCTTGATTGAAGAGCACGCGGCCCACCGTGGTTTGGATGCGCTTGGGTGTGACGATGCCGTTTTCCTCTACGTTCACGCGGCACTGGATGGCGGCGTGCAGGTCAACTTGGCCTTCGTTGTAAGCGATCTGTACCTCTTCGGCGGAGTAGAAGCGGCAGCCTTCGCCCTTGACGGGGTTTTCCGGGATGGATTTGCGTTCCTTGGTCAGGTAGTACAGGCCGAGTACCATGTCCTGCGAAGGCAGGGTGATGGGCGAGCCGTCCTGCGGGTTGAGCATATTGTGGCTCGAGAGCATGAGCACCTGAGCCTCCAGAATAGCGGCATGGCTGAGCGGCACGTGTACGGCCATTTGGTCACCGTCGAAGTCGGCGTTGAAAGCCGTGCAGACGAGCGGGTGCAGCTGGATAGCCTTGCCTTCGATGAGGCGCGGTTGGAAAGCCTGGATGGACAAACGGTGCAGCGTCGGGGCACGGTTGAGCATGACCGGGTGGCCGCGCAGGATATTTTCGAGGATTTCCCAAATGACCTGATCCTTGCGGTCCACGAGTTTTTTAGCCGATTTTACAGTCTTGACGATGCCCCGCTCGATGAGTTTTCGGATGACAAACGGCTTGAATAGTTCGGCTGCCATCGCTTTGGGAATGCCGCACTCGTGCAATTTGAGGGTTGGGCCTACCACGATGACCGAACGACCAGAGTAGTCCACCCGTTTGCCGAGCAGGTTTTGGCGGAAACGGCCTTGTTTGCCTTTCAGGATATCGGACAGCGATTTGAGGGCGCGGCCGCCTTCGGCTTTCACGGCATTGGATTTGCGCGAGTTGTCGAACAGCGAGTCCACGGCCTCTTGCAACATACGTTTTTCGTTGCGCAGGATAACCTCCGGCGCTTTGATCTCGAGGAGGCGTTTGAGGCGGTTATTGCGGATGATCACACGTCGGTACAGGTCGTTGAGGTCGGACGAAGCGAAACGGCCACCGTCGAGCGGCACGAGTGGGCGCAGTTCGGGGGGCACTACGGGCAGGTAGTGGATGACCGTCCACTCGGGGCGTTGGCCGGCACTTTCGAGGCCATCGCGGAAGGCTTCCACTACGCGAAGGCGTTTGTTGGCATCGGCCTTTTTTTGTTGACTGGCTTCGGTGTTTGCCTCGTGGCGCAGTTGAGCGGCCAGGTCGTCAAGGTTGAGAATGCTCAACAGGTGGTGGATGGCCTCGGCTCCCATTTTGGCGACGAACTTGTCGGGATGGTTGTCGTCAAGCAGCTGGTTGTCCTTGGGCAGTGCCTCGAGGATTTCCAGGTATTCTTCTTCGGTGAGCAGGTCAAGTCTGCTGGTACCCTCAGCCGCTTTGATACCGGGGTTGATGACCACGTACCGTTCGTAGTACACGATGGTTTCCAGTTTTTTGGAGGGAATGCCGAGGATGTATCCGATTTTGTTCGGCAGGCTTTTGAAAAACCAGATGTGAACCACGGGCACGACCAGTTTGATGTGTCCCATGCGTTCGCGGCGCACCTTTTTTTCGGTGACCTCTACGCCGCAGCGGTCGCACACGATACCCTTGTAGCGTATGCGTTTGTACTTGCCGCAATAGCATTCGTAGTCTTTTACCGGGCCAAAGATGCGCTCGCAGAACAGGCCGTCGCGTTCGGGCTTGTAGGAGCGGTAGTTGATGGTCTCCGGCTTGAGCACCTCGCCGTAGCTGCGCTCCAGAATCTCATCAGGGCTGGCCAGGCTTATGATGATTCCTTCGAAGTTTTGGTCGGTCTTGTTGCTTTTCTTTTTGAAAGGCATATCGTGAATAGTTGAGTTGTACTACTAAAAATCAATTTGTGTTTCGTTGAAGGACCCAAATGTAGTCCTCTGTTGCCACGATCCGAAGCCCTGCTTCTTCCAAGATTTGGCGGCACTCTGCCACATCGGAGTCGGACAAGAGGTCGGAATGCGGGTGTATTTCCATAAAAACAGTTTCGATTTGGCGCAACCACTGGCGGTTTTCGCGAAGAAAAACCAGTTCGGCGCCTTCGATGTCCATGATGAGGGTATCGAATTTGAGTTGATGGGTGTGCTCCAGATCGGCGATGGTCTTTCCCGGTACGCTGATTTGGACGGAGTCTTTGGTTTTTCGGAGAATACTGCTGCTTCCGATGGTTTTGCTGGCAAAAAAATGGTTTTCCGGGTTGTTGGAGATGATACAGCACTCTACAGAAAAAGCGGAGCGCGTGTGTTCTTTGTTTCGTTGGATGTAGGGGATCAGTATGGGATTAGCCTCAAGCACAACGTGGTGTTCGGGGTGGTTGAGCAAGCGGTTGGCCACGCAAGAAACGATTCCGAGGCAGCCGCCCAGTTCGAGTACGGAGGCATCGGGCCTGAGGTGGGTTTTCAAAAACCGGCGCTCCTGCCGCTCATACGAACCAATCATAAACTGCCCGCGCAACCGGAAATCTGCCAAGTCCAACGGCACCAGTACTTCCACGCCGTTCAGTACCACGGTCTTTTTGCCCATGAGGGTAAAAAGGCACCCGGCGAACCAGGTTTTGGTGTGGAACTTGAGCAGGTTGAACTGCGCGCGCAGGGGTGATTTTGTCCGTTTAGCCATTGCTCTTTTTACGTTCCGCTAATTTTCAACCACAGCCGGTACAAGGCGGTGTATTTCAGTCGGTGCCGGAGATTTCGGTAACGTGAACGAACCGGCACTCCAACCAACATTCCGAGTTCTGTAATACTGGCGGGCAAAGGTCGGTTTGCCCGTAGCCAGTCAAACAGTATGGCAATACCGCCGGTTTTTTCCGAAGGTAAATGCCAGATGGGCAGATCAGCATCACTCGCTTGAACATCGGTGTATCTGGTAGAAGTCCAAATACGCCGGATGAATGGTTCGAGCGGCCCAAACTTCCTGATCTTGTTGTAAAAATAGCTCAGGAAATGGGCCTCTTCGTTGAATTTGGCCGTCTTTGCCTCATACCGTGTCAGCATATTTTCCCATAGGCCGGGCATCCGTGCGTTGATTTGGCGAACAGCGGGCAGGGTACTGGCGAACACTTCCCCGCCGTAATAAATGGGGTCGTAGCCGGGATCGGTACCGCCGTCCAGTTCGGCAAACAAGCGGCGCATATCGCGGCGGGTAATCCCGTTGATGTTGTCGTCCAGATCAAACGGAATCGTCAGCACAAGCAGTCCGTCTTTTTGGATTTCCCGCACCAACCTATCAAGCGGGCGGTTGATTAAACAATCGGAATCGAACACCAGCAGTGCGGAATCGTCGTCATGAACCTGTTTTTCAAAGAACTGCAAAATATCAAAAATATAAAACTGGTTGCGCCACATCCCGTGGAAGCCTGACGGCGTTTGCCAAGTCAGTGGGAGCGTCACGATTTCCACCTCCAACTGCCGGAGAAAATGGGGCCAGTTAAATCCTTGGTCAACGGGCAGTTGGTCTTCGCGTTGATTGGTGAACAGGATATGACGAGCGTTAGGATTAACCCGTTTGCTAAGGGCATAAAACACCGCCACGCACTTCCAGTACACCATCTGAAACTCCGGCAGGTGGGATTGTTTGCCCACTTGCGGGTAATCGGAACGCTCTTCAGGAGCATCCAGATAAATCCAGGTCGAAATGATTGCGTTCATGATTCAACCGTTCAGGCGACCGACCAGCACAACCCGGTTGCGAAACAAGGGGCGATTCCGCAACCAATACTTGATACTGAACATCGAAATGGGTTCATCAACACACAAATCGTATCCCTCCGGGAAAATTCCCGCCCGTTCCACCACTTTGAGCAGCGTGAACGGTGAAAACCAAAAGCGGTGATCCGAATTAATCATTTCCGTGTTACTCAGTGCGAAGCGGAAGTTAGTATAACTCATCGCATTAGGCACCGTGATAATGATCCGTTCCGTCACCGGCGCGTATTTTTCTCGGATGGCTGTCAAAAAAGCAACCGGGTCGTCAATATGCTCCAGTACTTCGCCAGCCACGATGTAGTCCCACTTTCGTGAAAGTACTTCGGCCGGTGCGGGATCCGTAAGGACGTTGGCCCGGTAAACTTCAAAGCCAGCCCCCTTCATGTAGTCAATCCCTTGTTCGTCAATATCAATACCGACTAAGTCGGGACAGTTTTTTGCCAAAATATCGTGCAGCCAAGTGTTTTCCTTGCGCCGTTGTTCCACAATGGAGAGGTGATCTACGCATCCAAAGTGAATGACCCGTTTGTTAGTTATGATCGGGACGAGCCATTCCAATCGCGTTTGAGGTTTTGAAAAACCGCGCACACCAAAGCGAAAAACAGTGGAAAACGCCTTTCCGCTGAGATAGCCCCTATCAGTCTCCGTTATTTCAAGCATGACTTTCTATCAACTTTCAAATTTCACATCCAACGCCAGACCGCGCAACTCATGCACCAGTACATTGAACGACTCGGGTATGTTCGCTTCGGGCAGGTTGTCGCCTTTCACGATCGCCTCGTAGGCTTTGGCGCGGCCCTGAATATCGTCCGACTTGTAGGTCAGGAGTTCTTGCAGGATGTTGGCAGCGCCGTAGGCTTCGAGTGCCCACACTTCCATTTCGCCAAAACGCTGGCCACCGAACTGAGCTTTACCGCCAAGCGGCTGCTGGGTGATGAGCGAATATGGTCCAATGGAACGAGCGTGCATCTTGTCGTCCACCATGTGGCTAAGTTTGAGCATGTAGATCACGCCCACAGTGGCACGTTGGTGGAAGCGGTCGCCCGTTTCGCCGTCGTGTAGGTAGGTCTGGCCCAGTTCGGGCAGTCCGGCCTTTTCGATCCAGTTTTCTACTTCATAGGTTTTGGCACCGTCGAAGATCGGCGTGGCAAACTTACAGCCAAGGCGTTCGCCCGCCCAACCGAGTACGGTCTCGAAAATCTGGCCCAAGTTCATACGCGAGGGCACACCGAGTGGGTTGAGCACAACGTCCACCGGAGAACCGTCTTCGAGGAACGGCATGTCCTCAATGCGCACGATCCGGCTCACAATGCCCTTGTTTCCGTGGCGGCCAGCGAGCTTGTCGCCCACTTTGAGCTTGCGCTTTTTGGCCAAATAAACCTTGGCGAGCTTCAATACGCCAGCAGGCAGTTCGTCGCCGATGCTGATATTGAACTTCTCGCGCTTGTAGCGCCCGACCTCCTCGTTTTTCTTGATGCTATAGTTGTGCAGCAAGCGGGCAATAAGCTGGTTGGTGGCCTTTTCGCCCGTCCAGTTGCCGTAGTCCACCTGATCGTAGTCAATCTGATCGCGAAGCACCTGCACGGACAATTTGGTGCCCTTGGGCACCATTTCTTCGCCGTATATGCTTCGGATACCATTGGTGACTTTGTCCTTTACCAACACCTGGAGTTTGTCCACAAGGATGGTTTTCAGGTTGTTGACGTTCACAGCGTGCTCATCATCCAATTTGTCAAGCAGGGCTTTTTCCTGCTCTTTTTGGACTTTGTCCTTCTTCGCACGGGCAAAAAGCTGTTTGTCAATAACGACACCGTTGATACTGGGAGGCACCTTGAGAGAAGCATCTTTCACGTCGCCCGCCTTGTCGCCAAAGATGGCACGAAGCAGTTTTTCCTCAGGAGTCGGGTCGGTCTCGCCCTTGGGCGTGATTTTACCGATGAGGATATCGCCTTCCTTGGCCCATGCGCCGATGCGAATGATGCCGTTTTCGTCCAGGTCCTTGGTTGCCTCCTCGCTCACGTTCGGGATGTCGGCAGTGAGTTCTTCCTCGCCGAGTTTGGTATCGCGCACGTCCATCTCGAAGTGTTCGATGTGGATGGACGTGAACACGTCCTCTTGCACGACGCGCTCCGAAAGTACGATGGCATCCTCGAAATTGTAGCCTTTCCAAGGCATGAATGCCACTTTCAGGTTTTGGCCGAGGGCCAGTTCGCCGTTTTCAGTAGCATAGCCTTCGCAAAGGATATCGCCTTCATCCACCCGTTGACCGCGACGGACGATGGGCTTCAAGTTGATGCAGGTGCCTTGGTTGGTCCGCATAAACTTGGTCAGGTTGTAGGTTTTGCGCGCGTCTTCGAAGGAGACCAACTGGTCTTCATCGGTGCGGTCGTAGTGGATCACGATTTCGTTGGCATCCACGTACTCAACCACGCCAGAGCCTTCGGCATTGATGAGCATACGACTGTCGCGGGCTACTTTGGCTTCCAACCCCGTGCCCACGACGGGCGAGTGGGGGCGGATAAGCGGCACGGCCTGACGTTGCATGTTCGATCCCATGAGGGCACGGTTAGCATCGTCATTTTCGAGGAAAGGAATCAAGGATGCAGACACACCCACGATCTGGTTGGGAGCCACGTCAATGTACTCCACTTCCTCTGGCGTGAGGATCGGGAAGTCGCCGTGTTCACGGGACTTGATACGGTCTTCGAGGAAAGCACCTTTTTCGTTGACGGGCGTGTTAGCCTGAGCAATTTTCCGGTAGTCCTCCGCTTCTGCCGACAGGTATTCCACGTCACCTTCCATGACCACGTTGCTGTTCACAACGCGGCGGTACGGGGTCTCGAGGAAGCCCATTTTGTTAATTTTGGCGTGCGTACACAGCGTGGAAATAAGACCGATGTTCGGTCCTTCCGGTGTTTCGATGGTACACAGGCGCCCGTAGTGCGAGTAGTGTACGTCGCGCACCTCAAAGCCGGCGCGTTCGCGGCTCAGACCGCCTGGGCCGAGGGCCGAGATACGGCGCTTGTGCGTGATCTCGGACAGCGGGTTGGTCTGGTCGAGGAATTGAGACAACTGGCTGGTGCCAAAAAACGAATTGATTACCGACGAGAGCGTGCGGGCGTTGATGAGGTCCACTGGTGTGAAAACCTCGTTGTCGCGTACATTCATCCGCTCACGGATGGTGCGAGCCATACGCGCGAGACCGACACCAAACTGAGCGTACAATTGCTCACCTACCGTGCGCACGCGGCGGTTGGAAAGGTGGTCAATATCGTCAATCTCGGCTTTGTTGTTGATCAGGCTGACGATAAAGCGCACAATGGCGATAATGTCCTCCTTGGTCAGCACCAGGTTGTCGGGAGCAATGTCCACCTGCAGCTTGCGATTGATCTTGAAACGGCCGACTTCGCCCAGATTGTAGCGCTTGTCGGAGAAAAACAGCTTCTCGATGATGCCGCGGGCGGTCTCGTCGTCCGGAGGATCGGAGCCGCGCAGCTGACGGTAGATATAGGTCACGGCTTCGAGTTCGCTCGAAGTCGGGTCTTTTTGCAACGTGTTGTAAATGATCGAGAAGTCCTCGTCAATATCCGTGCGCTGGAGGATGACCGTGGTGGCACCGGAGTCGAGGATATTGTAAATATTTTCCTCGTCAAGGATGGTATCGCGCTCCAGGATGACCTCGTTGCGCGGGATGGTGACCACCTCGCCGGTGTCCTCGTCCACGAAATCCTCCGTCCAGCTCTTTAGCACCCGGGCGGCCAGTTTGCGCCCTACGGCACCTTCGAGGTTTTCGCGGGTGCAGGCTACCTCATCGGCCAGGTTGAACAGGTCGAGGATGGACTTGTCGGTGTCAAAACCGATGGCACGCAGGAGCGTAGTGACGGGAAATTTCTTTTTCCGGTCAATGTAGGCGTACATGACCAAATTAATATCCGTGGCGAACTCCATCCAAGCGCCTTTGAACGGGATGACCCGTGCGCTGTAGATTTTGGTGCCGTTCGGGTGGTAGCTCTGGCCAAAAAATACGCCGGGCGAGCGGTGCAGCTGGGAAACGATCACGCGCTCGGCGCCATTGATCACAAACGTTCCCTTGGGGGTCATGTAGGGAATGTTCCCAAGGAACACATCCTGCACGATCGTTTGAAAGTCAATGTGTTCCTCGTCATTGCATGACAAGCGCAACTTTGCCTTGAGCGGAACCGAGTAAGTAAGGCCGCGCTGCATACACTCGTCAATGGAGTATCGAGGCGGGTCTACGAAATAGTCGAGAAACTCCAGATTGAAGATGTTGCGGGCATCGGTGATCGGGAAATTTTCCTTAAAAACCTTGTACAAGCCTTCCGCAGCGCGGTTTTCCGGCGTGGTTTCCAATTGGAAAAATTCCTGAAACGACTTCAACTGGATCTCGAGGAGGTCGGGATAGTGCCGAGCCAGGCGAATTTTGCCGAAGTTGACGCGCTCTTGCACGCCGGTTTTGGGCATTACCCCTGTAGTGGTGCCGTTATTGGTCATTTTTTTATGCAAAATATGCTGGTGTGCGATTTGCAGATCGGTCAAGACTTTTTTGACCGGGGAATGGTGGGCAGCGGAAGGACGGGTTTTAAAACGTCCGGGCACCTCGAAAGGTTTTTCCGTGCCGATACAGACAACGAGAGGCTTAACGCCGTCCCGGGACGGGAGCAGCGTTAAGCCAATCGTTTATTCTGAAGAAATAGAAAAAGACGTGCTGAGCATCTGGTCGAAATCGTAAGTCTGAAAGGTTAAGCACTCAAAAAAGAGTGCGTGTCGAGGGCTGTTGAAATCAAACGGCCCGCAATTCCTCTCTTACTTACTTGACTTCGATAACAGCGCCGGCAGCCTCCAGGGTGCTCTTGATCGACTCGGCTTCGGCCTTGTTCACGCCAGCCTTGAGTTCGCTCGGAGCGCCGTCCACGAGGTCTTTTGCCTCTTTCAAGCCCAAGCCGAGGAGGTTTTTCACCTCTTTCACCACGTTGAGTTTGTTGGCACCGGCATCTTTCAGGATGACATCGAATTCCGTTTGTTCTGCCGGAGCGGCTTCGCCGCCGCCAGCACTTGCGCCCGGCATGGCTACTGCCACTGCGGAGGCAGCGGGTTCGATACCGTAGTCGTCCTTCAAGATTCCAGCCAGTTCGTTGGCCTCTTTGATGGTGAGGTTAACCAATTGTTCGGCCAATGATTTCAAATCTGCCATTTGTAAAAAAAATTTAGAATGGTTTGCTAAATGATGGTTGTTGGTGTTCGGGGCGTTCGCGTATAGTGCGTACTTGGAAGCCAATGTTGGTACTTGGGAAAGCGGCGTTTCGATGCCTTTGCGAGGCAATAGCCTGCTTTTCCGGGTAGTTTATCCGCGCTCTTCGAGCGTTTTGACGATCCCGGCGAGCTTGCCGCCCGTTGCCTTGAGCTGGCTGGCCAGCGTACGGCCGGGCGACTGGAGCAGGCCGATTATCTCGCCGACCAATTCATCCTTGCTCTTCAGCGATACGAGCGCTTTGAGCTGGTCGTCGCCGATGAACACACTGGAATCAATGTAGGCGGCCTTGAGCAGGGGGCGTTCCGACGTTTTGCGGAACTCCTCAATCAGTTTGGCGGGCGCTTTCGGGTTGTCGGAGATGAGTATCGTGGTCGGGCCGTGCAGCACTTCGAACAATGCCTTGTAGCCTTTTTCTTCCCCCGCACCTTCGAGCGCTTTTTGGATCAAGGTGTTTTTAGCCACCTTGACCTTCACGCCTTTTTCAAAGCACATCCGGCGGAACTGGTTGATCTTGGCTACCGTCAGGGTCGAGGAGTCGGCAAGGTAGAAAAACGGGGTGCTGCCCAGTTCTTCCTTGAGTTCCGCGATGGCTGCGGTTTTATCTTCTCTTGTCATTTCAATCTAAAGTTTGAGAATGCGTCAACGTTGATGGTACGGCGTGGCCAGAGGCCTTACACCTTGATGGATTTGGTATCTACGGCGATGCCCGGGCTCATAGTGCTGGCCACGGAAACCGATTTCATGTAGATGCCCTTGGCGCTGGAAGGTTTCATGCGAACCAGCGTGGAGATTAGTTCGTGGGCGTTCTCGGTCAATTGGGCGGGCGAAAAGGAGACCCGGCCAATGGAAGCGTGTACGATACCGAACTTGTCCACACGGAAAGCAATTTTACCCTTTTTCACCTCTTGCACAGCTGAGCCGATGTCATTGGTCACCGTGCCTGTTTTGGGGTTGGGCATAAGGCCGCGGGGGCCGAGGATACGGGCGACCTTGCCGAGCTGCGCCATTACGTTGGGCGTGGCAATGATCACGTCAATATCCATCCATCCTTCGGTCACTTTTTGGATGTAATCGTCCAGGCCCACAAAATCGGCTCCAGCCTCTTTGGCCTCGGCTTCTTTGTCGGGTGTGCAAAAAACCAAAACCCGTTTGGTCTTGCCCGTGCCATGCGGAAGGGAAACGGTACCACGCAGCGCCTGATCGGCCTTTCTCGGGTCGAGGCCGAGGCGCACATGTACGTCCACTGATGCGTCGAACTTGGTGGTGTTGACTTCTTTCACCAAGCCCATCGCTTCATTAAGTCCGTAGAGTTTGTCCTTGTCAACCTTGGACTCCACGGCCTTGCGTTTTTTTGTCAATTGTGCCATTAAAAAATCTGTTTAAGGTTAAGCGTTCCGGTTAGGCCGAAACTCCCTTTTTGCATTGAGTGATTGAGTGATTAAATCATTGCGTCGTAATAAATCACTCAATCACTCAATGTCATGCCCACGGGGGTGTTCCTTCTACGGTAATACCCATGCTGCGAGCTGTGCCAGCCACCATTTTCATGGCGGATTCCACGGTAAAGCAGTTCAGGTCGGGCATTTTGTTTTCGGCGATGGCGCGGACTTGGTCCCACGTTACCGTGCCGATTTTTTTGCGGTTTGGTTCGGAGGAGCCTTTGCCCGGTGCCAGTTTCACAGCCTCGAACAATTGGATAGCCGCAGGAGGGGTCTTGATGACAAAGTCAAAGGTTTTGTCTTTGTACACGGAGAGTACGACAGGCAGGATTTTGCCGATCTGTTCTTGCGTCTGCGCGTTGAAACGCTTGCAAAATTCCATGATATTGACACCCTTGGAACCCAAGGCCGGGCCAATGGGGGGAGCCGGGTTGGCTTGGCCGCCTTTGACCTGGAGTTTGATATAAATGTCTACTTCTTTTGCCATTGTATTCTGCTTGTTACGAAACAGCGTTCACTAAAAGTTGAAAAATATGGAATCATTGGGGCGACCTGTATGATGGAAGCGTGCCCGGGAGAAGCGGGCATCGGAGGTCGTCCTAACTGATTTTATCTACTTGCAAGAAGCTCAATTCCACTTCGGTGCCCCGTCCAAAAATTTTGACGATGACTTTGATCTTCTTTTTCTCTTCGTTCACTTCTTGAATGTCGCCCACGAACTCAGCAAATGGTCCGTCAATAATCTTGACGGTTTCGCCGATCAAGAACGGTTCAGCCATGGTTTCGCCGGCTTCGCTGCTGTCATCCACCTTGCCCAAGAGGCGGTTGGCCTCGGTCTGGGTCATCGGGATGGGGGTTTCTTTGCCCAAAAAATGGATTACGTTGGGCATATCACTGATATGCTTGGCCACGTCGCCGTTCAGACGGCTGCCGTAAGCCTCGACCAAGATGTAGCCGGGAAGCAAGTTTCGCTCTTGGGCAACTTTTTTGCCGTTGCGAATTTTGTACACCTTTTCGGTAGGGACGATGACCTGGAAAACAAAATCCTTCCAGTTGGAACGATCAACCTCCATGTCAATACGTTCCTTGATCTTCTTCTCCTTGCCGCTGATGACCCGGAGAGAATACCATTTTTTTTCTTCGCCCCCTGCTGCCGTTGTCGTATCCATTTTTTTTGTTCTTAAGCTCGTTTGGCGTGGGGAGTAGCAGGCCGTTGGCACTACCCCTTCGTATCGTATATGAAATTGAACAACACATTGCAGCCCCCGTCCATGAGCAGGACGATAAGGGCGAGGATTGCGGAGGTGATCAAAACCACGACGGTGCTTTCACGCAACTGGGCGAATGTAGGCCAAGACACGTTTTTCATCAGCTCATCGTAACTCTCCTTCAGGTACAGCGATATTCTATCCATTGCCTATTTTTTGTCGTTGCCCGGCCTCCCATTTTGGGGACTGAAGCAGGATTTGTCAAAAAAGTTCGTTGGCCTCAAGTGGCCGACGAACCTGAGCCGCGCCCCGTTTTCGAAAGACTGGGCTGCCGGTATCGAATCTTGCAGGGGCAGCAGGGCTCGAACCCGCAGCCTGCGGTTTTGGAGACCGCCACTCTACCAATTGAGCTATGCCCCTTTAAATAATGATGAATTATGAATGATGAATCTGTATATCCATGTGAAAACAGGAGATTCATCATTCATCATTCATCATTAATTTTAGTCCAGTATCTCCGTGACCTGACCGGCACCCACGGTACGACCGCCTTCGCGGATAGCGAAGCGCAGGTTGATCTCGAGTGCGATCGTGTTGTGGAGCGTTACTTCAAATTCGACGTTGTCGCCAGGCATCACCATTTCGATGTTGGCGGGCAGCTTCACGTCACCGGTAACGTCCGTGGTACGGAAGTAGAACTGCGGGCGGTAGCCGTTGAAGAATGGCGTGTGACGACCGCCTTCTTCTTTGGACAGTACGTACACCGAGCACTTGAACTTCTTGTGCGGCTTCACGCTGCCCGGCTTGCAAATTACCATGCCGCGCTTGATCATCTCCTTGTCAATACCACGGAGCAACAGACCGGCGTTGTCGCCAGCTTCGCCGCGATCAAGCAGTTTGCGGAACATTTCCACACCTGTGACGGTGGAGGTCTTCGGTTTTTCACCATCTTTCATCATGCCGATGATTTCGACGGGTTCGTTCACGTTGATCACACCGCGCTCAATACGGCCAGTGGCCACAGTACCGCGACCGGTGATGGTGAACACGTCTTCGACGGGCATCAGGAATGGCTTGTCAATTTGACGCTCCGGCTCCGGAATGTCTTTGTCGCAAGCGTCCATCAGTTCTTGAATGTTAGCAACGGCACCTGCATCGCCCTCAAGGGCTTTAAGGGCAGACCCTTTGATAATGCTGGCGTTGTCGCCGTCAAACTTATAGGAAGAGAGCAGTTCGCGCACTTCCATGTCCACCAGTTCGAGCATCTCGGGGTCGTCCACGAGGTCAACTTTGTTCATGAAAACAACGATCTGAGGAACACCAACCTGGCGAGCCAAGAGGATGTGCTCGCGGGTTTGCGGCATCGGGCCATCGGTGGCGGCCACAACGAGGATGGCACCGTCCATTTGAGCGGCACCCGTGATCATGTTTTTCACATAGTCGGCGTGGCCCGGGCAGTCCACGTGTGCATAGTGGCGGTTTTTGGTCTCATATTCCACGTGAGCGGTGTTGATCGTGATACCGCGCTCTTTTTCTTCAGGAGCGGCATCAATTGAGGCGTAGTCCGTTTTTTTGGCCAGACCTTGACTGGCAAGCACATACGTGATTGCTGCAGTCAGGGTAGTCTTACCGTGGTCTACGTGGCCAATCGTACCGATATTGACGTGTGGCTTGGTGCGTGCAAATGTCTCTTTTGCCATTGGTTCAGACTAAATAATTTGTTGAATAATAGTTGTTTAATGTGATAATGTGATAAGCCGGAATCCGATCTCTGGCAAACTTGTCGAAGATCGGACTTTCTTATTATCACATCGTTGGAGCCGTTGATGAGATTTGAACTCACGACCTCTTCCTTACCAAGGAAGTGCTCTACCCCTGAG
>JBEBHD010000080.1:0-17880 GCA_040080915.1 Saprospiraceae bacterium
GTAGCCGGTTGCCTACGGCGAAAATTTCAACGCAGCATGAAGCAAAATTTGCCGCTTGCAGCCCGGCGACTGAAATTTAAACACGCTCTAAGGCTGATAGCTTCGTAAATTAGAGCCATGATCATCCACCACCTCCGCCTCCAGAACTACAAGCAGTACGCCCAACTGGCGCTCGATTTCCGAGAGGGACTCGTGGGTATTATCGGCAAAAACGGTGCAGGTAAGTCCACGCTCTTTGAAGCCATCCTCTACTGCTTGTTCGGGCGCGACGAGAGCAACAAATCGCTCGTGCGCTCGGCTTTCGCTGATGCCAAGGCAAACGTCATGCTCGAACTGGACTTCTCCGTCGGTGAGGCGCTGTACCGGGTGCGGCGCGAGTTTCGGGGCAAGGCTATGGCCGTGGTGGCCGAGTTGTACAAAAATGACCAGCAAGTGGCCAAGGGCGTGTCGGCCGTGAATGACGAATTAGTCAAGGTGCTACACATCGAGCGCGATGCCTTCAAACGCTCCGTTTTTTCCGGCCAAAAAGAATTGGACGAGCTCACCAACGCCAGCAAGGAGGACCGCCGCCGCATCGTGCGCCGTATGCTCGGCCTCAACCGGTTGGACGACATCCAGTCCAAAATAGGCACCGATGCCCGCCTGATCCGAGCACGCATCGAGGGGCAGGAGCAGACCCTGCTGACCGAAGAGGCCCTGACAACCCTCCAAACCGGCATTGCCGAAGGCGAAAAATTCCGCGCCGAGAACCGTGTCCTGCTCGAAAAAGAAACCGCTCAACTGAAAGCCGTGGAGGAGCGCAACCGCCTCGAAAAACAAAAGTTCGAGCAGGCCGAGCAGCGCCTCGCCCGGTTCAACGCCCTGAGCCGCGACCTCAGCCAACTGCGCGAGCGCCGCGACGGCCTCGCCGCCCAAAAGACCGGGCTGGAGCAAAAAATCCATGATTTGCGCCAGCAACATGAAAAATTGGACGCACAGCGCGGCGCGTTCGCCAGCCACTTGTCGGACAAAAACCTGCTCGATACCCAAGCCGAGGCACAAAAAAAACATACCAACCGACAGGGCCGCCTCACCAAGATCGCCGAGACGCGGCAGGAAATAGAGGCGGGTCGGGCAGCCACCGCCGAACTGACCCAACTGCTGGCTGGCAAGCCCGCTACTGATGCTGCGCTGGCCGAAAAACAACAGCTGGTGGCCGCCCACGAAGCGGCCCTGAACGCCAGACGCACCGAACTCAGCGAGTACGAAAAACAGATCGGGGGCATACAGTCCAGCATCCGGGAACGCTCCGAAAAATTGGCCAGCCTGCGCTCCCTCGGCCGCTCCGGCACCTGCCCCACCTGTTTGCAGCCCCTGCTGGAAGGCTACGAGCGCACCTTGGCCGAGCTCGAGCAGGAAATAAACGCCCTGCAAAACGACCGGCTGCAAACGTTGGAACAGGGAAAAAACGCCGTGCTTGAGGCGGGCCAGTCGCTGCGCAAACGCCAGGAAGCCGTTCGGGCCGAAGCCGAAAACCTGCTGCGCGAGCAGGCACACTTGGCTGAAGCTGCCCGCCAAAAAACCGCCGCCGAGGCCCAGCTGTACCTGTTGGAAAAACGCCTGCTGGCCGACGAGGCCATCCTGCGCGAAATCGGCGAGGCACCGTTTGATGAAGTCGCCTACACCGCGCTCCGGGCCAAAGTGTCGGCCACAGAACCGCACTACCTCGAGTTTTCCAAAGAAGAAAACTACGTGTCCCGCGAACTGCCCACTGCCGTTGCGACCCAGAAAACCACTCAAGATGCGTTGGCCGAAACCGAAAAAAACATCGCCGCCAAAACGGCTGAACGCGCCGCTGTAGGTTACGACGAGGCGGCCTACGCTACTGCCAGACAGGCCCTCACCGATTTTGCTGACACGCTCAATGCCCAGTCCGAAACCGTGCGGGCATTGGAAAAAACCGGACTCGAACTGAGCAATCGCATCGAGCAGGGCACGGAAAAACTGGCGACCAACAACCGCATCAAAAGCCGCATCAGCGAGCAACTCGACGAGGCCGACCTGCTGCGCAAATTGGCCGACCTGCTCGGCCAGTTCAAAACCGAAATTCTCGAAAAAGTAAGCCCGGGCATCTCGCACGAAGCCAGCGAGCTGTTCGTTCGCATCACCAAAGGCAAGTACGAAAGCATCCGGGTGGACGAAAACTTTGAATTTGCGATTGCCGACGGCGGCGTCTTTTACCCCATCGAGCGCTTCTCCGGCGGGGAAGTGGACCTGGCCAATTTTTGCCTGCGCATCGCCATCACCAAGGCCATTACCGACCTCAACGGTGCAGAGCAGGGCATCGGATTCCTGGCCTTCGACGAGATTTTTGGCAGCCAGGACGAGGAGCGCCGCCTCGAGATGATGTACGCGCTCAACTACCTCCAGGAACAGTTCCGGCAGATTTACATCGTGTCGCACATCGAAAGCCTGAAGGACTATTTCCCCCACATCCTCGAAGTGCAGTTCCGCGAGGCAGGCAGCGAGGCAGTGTGGCGGTAAAAAGTGCTCCGGCAACCTTGCTCGTTTTGCCTTACTTTTGCATTTCAATTTTGTTCCTATGAAAGAAATCGTCAGCCTTGACCAACTGGACCTCGAAAACGGTCGGTACAACTACGCCGACTATCTGAGCTGGAAATTTGATCAGACCGTTGAGCTCATCAAGGGCAAGATTTTGGCCATGTCGGCACCAAGCCGCTACCATCAGCACATTTCTTGGCAATTGACCCTGCAAGTGGGCAATCATTTCAAAAACCACCGCTGCCACGCCTACGCCGCACCCTTCGATGTGCGGCTTTACGACAAGCACAAATCCCAAAAGGCCAACAAATCAATTTTGACCGTCGTACAGCCGGACCTTTGTGTGATTTGTGATCCGAACAAGCTAGACGACAAAGGCTGCCTCGGCTCGCCCGATCTTGTGGTGGAAATCCTCTCGCGCGGCAATTCTTCCAAGGAAATGAAGACCAAAAAGCAACTGTACGAAGAAAACGAAATCCGGGAATACTGGATTTTTGACCCTGACCACGGCTATGTTTTCCAGTTCTGCCTGACCGAAGCGGGCGTGTACGGCCCTGTTACTATTTACGTTCAGGACGACACCCTGCACTGTTCTATCTTTCCCGACCTGAAGATCAACCTCGAAGAAGTGTTTCAATTGGACGAATGAAAACGGCTCCGCACCAACTCGCATCCCATTGGCCCGCCCTCGAAATCGCAACCCTCCAACCTTGGCCATTGTTTTACCAGCCAAACAAGAAAACCTGAGCAGTATGGAACAAACATTGGTAAACCGAGTGGCCACCAGCGGCCTTGTCACGATAGATCTGGAAACGTACTACCCGGAAGGCGAGGTCGTGCCTTTCGACCTGAAAGACCACCTGTTTATGGGCTTAATATTGAAGGAAAAAGATTTTCGCGAGGCGCTCAAGGCGCAGGATTGGTCGCAGTACACGGGGAAAAACCTCGCCGTGTTCTGTTCTGCCGATGCAATCATCCCGATGTGGGCCTACATGCTGGTGGCCGCGCACGCGGCACCCTTTGCACGCGATGTATTTCAGGGCCTGCCGGAGCAGTACGCGGAGTTTGCTTTTTTGAAACAGCTCGCCACTCTCAACCCGGACGACTACGCGGGCAAGCGCTTGGTCATCAAAGGCTGCAGCGACAAACCCGTGCCTCCGTCGGCTTACCTCGAAATTACCCGCCGCCTGCAGCCGGTAGCCGTCAGCATTATGTTCGGCGAACCCTGCTCCACCGTCCCCGTGTACAAACGCCAACAGCCAATAGCCAACGGCCAATAACCAACAGCAATCATGACAAACCGCACGCTTCTGGTTCTCAACATTATCCTCGCGCTCGGCATCGCCGGCATCTTTTTTCTCTCGTTCAAAGGTGACGGCGACGGTGCCGGTTTTTCGGGGCCGCCCCAGAGCGTGCGCTCCATCAACCTGGACAAGGACTTTGACTTTTGCGGCGAAAAACTGCCAATGGACAACTTCGACGTGCGCCAGCGCCTCGATGCGGAACTGCTGCGCAATGTGTACTACCATTCCGCCACCATCCTCGCCATCAAACGCGCCAACGCCCTGTTCCCGATCATCGAGCCTATTCTCAAGGCCGAGGGCGTGCCCGACGACCTGAAGTACCTCGCCGTAGCCGAGAGCACATTGTCCAACGCCATCTCGCCCGCCGGTGCCCGCGGGGTGTGGCAGTTTATGAAAAGCGCTGCGGGAGAGTACGACATGGAGGTAAGCGACGAAATTGACGAGCGCTACGATTTGGAAAAAGCCACCCGTGCCGCGTGCAAGTATTTGCGTAGGCAAAAAGAAATCCTCGGCAGTTGGACGCTCGCTGCCGCCGCCTACAACGGCGGGCCAAGCCGCCTGTCCACCGAAGTGGAAAAACAACGCGCCAAATCGTTTTACGACCTCAACCTCGCAGCCGACGAAACTATGCGCTACCCCTTCCGCATCGTGGCCGTGAAGGAAGTCATGCAGCATCCCGAACTGTACGAATACACCATCGAGGACGACCACCTGTACGCTCCGCTCAACCGGTACACGACCGTCGAGGTGACCGGAGCCGTGGCCAATTGGGGCGATTTCGCGGTGCAGCACGGCACCACTTACCGTATGCTCAAATTGTATAACCCGTGGCTGACGGACAGCAAATTGACCAACAAGGCAGGTAAAAAGTACCGCGTTCGCCTGCCGTCCAAATGATGTGGTTGTTTCGCAAGTCACTTAGTCATCGGAAATTGAACATTGTTCATTGGGCATTTAAGAGCGTGTTTAAATTCAAAAATTATTGTACCTGTTTAGCACCAGTATACGACGGCCCTAACTGTAAAGTTTTTCACCACAGATTTTCACAGATTCACACAGATTTTTCCTTGTTCGTTTAAAAATCTGTGTGAATCTGTGTGAATCTGTGGTGAATCTGTGTGAATCTGTGTGAATCTGTGGTGAATCTGTGTGAATCTGTGTGAATCTGTGGTGAATCTGTGGTGACACTTCTTTGCATCAGGAGGCACTAAATAGTTGCAAATTATTATTTTGGAATGACCAATTTCCAATGAACAAGTGCCTGATGAGCCAAGCAGCATTGCCCGCCCTGACCCGATCTTGCGACCACACCAACCACCAATTCGCATGCGCACAAAAATATTCCTCTGGATTCTCCTGCTTGGCCTGGCTGGCCCGGTATCGGCCCA
The DNA here is from genome assembly GCA_040080915.1 of Saprospiraceae bacterium. Classification (GTDB taxonomy): domain Bacteria; phylum Bacteroidota; class Bacteroidia; order Chitinophagales; family Saprospiraceae; genus M3007. The sequence continues at coordinate 5,234 of JBEBHD010000080.1, forward strand.
AAAGGGTTTCGGTAAAATCGCGGTCGGCATCGAGCCGTCGTTTGATGTGGCCCAGTACACCACCGGCCTGAAACCGGGTTTAGTGCCCGCCCTCATTGTGGAAGCCGCGCTGGATCGTTTGTCGTTGGGCGTGGGTATCGGCCACGAATTTTACGGCGAGTATGAGTACTACACCTGGACCGGCCAGATAATAGACCGCATCGAGGACGGAAAAATAGTACCGCACTACATCTCCACCCTGCGGGCTTTCCGCCCGGCCTACTGGACGGTGCCCGTGCGGCTCCAGTACCGCGTACACCGCTGCCAGTGCGTGTACGCGTACTTGGGAATGGCCTTCGATTTTTTCAGTGATGCCCCGGCAGAACGCATCGCGTTCGAGGGTGCCCAACTGCGCGAAGCCCCGCTCATGGAGGTGCGCCGCGACCAACTGTTCAAGCAGCAAACCAAAAGTTTTGATTTCGGCATCGGCTTCAACCTGTTTTCCACCGACCATTTCCGCATCACCGCCCGCCCCAGTTACGTCATCAGCGAAAACCCGGAGATTTATACCAACGCGCCGGACTACGTCGAGACTTTTCGCATGACTTTCGGGTTTCAAGTCGGGTTTTGGTGAACTACAACCGCCCCAGCGTTTTTTCCACAAACCTCGTCAGCGCCGCACCGCGCAACATGCCCTGCTGCAACAACGCCACATCGTACAGGTACTGGGCGAGGGCAGACTGCTCACCGGCATCGGTGGTTTTCACCAATTTATCGGCTACCAGCGGGTGATTGGTGTTCACCACCACGTTGTACGAGTCGAGGAAATCGCCGCCCGCGCCCATGCCGTGCAGGCCTTGCATTTCTTTCATGCGACGCAAAAATTCGGGTCGGGTGATTGTCACGGGAGCGTCGCCGGGGGCTAACGGGGCGCACTCGACGCGCCCGCCAAGGGACTGTTCGCCCACGGTTTTTTCAAAAACCCCTTTTACCGTTTCGATTTCCTGATCGCTGAGGACGGACGTTTTTTCTTCCTCTTTCTGCACCAATTTGTCCAGCGTATCCGAGTCAATGCGAACGAACAGGAGGCCGAGGTCGGTACGATATTCAATGTGCTGCATCCAGTGGTTGTCGAGCACGGTGTCCATTTTCAGTACACCGTAGCCGCGGTTGTTGGCGGCCTTCACGAGCGCATCGTGCCCCTCCGGGTCCTGGGCATAGATGCAGACTACTTTTTGGTGCTTGTCGGTCTGGTTGGCCGCTATTTTTTGTTTGTAATCGGGCAGCAGGAAAAACTCGCCCGCAGTGCTTTCCAATAGGGTAAAGTGCATGGCCCGCTCTTGGAATTTTTGGTCGGATATCATGCCGTATTTCACGAAAACGCCGAGGTCGCGCCATTTTTGTTCGAAAGCCTTGCGGTCGGCCTTGAACAGGTCGTTTAGTTTGTCGCCCACTTTTTTGGCGATGTACTCGCTGATTTTCTTGACATTGGTATCACTTTGCAGGTAGGAGCGCGACACGTTGAGCGGGATGTCGGGCGAGTCCATAACCCCATGCAGGAGCAAGAGCCATTCGGGTACGATCTCGCGCACATCGTCGGTCACGAACACCTGGTTGCAGTACAAGTGAATCTTGTTGCGCTGCATGTCCATGGCGTTGCCGAGTTTTGGGAAATACAAAACGCCGGTGAGGTTGAACGGGTAGTCAATGTTGAGGTGAATCCAGAACATTGGCTCAGCGGCCATGGGATAAAGTGTGCGGTAAAAAGCGAGGTAGTCCTCGTCCTTGAGCTCGGTGGGGCTTTTTTTCCAGATCGGGCGGGTTTCGTTGACAATGTTGGGCACCTCGTGTTTTTCCTCCTTGGCATCGTCGCCCTCGCCCACGGTTTCGTACTCGGTGCGGGTGCCGAACTGGATGGGGACGGGCAGGAATTTGCAGTATTTTTCGAGCAGGTCGTCGAGACGGTTTTTTTCGAGAAATGCCGCGTTCTCTTCGTTGATGTACAGCACGATGTCGGTGCCGCGTTCGGCCTTTTCTACTTTTTCGATGGTAAACTCCGGGGAACCTTCGCAGCTCCAGCGAACGCCTTCGGCCCCCGGCTGCCACGAGCGGGTGACGACCTCCACCTTGTCGGCAACCATAAACGCCGAGTAGAATCCGAGGCCAAAGTGGCCGATGATGCTGCTGTTGTCGTACTTTTCAAGGAAATCGGCAGCGCTGCTGAACGCGATCTGGTTGAGGTATTTCTGCACCTCCTCCTCGGTCATGCCAATGCCGCGGTCGCGTATGATGATGCGCTTGTTCTCCGGTTCGAGGACAACCTCGATGGTGGTGTCGCCGATCTCGCCTTTTACCTCGCCACGCTGGGCCAGTATCTGGAGTTTGGTGGTGGCATCCACGGCGTTGGACACGAGTTCACGCAGAAAAATCTCGTGGTCGGAGTACAGGAATTTTTTGATGATGGGGAATATGTTCTCGGTCTGGACGGAAATGGTACCTTTTTGCATGGATCACGATGGTTTTATTTCCAAGCGCCTTTCCAAAGCCTGTGCCATCCGTCGCATTGCTGACAAAATGGCGCATTCATTGCCCTGTTTTGGGTAACGAACCGGCTTGTACCGGTCACTTGGCCGCAGGGTGTGACCATGTTGGCACAGTCCTTGCAAAGGTCGAGCATCGCCAAGTTGCGGTGGCCGTTCGCGAGAGAACGGTTCTGTTTTTTAGAATTTGGAAAATATTCCATGAAGAAATTAGGGTCAAATGTGGCCTTAAGCCCGTGGGCGAGGGACCAGTCTGCTGGGGGGTAAGACTGGTCTCCTCTCCACAATTTTTAATACCTGATTTTAAGGTGTGAACGTGATAGGGCCGGCTTTTTGCCGGCCCTATTTTTTTGCCGTGTCCACATTGGGGAGTTGCAACAGAGTACGCATGTTGAAGTGGATTTGCGTGTTGTCGTATAGGCCGCTGAACAGGTGCGCGCCGGGGCCGTAGGCGAACACGGGCACGAGGGTTGCGGTGTGGTAGTCGGTGGTGAACTTAAGTTTTAGCGACTGCCTGTCGGCGCCCCGAAGCAGGGCCATGCCGCCGGTTTCGTGGTCGGCAGTGACAATGACCAAAGTGTTTCCATCTTTTTCGGCAAAGCGCAAGACCTCGCCGATGGCCTGGTCAAAATCGAGCATTTCGTCCACGGTCAGCGAGTCTTTGTTGCCGTGGCAGGCCCAGTCAATCTGAGCGCCTTCTATCATCAAAAAAAATCCTTTTTCGCTGCGGCGGGCCAAAAAATCAGGTGCCAGACGGGAAGCCAGCGGCAAGTAGTCGCGCCCCTCATCAATGGCTTGCGGTTCTTTTACCGCTGAAAACCACACGAACGGCCGTTGAGGGTCGAGCACGCATTCGCTCAGTTTTTTTTGCAAAAAATCACTCACCACGTAGCCCTTGTCGGTCAGTTCCTGGCTCAGGTTGCGCTGGTCGTTGGTGCGGGCAATGAAGTAGCGCATGCCGCCGCCGATAAGCAAATCAACGTCTGTTTTCAAAAAATGAGTAGCGATTTCCTCCATAGAGGAGCGGTCCTTCACGTGCGCCACGAACGCCGCAGGCGTGGCGTGCGTGATGCTGGACGTGCTGACCAATCCCGTGGCCAGCCCGAAGGCCTCGGCTTCTTCGAGCAGCGACAGGCAGGGCTTTTTTTGTACGGTCATACCGATGGCACCATTGTAGGTTTTGCAGCCGCAGGCAAAAGCCGTGGCACCCGCCGCCGAGTCGGTTATCAGGTGCTTGGCCGAATGGGTCTTGATCAGGCCCGTCACGGGAAAACGCTCTAAGTTCAAGCGCTCTTTTTGCGCGTACATGCCCGCCGTGATCTGCGAAATGCCCATGCCATCGCCGATCATCAGGATAATGTTTTTGGGCAAATGCTCGGCTTCCGCCTTCGGGGCACCGCTCTCGGCGGTACGCCCGCCCTGAAACGCCAGCGCAATGGCCGACAACAGAAATACAAGTTGTTTCATGGGCCAAAAGTACGTTGATTGGTTAGAGCGTGTTTAAATTTCAGTCGCCGGGCTGCAAGCGGCAACTGAAATTTAAGCACGCTCTAAACTGGTACACAATATATCGAAGGGGGCATACTACTTGACAATTTGGGAACGAGGTCATCCAAGTTTGGCAAACCTGGATGACCGGAAAACAAAAATGTCCAGTAGTGTGCGAAGGGGGTAGTAACTGGAATTAGCCAATTCCCACTATTCCTGCCAATACACCCGTTTCACCCGCTCGGCAATATTCGTAAACACCTCGTACGGGATGGATTGCAGGCAGGCAGCCAGTTCCTGCACGGGCGGCTGTTCGCCGAACACGACCACCTCGTCTCCCTCGCACGCGGCGGGGATGTGGGTCACGTCCACCATCGTCATGTCCATGCATACGTTGCCGATGGTGGGCGCGCGGTGGCCGTGTACGAGCACCGAATAACGTCCGTTCCCGGCCAAGCGCAGCAGCCCGTCGGCATAGCCGATGCTGATGGTGGCGATGCGGCTGGGTTGCGTCACGGGGCCGTTGCGGTTATAGCCCACAGTGTCGCCGGGCGGCACTTCCTTGATCTGGCTGATGGTGGCCTTGAGCGTGTTCACCACCTGCAATTGCTCCTGCAGGGCACCTGCGCCCACGCCGTACAGCCCGATACCGAGCCGCACCATGTCGAAATGGTACTCGGGAAAACGCGCAATGCCGCCTGTGTTGGCAATGTGGCGCAGGGGCCGGTAGCCGAGCGCGGCGGCGATGGGTTCGTACAGGGCGGTGAACGCCGCCGCCTGCGCGTGCGTGAACGCGTCGTGCGCGGGGGCATCGCTGGCCGAGAGGTGGGAAAACACAGTGCGCACGCGCAGGTTCGGGTGAGATCGCAGGCTCTCGGTGAGGGCGTGCAGGTCATCGGCCACAAAGCCGAGGCGGTGCATGCCGGTGTCGAGTTTGAGATGAATGGCGAGTTCGCGGTTTTTGCCAGCAAAACGGAGTAGTTCGTCCAGAAGGGTCAGGCTGTACACCTCCGGCTCCAGGTGGTAGCGGGCAAGCGCGTCGAAACTGGACGGCTCTGGGTTGAGCACCAGAATGGGCAGGCGCACACCGGCCTGCCGCAGTTCGATGCCTTCGTCGGCGTAGGCCACGCCGAGGTAGTCCACCTGGTGAAATTCGAGCAGTTTGGCCACCTCTGCCGAGCCGCTGCCGTAACCGGCCGCCTTCACCATGGCCATCATTTTGGTGCCGGGCCGGAGCAGGCGGGTGTACACGTTGAGGTTGTGTACGAGTGCGCCGAGGTTTACTTCCAACACGGTTTTGTGGGCTTTTTGCTCTAATCGTCGTACGATGCGCTCGAAAGCAAAGTCGCGTGCGCCTTTCACCAAAATAAGTTCATCGTGAAAATCGAGGCGCTGCAAGTCCTGCAAAAACGCCGCCGTGTCGGGGTAAAACGTCGCCGGGATATCTGCCGGAAGTTGGTCGCGCAAGGCCGGAATATCGGAGCCGATGCCGACAAAACGGCGCACGCCATGCGCGGCAATTGCTTTTGCCACCTCGGCATACAACTGCTTTTTCCCCTTGCCGCTCTGCAAAAAATCGGACAGTACGAGCACCAGCGTGTCGGCCCTCGACTGCTGACGGGCAAACTGCAAAGCGATGCGCAGGGATGCCAGGTCATTGCTGTACGCGTCGTTGATGACGGTGCATCGGTTGATACCAGCTTTCAGTTCGAGGCGCATTTCCACGGGTTCGAGGCGACTCAGCCGGCGACTGAACAGTGCTATCGGGATTCCCATCGCCAGCAGGGCGGTAATGCAGTGGCAGGCGTTTTCGATGGAGGCATCGTCCGAAAATGGGATTTTTAGTGATGAGCGATGCGCGGCGGACGATGAGGGGAAAATCCTGAACTTGACGTACGCACCGCGCTTTTCGAAGTTGTCGAACTGCAACCAAGCCGGTTTGCCGGTTCTGGACCAGGAGCGGAGTTCGCGGCCTGGTTTTCCCTCCGCCCATGCTTGCGCCGCCGCGAGGATTTCCGGGTGGTCGGCGCAAACAACAAGCGCGTTGACGGAGTCGAACAGGCGCATTTTTTCCTGCAACTTGGCCTGATCGGAAGGGAAACCCTCTCGGTGCGCCGGGCCGAGGTTGGTGAAAATGCCGAGGTTGGGCTGGATGACCCGCGCCAGTCGTTCCATTTCGCCAGGGCGGGAAATGCCCGCTTCAAAAATAGCGAGCGTGTGCTCCTCGCGCAGCTGCCACACGGAGAGTGGTACGCCCACCTGCGAGTTGTAACTTTTGGGGCTGCGCACCACGCGCTGGCGGTGGCGGGTCAGTTGGTACAACCATTCCTTCACCACGGTTTTGCCGTTGCTGCCGGTGATGCCGATCACGGGTATTTGAAAATGCATTCGGTGGTGTGCTGCCAGCGCCTGCAGGGCAGCCAAAGTGTCGGGTACGCGCAACACGGCGGCATCGGTCAGGTCGGTACGGTCAATGTCCTGACTGACGACGAACTGTCGCACACCGGCCCGGTAAGCATCGGCTACGAACCGGTGCCCGTCGTGCCGCTGCCCTGTTAGTGCAAAAAACAGCGCCGAGGCGGGCGCGGCAACGCCCCGGCTATCGAGCAGCAGCTGCTCAACGCGGCTCTCCGTGCTGGCTGGTTGAAGCCATTCGGCGCGGAGGATGTGCTGAATTTGGGTGAGGGAGTAGGGCATGGGTGGTTTGTGCTTGTTCGTCTTGCTGGAGTTACAACTCCAACGCCAGTTCCAGTATTCGTCGCCGGGTTTGTGCAGCATGGCAAGTATACTTCGCGCTGCAAGGTTTTGCGCATGGCCTTCGGCCTAATATTCTGATTAGCAGCGCTCAGTATGACAAAATCTGCTTCGCACCTTGCGGTGCGAGGTATAATTTCAATTCACAACCCCACTACCCCAATCTTCACAGGTTGTAATTGGGAGGCATCCACCTTCCCGCCGCCATCCCGCCACATTTTGGCGAACGCCTGCAACTGACTCGTGCCGATAAAATAAAAACGCCCGCCCGCCACCGCTCCGGTCGAGGGCTGAGCGAGTGCCGGATCGTCGGGCAGCAGTACCCTGGTACCCACAATTTTGGAATGCGATTCGTTCAAAAAATACTGCGTCACGGCCCGGTCCTTCACACTCGGTTGTACTGCGATGAGGCTATTTTTGTAAAAATAAAGCCCGTCCGCACCGACCTCCTCGCCGGGTGGCAGGCTGACAAACTCCAATTTTTGGGTCTGCAAATCAATACGTCCGAACGACCTCGGATTGGTGTACAGCGCCACAAACAGGTAGCGCCCTCCATCATCGAGGTCAATGCCGTTTGGGGCATGCCCTTCGGGAAGTTGGAGGAAAACCTCAAGCGTTTTACCCTCCGGGGCGATACTGTACAGGCGGCGGCCCAGCATTTCGGTGGCATAAACCCGTCCCGTTTTGTCAATCGTCAAGTCGTTAAAAAAGAAGGATTTGTCCGGCTCCTCGAGCCAAAATTGGCGGAGGCATTTGCCTGTTTTGAGGTCGTATTTGAAAATGGCGGATTTCCAGTTTTTCTCCCCGGACAAACCCTGCACGGGCATCCCCTCGCCCGCCGTACCGGTGCAGACCCAGAGCAATCGTCGTTCGGCATCCACCTTCATACCGATGACACCGAGCAAGCCGTCTTGCCCCGTTTTTGCAAACTCCGTCGCACGGCTATCGGGGCTTATTTTCAAGATTTTTCGCTTCCACGTGCTGCTCAGAAAAAGGTCGCTCGTCGTGGCATCGAATGCCAACCCCTCCGGTACGAGGTCATTTTCTGGTATTTCAAAAGCCACCTTGAACGGCGGTTCGCTTGCAGCTATGGGAGCGATGTTGACGCTTTTCAAATCCGTCCATGCCTGCCGCCAGATTTTCCAGCCGCCGTCGGGCTGGCGGCGGAACGCGGTTTGGGCGTAGCCGTATTGCAACTTGCCCATTTTCGTGTCGCCCAATTGGTACGACCAGTACAGGCGGTTGGTGAGCGAGAGAAAAATCATGTCCTTCCCGTAGCCCAGTACCTCCTGAATATCAATATCGAACTGGTGGATGGTCGTTATGGAACCGTCGGTTGGGAACCAAAAACTGCGGATATTGTGCAGGCTGTCGAAGGGGCACATGCCGCTCGGTTGGATACGTCCGCGCTCCTCAAACAGCGATAATACGCCTGCCTCGTCGCCGCGAAGCCAAGCGGTACGGTACTGTTCGATGATGCGCCGGGCAGCGGCTTCGTCCTCCGGCGCAACGGGGGAAAGGGGCATTTGGGCAGGCAGAGATTGGTACAGAAGAGCAAGCGTCAGGCAAGTGAGAATAGACTTGAAACCCATTGATCAAGAATTTTTTAGAAAAAATTATTCTGCGGCATAATCCATAAAGGTAGATGCATTTGCTGTCGCTTTCCAGCGGCCGCCCTTCTTTTCGTATGTGGTCAACCCGGCGTAGATGAACCTCGTGGACACTTCAGTGCCCGTTGAGTCAGGTTGGGTTTATAAAACAATGTTGTTGGTCGGTTGCAAGGCAGGCGGCAGTTCCGTTTCGCCCAGCATTTCCCTCAAATCAATCTCAATAGTTCGGCTCATTTGTGAAATTGGCACATCATTCGCACCGCCTTCGAAGGGGTTTTCGGTGCTTTCGCCAACCTGTTCGAGCGACGTGTAAACCCACGAAATCAGCACACTGGACGGAATGACAAGCCAAATCATGTTGCCCTGCATGGTGCCCGTCATGCCCTCGTTCAGTTTGTCAAACTCTTTGAGCATGCCAAAGGGCAACATAAAACAGAAAAGTTTGACAAAGAAGGCGTTGATCGTGGCAAACTGGCGCGGGTAGGGGAAGTTTTTGATGCGCTCGCTGCGCCCTTGCTGGTCGTAAAAGTCCCGGACGAGCTGCTCCATTTCGATGAACCGGTAATTGTCCAAAAGCCCCGCGTCGGCGAGTTTTTTCAGGTCTTTCGACTGAAGGCTCATCAGTTGCGCCGCGCGGTTTTTGGTGCTCAAAATATACTTCAGCTCCTCTGCCGGGAGGTACTTTGCCAGTTCGGTTTCGAGCGGGGTTTCGTGTTCCGGGACGGAGTAATACTGGCGGAACTCGGCGTTGTGCGGCTTGCCGTTGTTTTCCCAAGCCCTGGCATCGCGCATCTGGTAGCGAAGCGCGGTGAGCCAGGCGAAGTGCCTGTAAACCAATTTTTTTGTCCAAACGGGGTCGTCAAAAAAATCGCGGCACAACACGCCCCAAGTGCGGCTGGTGTTCAGAATAGCGCCCCAAATTTGCCGCGCCTCCCAGGTTCGGTTGTACGTCTGCGTGTTTTTGAAACCGACGATGAAGGCTGTCGCCGTGCCGAGCAGTGCAACCATCGTCCAGGGGATGGCCAACCAACGCCAGCCCCAAATCTCGTAAAGAGCCACTGGAATGGTACCGATCAGCGCAAGCCCATAAATGTTTCTCCGCGTCCAGGTCAAAAACTCTGAAAATTTGTAGGCAACTCCTGTGTGCATAGGCTCAAGTTTGTTCAGCGGGTGAAACAGGTGGCGGCGGCAAATGTTTTTTCTCGCGCCTTGCGGTGCGAGGTATACGCCATAGTCGGAAGTGGACTGGACATCATGATGCATTTGCCCAAAACTACGGAATCGTAAAAACCACCTTCCCAATCAAGCCGCCCTTCCGAGCAAACTGGTACGCCTCCCGGAATTCATGCATCGGAAAGGTTTGGGCTATGGTGATTTCCAGGCCTTTTTTAGTTACCCAATCGCATAAATCGCGGAGATTTTTCTGCGTCGGCGCAGCCATGATGATTTCAAATTTTTTGCGCGACCACAGGTTGTTGATAAACGCCAACACCATGTCCACCGGGTTGGGCAGGGTGCTGACGAACGCCGATTGGGGTTTCATCAGCGGCTTTGTTTTGCCGAAAGGCAGCGTGCCGGACAGTTCAAAAACAGCGTCGAATGCTGCGTTTTGCTCCAAAACTTGCCCGTTTTTATAGTCAATCAGCACATCGGGCTTCCACTTTTCCAAAAAAGACAAGCCCTCGCCGCTTGCCACTGCCGTGACTTTCATGCCCTGTTTTTTTGCCATTTGCACGACGAGCAAGCCGACACCACCGCTCGCGCCATTTATCAGGATGTTGCCGTATTTGTTGAAAATTACCTTTTTCATAGTTCAATTTTGTTTGGATAAAAAGTTGAGAATGTCCGTATGCAGCTCGTCCGAGCCTTTGCCAAAACTGAAAAAGCCGTGGTCGGTGCCTTCGTAAACCTTGAACGCCACGTCGCGCTTGCCCTTTTGCAAATGCTCAGCGTATATTTTTGAAGACCGCAGCAACTTGTCGTTGCCCGCCCCGACGATGAAAACAGGCGGCAAATGGAGGGTAAAAATTTTGGCAAAAGTGTGCGATAGCCCGATGCGGTTCAACGAACTAAAAGCGAGTTGCGGCAATGCCACGTCGTCCACGTTGACGAAGGAACTCCGCTATTTGGTGGGCATTAAAATCGTGAAGCGACGGGTGCTCAACACCTCGCCCGTGACGGTGGAGTACGCCCTGACGGAGCACGGTTCCTCCATAAAAGAAATCATCGAGAGCATCGTGAAATGGGGCATCAAGCACCGGGAGACGGTGTTTGGGAAGATGGGGTAATGGCTCAATGTTTTTGAACCCGCGATTCTACTATACCTGCACGCCACTTGTAGTTCGCGCCACTATGCAAATGACACTATCCGCTCTGCTCTACCTCTTCAGTTTTTTTAACACCATTTTCCTCCACTATGTCAATTTCGAAGCGCAGATTTCCGATGATGAAATCCTGCCGCTCCGGCGTGTTTTTGCCCATGTAATAATCGAGCACGTGGTCGAGGTTGGTTTCTTCGGGCAGGATGACCGGGTCGAGGCGCATGTCGGCACCGATGAAAGCACCGAACTCGTTAGGTGAAATCTCGCCGAGGCCCTTGAAGCGGGTGATCTCGGGTTTGCCGCGCAGTTTGCCGATGGCGGCTTGTTTTTCAGCCTCCGAGTAGCAATAGAAGGTATGCTGTTTGTCGCGCACGCGGAAAAGGGGCGTATCGAGGATGTACAAGTGACCGTTGCGCACGATGTCGGGGAAAAACTGGAGGAAAAACGTGAGCAAAAGCAAGCGGATGTGCATGCCGTCCACGTCGGCATCGGTGGCGACGACGACGCGGTTGTAGCGCAAGTCGTCGAGCGAGTCTTCGATGTTGAGCGCGTGTTGGAGCAGGTTGAGCTCTTCGTTTTGGTAAACGATCTTTTTAGTGAGACCGTAGCAGTTGAGTGGTTTGCCGCGCAGGCTGAACACGGCCTGGGTGTCTACGTCGCGGGCCTTGGTGAGCGAGCCGCTGGCAGAGTCGCCCTCGGTGATAAATATGGTGCTGTTGAGGCGTTTTTCGTCCGGGCCTTTTTCGTTGAGGTGGAAACGGCAGTCGCGCAGTTTTTTGTTGTGGATGTTGGCTGCTTTGGCACGCTGGTTGGCCAATTTCTTCACGTCGGCAATGTCCTTGCGCTCGCGTTCCGACTGCTGAATGCGCTTGAGCATTTCCTTGGCCACTTCCTGATTTTTGTGCAAAAAGTCGTCCAGCGCCTTGGCCAGAAAATCGTTCATCCAGGTACGGATGTTCTGGCCGTCGGGGCTGATTTTGTCCGAGCCGAGGCGGGTCTTGGTTTGGGACTCGAACACAGGTTCCTCCACGCGCACGCTGACGGCCGCGATGATGCTCTCGCGAATGTCCTTGGCATCAAAATTCTTTTTGAAGTGGTCGCGCACGGTTTTCACCAACGCCTCGCGAAAGGCATTGAGGTGGGTACCGCCTTGTGTGGTATTCTGGCCGTTCACGAACGAGTAGTATTGCTCGCCGTAGTGGTCGCCGTGTGTGAGCGCTATTTCCACGTCCTCGCCCGTGAGGTGGATGATGGGGTAGCGAATATGCTCCGTGGTGGTTTTTTTGCTGAGCAGGTCGTGCAGGCCGTTTTTGGAATAAAATGTTTTTCCGTTAAAAACGATCCGCAGACCGGCGTTCAGGTAGGCATAGTTCCAGAGTTGCTGCTCCACAAATTCGAACACCCAGCGGAAATTGCGAAACATCCCGTTGTCGGGCTTGAAGTGGATACTGGTGCCGTTTTCCTCTTTGGTCGGCTCCAATTTGCTTTCCTTTTTCAAGTTGCCAAACTGGAACTCGGCCCACTTGGCCTGACCCTCGCGCACAGCGGTCACTTTAAAATATTCGGACAGCGCATTCACGGCCTTGGTACCGACGCCGTTGAGGCCGACGGATTTTTTGAACGCCTTGCTGTCGTACTTGGCACCGGTGTTGATCTTGCTCACTACGTCCACGACCTTGCCCAGCGGGATACCGCGCCCGAAATCGCGCACAAACACGCCATGCTCGTTGATGCTCACGTCAATTTGTTTGCCGTAGCCCATGGCGTACTCGTCAATGGAATTGTCCAACACTTCCTTCAGCAGCACATAGATGCCGTCTTCGGGGCTGCTGCCGTCGCCGAGTTTGCCGATGTACATGCCCGGGCGCAAGCGAATATGCTCACGCCAGTCGAGCGACTGGATTTCCGCTTCGGTGTATCTGATTTCTGTCATTTCCGGTTTTGCTGATTTGTCC
>JBEBHD010000317.1:0-4847 GCA_040080915.1 Saprospiraceae bacterium
CCCAGCAACAGCCCAAGCGCCCGGCACCGACCCCTGCGCCCGTGCGCAAGCGCGAGTCCCGCGAAAGCCTGTTCAGCACAGACCGCAACGAGTTCATTTTTGGCCGCCAAAACTTCATCTACATGGGCATCGGCCTGGGGTTGGTGCTACTTGGCCTCGTGCTCATGGGTGGCGGTGCCCAGCCAGACCGAAACACCTGGGACCCCAACACTATCTACAGTTTCCGCCGCATCACGCTGGCCCCGATCCTGATGGTGGCAGGCTTTGTGGTGGTTATCGTCGGTATATTCAAAAAATCAGGTGCCGAGGTTGCGGCTGAGGCAGACAGCACTACCACCGGATGAACCTACTACACGCTATCGTCCTGGCCATCGTGGAGGGCCTGACGGAATTTTTGCCCGTGTCGTCCACGGGGCACATGGTCATTGCCTCCACGGCGATGGGCATCGAGTCCGACCCGTTCGTGAAAATGTTCACGGTGGCCATCCAGTTCGGGGCTATTCTGTCGGTGTTGGTGCTGTACTGGCGGCGTTTTTTGCAGAGCGCGGATTTTTACCTCAAACTGTTTGTCGCCTTTTTGCCCGCCGTTTTCTTCGGGCTTGTTTTCAAAAACGTGATTGATCGTTTGTTGGAAAACATCGTCGTGGTAGGCGCGGCGTTAGTGGCTGGCGGCGTGGTATTCCTGTTTTTGGACGGCCTGTTTGCGCGACGCGGCCAAACCGAGACCGACATGGCTGACATTAACCTGCCCAAGGCGCTGAAGATCGGCCTGTTTCAGGTGATCGCCATGGTGCCCGGGGTTAGCCGCTCGGCGGCCACGATCATCGGCGGCCTCACGCAGGGGCTGTCGCCCAAAACGGCTGCGGAGTTCTCGTTTTTCCTCGCCGTGCCCACCATGTTTGCCGCCACCTGCAAATCGCTGTGGGACTATTTCAAGGACGAGGGCGGCCGGTTTTCACAAGACGAGATCGTACTGCTCGCCGTTGGCAATGTGGTCGGATTCGTGGTGGCCATGTTCGCCATCAAGGGTTTTATCCGTTTTTTGACCAATAATGGCTTCAAGATTTTCGGCTACTACCGCATTGCTGTCGGGCTTGTCATCCTGATACTCTCGGCTTTGGGGTATTTTGAAGGGGTGAATGTGGGAGCGTTCTAAGGCTGTGGTAGTTGACCTATGTAGATTTAAGCCGTTTCTTTAAGCAAGGCCCTTCGCTTTTTTGTTCGGGCCTCTTGTCAGAGCGCGATTTGCATAAGTTGTGGTGCTTTTAGTCTTAATCCGAAAGATAATCTCGCCTCCAATTCCCAGCTCAACAATTTTTTGCAGGGTCTCGAATTGAATGCCGGATTTGTTGTTCTCAATACGCGAAATATAGTTTCGCTTGGTTCCGCTTTTAAGAGCGACATCTGCCTGTGATAATCCGGCTTCCATGCGAGCCTCTCGGAGCATACTCCCAATATTTAGTGTCGCCACTTCTTTTACCAATTGGCTTTGGCTATATAGTTCAAGTGCGTCCAATTCCAAGGGGGCTGATCGAGTTTCGCGTTTGTACGTAAACAAAATTGGCAGATTAGGCCAGGACAGAGTACGGGTCTCTGAAAGTGTCACCTTCTGGAAGACATCCCAATCACACAATGGCAGCAAAGAGATGTCTCCCTCTTTTTTCCAACGATCAAAGAGCGGTACAAAATCTAACATCCGAATTTCCGATGTGTTCCAAAGCAAAGTAAGTTCGAAAGGTTGGATAGCAATGATTCGCAAAATTTTAGGTAATGTTTTCATGTTTTGCATATTTATCACTGTCTAAGTGTTGGGTTTAATTGATAAAAAATGTCCAATAAGTCATCCCGGTTTTCAGAAAGGTATTGCAAGGCATCGCGCAATTTTCGACGCGCAAGTCGCCTCTTACCACTGTACCGATTTTTATGTCAATTAAAGCCTCATGTTCGCCATAGAAGGCGTGAAAATGAGGCGGAAGATGGTCTCGACTGAAAACACAAATACGAATTCCTAAAATTCGACCTATTTCTGGCATGATGTTATTTGTTGCAAAGGTAACTAATTAGGCAACAATTTTTCCACTAGTTTTACTTTGGACTGAACACTGGATAGCCAATAGCCGATGCGATGAAGTACCTTTGCCCTTGCCTCAAAAAGGCAGTGATATAGCATGAAACAACTCATCGAATGCGTCCCAAACTTCTCCGAGGGCCGCGACCTAAGTATCATCAAACAGATAACCGATGCCATAGAAAGCGTCGAGGGTGTGAAACTGCTGGACGTGGACCCCGGCAAAGCCACCAACCGCACGGTCGTGACCTTCGTGGGCGAGCCGGAACCCGTGGTGGAGGCCGCCTTCCGTGCCATGCAAAAGGCCTGCGAACTGATTGATATGCGCAAACACACCGGCGAACACCCGCGCATGGGTGCCACCGATGTGTGCCCGCTTATTCCGATCAGCAACATAACGATGGAAGAAACCGCCGACTGGGCACGCCGCCTTGCCGAACGGGCCGGGCGTGAACTGGATCTGCCCGTCTACCTGTACGAGGCCGCCGCCAACCGACCCGAATGGAAAAACCTCGCCACCATCCGGGCGGGCGAGTACGAGGCGCTGCCAGAAAAACTCGCCAAGCCGGAGTGGAAACCCGATTTCGGCCCGGCCAAATTCAACGCCCGCAGTGGAGCCTCCGTCGTCGGCGCCCGCGATTTCCTCATCGCCTACAACATCAACCTGAACACGACCTCCACCCGACGGGCCAATTCCGTGGCCTTCGATGTACGCGAAATCGGACGAGTACTCAACGACCCCGCCACCGGCAAACCGCTCAAGGATGCTGCGGGCGAACCCTTGCGCCAGCCCGGTACACTCCAGGGCGTGAAGGGCATCGGCTGGTATATCGAAGAATATGGTATCGCCCAAATTTCGATGAATATCACCGACATCCGGGCTACGCCGCTGTATCTGGCCTTTGAGGAATGCTGCAAAAGCGCCGACCGCCGTGGTATGCGTGTTACCGGCTCCGAACTTGTGGGCCTCGTGCCGCTCGGCGTGCTGCTCGACACGGGACGTTATTTTTTGAAAAAACAAGAGCGCAGTACAGGTGTGAGCGAGGCGGAACTGATCAAGATCGCTGTCAAATCGCTCGGCCTTGACGAACTGGTACCGTTTGACCCGCAGCAAAAAATCATCGAGTACAACCTCGTTAAGGACGACCCGGCAACCGCCAAAAAACTCGTGCGCAAAGACTTGCGTGCCTTTGCCGACGAAACGGCCAGCGAGAGCGTGGCTCCCGGCGGCGGTTCCGTGAGCGCATACGCGGGCGCACTCGGTGTGTCGCTGGCCACCATGGTGGCCAACCTGAGCGCACACAAACGCGGTTGGGACGACCGTTGGGCCGAGTTTTCCGCCGCCGCCGATACCGGTCAGCACATCAAGGACGCACTGCTCCGCGCCGTGGACGAGGACACTGATGCGTTCAACGCCATCATGGCCGCCTTCGCGCTGCCCAAGGGCACGCCCGAGGAAAAAATTGCCCGTAAAGCAGCCATTCAGCAGACCACTCGTGGTGCCATTGAGGTGCCGTTGCGCGTAGTGCGCCTGTGCCTCGAGAGTTTTGGCCTTATCCGGCAGATGGTGGACACCGGCAACCCGAACTCAATCACCGACGCAGGCGTGGGTGCCCTCTGCGCCCGTGCGGGCGTGTTGGGCGCTGCTCTCAACGCAAAAGTAAACGCAGCTGGCCTGGAGGACAAAGCCTACGCCACGGCCGTTATCACCGAAGCGGATGCCGCTATGGCCGAAGCCACGCGATTAGAACAGGAAATCATGGCAATCGTACGGGAAAAAATGGGGGTCTGAACCATTGACTATCTAACCGGTAACCTTCCAACCCTCTAACCAGTAACCTTCCAACCCACCAATGCGCGTCGCCGTTATCCGCAAGGCCCATTTCAACGCAGCCCACCGGCTGCACAACCCGACATGGGACGATGCCAAGAACCAGGCGGTTTTTGGCAAGTGCAACAACCCGAACTGGCACGGGCACAACTACGAATTAGAGGTGAAGGTGACGGGTGAAATTGACCCGGATACTGGCATGGTCGTGGACCTTGGCTGGTTGGCTGACCTTGTCCGCCGTGAAGTGGAAGACCGGTTTGACCACAAAAACCTGAACCTGGAAACGGAAGCGTTTCGGCACTTGAACCCCACGGCTGAGAATATCGCCATTGTTATTTGGGAAACCCTGCGCCCGCACCTGCCAGATCGGTACGGGCTGCACGTCCGGCTTTATGAGACACCGCGCAACTTTGTGGAGTATCCGGCTTAGAGAGGACACAAAAATAAGTTGCACAGCACCTCACAGCTCGAAGTGTCTCGAACACACTTCCTGCCCGTAAAAAAGGCTGGCCTTGGTGTCAAACACCTCCGGGGTTTCGGTGGTGAAAAACGCGCGCTGTCCGGTTTTGCGGCACTGTGATTCCATTTCCGGATGCCGGGCGAGGTAGTCGGCCAGCCGCTCGGCCACGATATCGCCTTGCGCCAGCACCCGAATGGGCGCGGGCACGATGCGGCGGATTTTATGCAGCATAAGCGGGTAATGCGTGCAGCCGAGAATAACGGCATCAATCCGGCCAGACTGGGCCAACAGCTCGCCGACGTATTTTTCCACGAAATAATCCGCACCGGGGCCGTCGTGCTCGTTGTTCTCGATCAGCGGCACCCACATCGGGCAGGCCTGTTGGAACACCTGAATTTCTGGGAAAAAATGGTTGATTTCGAGCACGTACGACCGTGATTGTACCGTGCCGGGCGTGGCTAGTACGCCGACGTGGCTGCTGGGGGTGA
>JBEBHD010000081.1:0-17817 GCA_040080915.1 Saprospiraceae bacterium
CGATCGCGGTTGTTTGATGTTTCGTACCACCCCCCATCCGCTGCTGCACCCTTTCCCAATCCCCACCCAGTCCGGCAGCCCCACGTTGCACAAAAACTCCAGCGAAAACGCCAGCATCTTCACCCCTTTATACGATACCCAGCGCTCTTCTTTGAGGTCGAGCAGTTTCGCTTCCACGGGCCGTTCGGGCGAATGGCCGAGCTGGTGCAGCAGGCCGACGACCTGGTTTTGCAGTATTTTTTCGAGCAGAGAAAGCCGTTCCACCAGCCCCGTGAGGCGGGTGTACACGGCGTAGTTGTCTTCGTTGAGGCCGATCCAGTGGCGGATGTGGTAGCGCAGCGGGGTTTCCCACACGGTAAGGTTGTACTGCTTCACGTCCAACCGGGCGATGCGCACGGGTGCGGTGCGGCCGTTGAGGTCGAGCGTCCAGTCGGGCTGGGTAAAAAAGTGGTGCAGTTCTTCGATGCCCTCGTTGAGGCACACGAGCATCGGCCGACCGTGGTCCTGTTTGTACTGGATGAGCGGCAGCCGGTAGTGGAAGCCGCCGGTGTCGTTGTTGTGGTTGTGGAACAGCTCGTGCTCCCAGCCGGCCTTGCAGGCGACAGCCCCGCGGAAGGCGCGGAGCTCCCACGGTTCGATCGGGGTGTCGAAGGATACGGACAGAATTCGGAGCTTCTGCATCGGGCGGCTGGGTTCGCTGTCTGAAAATTTTGGTGCGGTGGGCATGACGACGGCTAAAAAAAGGGCCGTGGTCGTTGCGCCGGGCTAATGTAGGAAGAGAAAACTTTGCGCGGCCAACTTTTTGGGCAATTTTTTTTGCTATGGGCGAAAAGCCAAAAAATGTGCCGAAAAAACACGGCTTCCGGGCGCGGGCGCGATGTGGCCTCCCTCATCTGCGTGCCAGCGTTTGCGATGCCACCAAGGCTGCTTGGACTGTTGGTTGCAAAATGGCCCGCCACTATTTATGGCATTCATTCCGCCACCGCCATCTTGCTCCAAATTATTGTCGAACAAACCGCTGACCAAGTATGCTGGTGGCTAAACAAGCGCACGAAAATACTCGAGAATGAAGAACATAGTTCTGTCGAAAACGAAACGCCGGAAGGGTTTAAAACCCTTCCGGCGTTCTGCCGCGCAATCCCCATTTGATGGATACGGTCTGAATTAGGATTGGGCAAGTGGTTTACGACCACTCCACCCATAAGTCGCAATCCCCATTTGATGGATACGGTCTGAATTAGCGTGGAATCGGGTACGTATTGCCCGAATCCAACTTGTCGCAATCCCCATTTGATGGATACGGTCTGAATTAGCCGTAACCACCAGCAAACTCGACGTGCTGCTCGCCGTCGCAATCCCCATTTGATGGATACGGTCTGAATTAGGCGGCTCGAGATGCGCCGTGAGGCGTTCTCGACCGTGTCGCAATCCCCATTTGATGGATACGGTCTGAATTAGTTATTTTCTCCGCCTTTTTCATCTGGGCTGTCAACTGTCGCAATCCCCATTTGATGGATACGGTCTGAATTAGTCATTGAGTCGGTGCAGAAGATAGTGTTGATACAGGTCGCAATCCCCATTTGATGGATACGGTCTGAATTAGAAACAAGCAGACTTCTTAAATGAAGAGTTTAGTGTGTCGCAATCCCCATTTGATGGATACGGTCTGAATTAGGAAAAGAGGCAATGGGTACTTCCTTATTTGGCGCAAAGTCGCAATCCCCATTTGATGGATACGGTCTGAATTAGTTGGTAGCCTTGCTGCTACCGGCCACACCGGCTTCTGTCGCAATCCCCATTTGATGGATACGGTCTGAATTAGCCCGGGCGTGGATAAGCACA
The DNA here is from genome assembly GCA_040080915.1 of Saprospiraceae bacterium. Classification (GTDB taxonomy): domain Bacteria; phylum Bacteroidota; class Bacteroidia; order Chitinophagales; family Saprospiraceae; genus M3007. The sequence continues at coordinate 1,843 of JBEBHD010000081.1, forward strand.
AGTCAAGAGAGCGACGAGTCGCAATCCCCATTTGATGGATACGGTCTGAATTAGAGATAAACTGGGCCAAAAGTATTGAGCACAAATGGCTTGCGGGCTATTTTTTCCCGGAAATTTTGGCCCCAAAACGTTAAGGAAATATTAAAACTCGATTTTGCGGACTGCCAAAAATGGGTGTTTTTGGGGGTTTTCCGGAAATTTAGTTTCCTGAAAAAGAAATGTTTAGGTGCTCATATTGCACCAAAACCGCATGCCGTACCGCCAGAAAACTTCCCCGGAAAAATGCACTTTTTTCAGCATCGAAATGCCAGACACCGCACTTTTGCAGTGCCGAAAAAGGTCGCCAAAAACGGCCCCGGCTACACAGAATAATCGTACCAAAATCTTCTCCCATTATGATTAGCAACGTAGTCTTCGCACACCTATTAGTTCACGCCAAACAAGTATTGTTATGGAAATCTATCTACAAACCTTCGGAGCCAGGCTCCGCGTAAAGGACGGCCTTTTCGAAGTGACCGTCCCAGACCTGAGCGGCTCCAACCAACACGTCATCGAGCAGTTCGCTGCACATCAAGTAAACACCATTCTGCTCCAAAGTGGCACCTCTGTCTCCGCCGACGCGCTCCTGCTGGCCGTTGAAAACGACACCGAAATACTTGTCCTCGACGCGTTCGACCATCCCGTGGCCCGCGTATGGACCAACCGCCCCAGCAGCACCATCACGGTGTGGAAAAATCAGTTGGCCATCTCCCGCACCCTTGAGGCGACCCTCATCGCCAAAGAATGGATCGAGGCCAAAGTGCGCGAACGCCTGCTGTACCTCGGCAAACTCAAGGCCTACCGCCAGGGCGACAAACGCGAACGCATCGAACAAGCGGAACAAGCCATCGCCGATCTCCTCTCCCGACTGCACACCGCCACTGCCACCGCCGCCGAACTGCCCGGCATCGTCCGCGGCCTCGAAGGCACTGCCGGGCGCATCTACCTCGAAACACTCGGCTACTTGCTGCCCGACGACTACCGCTACGAGGGCCGCAGCCGCCGCCCTGCAGCCGATATGTTCAACGCTTTCCTCAATTACGGCTACGGCATCCTCTACCGCCTCGTCGAACGCGCCCTGCTCCGCGCGGGTGTGCACCCCTACATCGGGTTCCTGCATCAGGACAACTACCAGCGCACCAGCATGGTGTTCGACTTCATTGAGCCGTTCCGCATCTGGGTGGAAAAAACCGTGTTCAAACTCTTCGCTGCAAAGCTGCCCACCAACCTGCACACCCAGCCCGCGCCCAACTCTTCGGGTGGCCTGTGGCTCAACGAACTGGGAAAGCGTCTGGTGATCGAGGCCCTCGGCAAGCGGTTGCAAAACAAAAAAAAGGACCTCAACGGCCGCCGTTTCCCACTCGAAACCTACATCGCAGAAGAGGCCAGGCGCTTTGGCGCACGGCTGCTCCATTGGGGCAAAAAGCCCGTGGAAACTGCCCCGGAGCCAGCCTTCGCCTGAAAACTTGTACATTGAAAATTGATCATTGGACATTGGACATATACTGATCCGGCAACGCCCAATGACTTCCAAAAACATATACGCCATGCACTACTACTGGGTCGCCTACGACATCCGGCACAACCGCACACGCCGCCTTGTGGCCAAGTGGTGCAAGCAGGCAGGCCTGTTGCGCATCCAGCGTTCGGTGTTCGCCGGCCGCTCCTCGCCCGACCGCATCCGCGAAATGGAGGAACAGGCAAGCGGCCTGCTCGCCCCGCACGACCGCCTCGGCATCGTGCCCCTCGATCGCACCGCCTGGCAAAACCTGCTCCTGCTGGGCGACAATCCCGGCAAAGCGGCCTTGAGCCGCAACGAGCCGGTGCGGTATTTTTGAAAAAACAAAAACACGTTTCACGCTATGAACTACCCGATCGAGTTCCGCTCCACGCTCACCATAGCCCAGCTCGAAAACCTCTCCAAACGCTTCGAGGCCATTAATGCTGGGCAAGGAGAGCGGCGAGTACCGGAAACTGGCGCAGGAGGCGTAATTGTCGCCATATTTGAAGAAGCCCTCCAAAACCCTTTTCCCCGCTACGTGTTCTCTGCACAAACCCTACCTTCGCGGCCCAATCACTCCATCACTCAATCACTCCATCACTCAATGCCCCGTGGCTACTGTTACATTTAAATTTGAAGATACCTCCATACCCGACAAAATCGTCAGCGGGGATTTTTTGGACCAGTCCATTTTGGAGCTCACCGAGGAGTACGATGTACACCTCAACCACAACTGCGGCGGCGTGTGCGCCTGCTCCACCTGCCACGTATATGTGGAAAGCGGCGAAGATTTTTTGGAAGAAATCTCGGACAAGGAGGAGGACTTTATTGACCGGGCCACCAACCCGCGCTTGGAAAGCCGATTGGGGTGTCAGTGCGTGATTTTGGACGAGAACGCGCGCATTGTCGTGACCATACCGGATCAGCGGTGGATCATTGGGCATGAGCATTAGAGCACACTACTGGACATTTTTGTTTTCGTGTACCCAGACCTTCCAGGTTTGTCAAACCTGGAAGGTCTCATTCCAAAAATGTCCAGTAGTGTGGCATTAGAGCGTCCGGCGCTAATTTTTCTTCACCCTATAGTTGCAATGCTCCACAATTTCCTTCCTCGCCAGTTCGGGCTTGGCCAGTACACCAAAAAAGCCTGACAGGTAGCGGCGCATATCGTCGCGAGCGGAAGAAGACAAGCCTTGCGCTTGGTCAACTTTGGCGAGGATGCTCGTTTTTTTTGCCAAAAACTCGTCGAACACGGCTTGGTACAGTTCATCGCCGTGGCACAGGCCGAGGTAGTGGCGTTCCTTCACGCTGGAGTTGGGCACGTCGGCGGAAGGCACGGCGTAGTCAGCATCCACGAGACCGGCGTAGTCGAAATCGTAGGGCACGGCGATGGGTGGGCGACCGGGCATGCCTACGATCTTGATGTTGTGGCGGCTGTACGCGCCCCAATCGGTGTTGCCGATCATGTACTGAAAAACAGCCATCCGGGTGTACGCAACGGAGTCAAGCACCCTGGGGTTGATGATTCGGGGTTTGAGCGGTTTGCCGCCGAGGCGGGATGCCATTTCCTTCTCGCTTTCGATAAAAAACGCCTCCGTTTCCTGCGCAGGGCGTTTTTGGCCGGGTACCATGATCCTGATAGAGGCGCGTTTCACCCGAAAACTTTCGGGCGTGACCAGGTTGTATAACTCGTAAGCGAGTTGCTCGCGCAGAACCAATTGCTCGTCACTCGACGTATTGCGGCAGCTCACTACCAATTTCAGTTCGCGGATATCGGCGAGGCTGTCGCTACCGGGTTTTTCCTGGAAAAAACGGATTTTGATGGGCGGGAAATAGCAGGTCTTTTTGCGCATGTTGCCCCGCGATGACACCTGTACCTGCCGCTCGAACGATACCGTTTCGCCATCCATGACCCGGAACGTGGCTGGCTGCCAGTTTTCTTCCCCGCGGTCTTCTTTCAGTTTCCGAAGGCTGGTGACGAGAACGATGTCCAACTGCTCGTGCTCTTGAAGCCAGTTGAACACTCCGTCGGGCAGCGAGTCTGGGGCGGCGGCAGTCGGGTTTTGAGCGAAGAGGAAACTGGCCGACAAGTAGGCGGCCACGAGCGGAAGGGTGCGCAGCAGGTAGAGCATAACGGAAGATTTTTTTGGCTCACCCCGGCGATGTCACAGAGGCAGCCCACGTCAATTCACCGAAAACGAAGAAGTAAAGGCAGTAGCCGCCTGAAAAAACGTCAGTTCGTTGATGTGGACGAGCATAAAGTCCGTCAACGGCAAAGAGGTTATCAGCTCCAGCAGTTCTGTTTCGGATTCCACGGAAAAGACAGCCCAGAGCTTGGAGTTTTCCAGGGAGAGCGCGTAGTTCAGGATTTTTCCCTCTTGCAGGAGTTTGTTCACGACCTGCCGCTGATCGGGTATCAGGCTCAAAAACAGGTCGTTGAAGGGCTGGGGCGGTAGTGTGAAGACTACCATGTATTGCTTTAGGCCGGTATTGTCCATGTAGTGTGGTGTTTTGATTGGTGTTTGCAAGGTTGGGTCGGTTGCTCAAAAACCGTGCAAATTTGGGAAAAACTCTTGCCATGTCGCCACATTGTCGCGCCGATTTAACAAAAACAAAATCACGGCTTAATGTTCAGCGCCCGCAGGGTCTCGTAGTCCACGTTGCCGTCGGCGGCCAGGTCGCGCTCGCGCTGGAACTGGGCGATGGCGTTTTTGGTGGCCTTGCTCATGTTCCCGTCCACGGTACCCGAGTAGTAGCCCAGCGCCCGCAGGGCCTCCTGCACCTGGCGCACGGTGTAGCCGGTCATTTTTTCGCCGCACACGATCTCGCGCCATTCCGGGAAGCCGCCCTTGCGCACGAGCACGCGCTTTGTGATGGTGGCATACTGGGCAGGCAGCACCTCGGGTTTCAGCACAGATGGGGATACCAGCACCTTTCGGACAATGGGTTTCGTTTCGGCGGGAACGGCCTCTTCGCGCACGCTCGCCGGTTTTTTCAGCACCTTTTTTTTCACGGTCACCAACTCGCCGGGGCCGTCAGAAGCGGGTTCCGGCACGCCGGGCTTGAGCACCCACTTGGTCACGGACTGGTACTCGGCGGGTTCCATGCGCTCGGTACTGGCGGCGGCTTTTTTCACTTTTTGTACGGGCTTGGGTGTGGTTTTGGCCTCCACAGGCGTGTAACGCACGCAGTCGGCGGGGTCTTCGCCTTCGCAGCCGATGGGTTCTTGCTTGAAAACGGACTGGTATTGCGCAGGCACCTCCACGAGGCACCACACGAAGCAATCGTCGGGATCGGCACCAAGGCAGTTGCGGTCGGATTTTTTCCGAACCCACTTCGTGCCGGCCGGGCGTACTTCGATGTTTTCCATCACCGGCTCGTACCGCTGCGGGAGCACCTCCAGCAGCATGTGAGCCGGTTCTATTTCCACAGGTGCCTGCACGGTCTCGAACTCGGCCTCCGTCACCATGAACGACCGCACGGCGGGCTTGATCAAAATGTCCTCCTGCACCGACTGATAGGCTGCGGGGTTGGTCTTGCGGCCCGGTGGCGACACGAGGATTTTCTCCTCCGCAATATCGAAAACAGCCGGTTCGACCACTAATCGGGTGTATGCCTCGCGCGATACGTATTGCCCGGTCACGGTTTCAAAAACGGGCTGCGTAGCCGTGTTTTCGGTAGTCTCGGCCCGGAGCATGATCTGCTCGTTTACGGTCTCGAACTTGTCGGGCACGAGGCACTTGGCGTAGCATTTGCCCGGCTGGGCGTTGGGGATGTCGGTCGGCTGGGCAAGCGCCAGTGTACACAGCGCGAGCAGGGGAGCGATCAGCGGGAGTTTTTGCATAGTTGGGAAAACTTGTTCCGTTCGGGGGGCAAAAGTCACAAACTTTTGGGTTTGTGACTACCTTTGGAAAGCAGAATACAGCATCTTTGCAAAAAACATAAAAATCGGCGGCTCTGGCTCTGTCTGGAGCATTTCGACCCCCTGCTGCTCACGTCGGACAACGAGATCACCACCCGCGAACTGTACGTGGGCGGCAAGCGGGTGCGCGGGTGGCGGCGTTCCTGTCGCGTATGCGGGCGTTTTCACAAAGCGAAAAGCGGGTGGTGTTTTTGTTCGTGGGGGCCGCCTCGTTCAGCGACCTGCCCGAGCCGAAATGGTCGAAGTATTTCGTACACCTTCACATCGTGCGGGTGGACTACCTCTCGCAGGCCGCCGCCATGCAGCTCATCGAGCGGCCCGAGCCGGGCTTCCGGCTGCACTACCAACCGGGCGTGGCCGAGCTCATCTACGAACTGACGCAAGGGCACCCGCACCTGCTGCACAGCATCTGCTCCGACCTCCTGGACTATGCCAACGCGGCCACAAAAAACCCGGTGGGATTCGGCGACCTGGAGAAAATCCTGCGCGAAAAAACTGTGCTGCGCGACGAGCAGCCGTTTTCCGCGTTCTGGGAAGAGTTTTGCGAGCAGCCCGCCATGCGCGAGGCCGTGTTGGCCATTGCCAAGCGGCAGCCGGTGGACAGCGAGCAAATGGAAGTGCGCAGGCTGCTCGAATACCGCTACATCGTGCCGGATGAGGAAGGAAGGTTCCGGATTCGGGTGCCGTTGTTTGAGGAGTGGGTGCTGCGGTTTGGGTATTGAGGGTGGGATATGCAGATTTGTAAAAACGTAGGCAGGGGCGCTGCCCCTGCCTACGTTTTTTCGTCCTCCCCCACCTCTTTTTTGAAAACCTCCCGCACCGCCACCGCAAAATCCGGCAGCACAGGCACTGCTGAGCATATCTGTTCTCCAGTACAAACCGTCATGCGATCCAGATGCGCACCGGCATACACATGGACTTCTTGTTGGACCGGATAAATCAACCACACCACTTGCACGCCGGCCTCGCGGTACTGCCGCATTTTACCCACGATTTTTTGCGCTGCATCGTTCGTGGAAATCACCTCGATGATGAAGGCGGGTATTTCGATGGCGCCTTCGGTGGCGAGTCGGTTAATCTGGGTGTTGGTTAGCCAGGCCATATCGGGTCGGCGGTGTATTTCCCGTGAAAGAAAGAGGTCAGGCTCGGCCAGCAATTCTCCGCTCATTTTACCAGATTGGAGCATCGCACGGAACAATGCGATGAGGTTGCGTTGGATGTACAATTGCGTTGGGTTCATCGTGTTATACGTTTTTTCCACCAAGCCGTCTACCCATTCGTATGTGTAGCCGTCCTCTCGGGCAAGGTAGCGTTTTTCAAACTCCGACCACTTGATTCGGCGCGGCGGCTGCTTGGGAGCAGACGACGCAGGGCCGGATTGCCCGATTGCCGTTGTTTGAAAAGCCGGTTTGGTTGCGGATGTAGCGGACATGGACTGAATTTTTTTCACAAACTTACAGGAAAATAGTTGAGGGGCAAAAGTACACCGTAAACGTCCGTACTTTTGCCCAAACATTATCAACGCGTGCAACGCAGCAACATCGAACCGCCCAACCCACCTTATTCCGGCAACACCATGCCCGAAGTCAAACTCTTTTCCTGCACGGCCTCCGAAAAACTGGCCGCCGACATTTCCTTCCACTACGACGCGCCCCTCGGCGACAAAACCCTCGCCCACTTCAGCGACGGCGAGATGCAGCCCGTCATCAACGAGAGCGTGCGCGGTGCCTTCGCGTTTTTCATCCAAAGCACCTGCCAGCCGCACGACAACCTGGTGGAACTGCTCCTCTTCATTGATGCCGCCAAACGCGCCTCTGCCGGGTACATCACCGCTGTTATCCCGTACTTTGGCTACGCCCGCCAAGACCGCAAGGACAAGCCCCGCGTGCCGATCAGCGCCAAACTCATGGCCAACCTGCTCACCACCGCCGGTGCCAACCGCGTGATGACCATGGACCTCCACGCCGATCAGGTGCAGGGCTTTTTCGACATACCCGTGGACCACCTGCGCTCTGAGGCGATTTACATGCCCTACCTCGAACTAAACCAGGACATGAACAACGTCATCTTTGCCAGCCCCGACGTGGGCGGTGTGAAGCGGGCACGGATTTACGCCAAGCACTTCAAACGCGAATTAGTCATCTGCGACAAGTACCGAACCAAGGCCAACGAGGTGGCGGCCATGACCGTCATTGGCGACGTGGCTGGCGGCGATGTTATCCTCGTGGACGACCTCGTGGACACCGCCGGTACCCTCTGCAAGGCCGCCGATGCCCTTTTGGAAAAAGGTGCCCGATCCGTGCGTGCCATCTGCACGCACCCCGTTCTGTCTGGAAAGGCCTACGAAAACATCGAAAATTCCAAACTGACCGAACTGCTCGTGTGCGATACGATCCCCCTGCGGCGCTCGTCCGAAAAGATAAAAGTCCTGTCCACGGCAAAATTGTTTTCCCGCGCCATTCGCAATACGGTGGAGCACAAGTCCATCGCCGCGCTGTTCTTGGGAACGTAAATTGGCCCGATCTGGCCGCTTCCTCAAAAAACGCCGCCGTTTCCTAAAAATACGTTTTACTTCTGGCGGGGGTGAGTTTATCTTCGTCCCAGTTTTCTCATAGTATGTTTTGATTTTCCTACTGCTCCCCCTTCTGGCAGTAGGATTTTTTTCATCTACAAGGGCCCCCGCCAAGGTCCATTTATTCGAGGCCCCCCCTTCCTTTTTGTATTGCCCCTTTGCGCTGCGATGGCGCGTTTTCAATCCACCTCCGGTAAATTACCTGTGCAATCATTCCGATCTGCGCGTTGCGCACGGAAACCGATGTGTTTCATGAAAAGAAAAGGAATATTGGTAGTCGGCCTGTTGTTCGCTTGGGCAACGGCCGGCTACGGCCAGGTAGAAAGCCGTACCTATGGGTTGATGCTGGAGACCCTGCTGCGGCACAGCGTCCCGGAAATGGATGTTCGGCAAGCCGCAAAAAACCGCTCCCAACTCATATTTTTGGATGCCCGCGAACTGCGGGAGTACGCCGTCAGTCACATTGACGGGGCTGTGTACGTCGGCTACGACCAGTTCGACCCAACCCAACTCGCAGCCCTCCATCCCCACGACCCAATCGTGGTGTACTGTTCCGTAGGCTACCGCAGCGAAAAGATCGCGGAGAAACTACTGGCCAACGGTTTCAAAAACGTTTCCAACCTGTACGGCGGCATTTTCGAGTGGGTCAACCAAGGGTACCCCGTGGTTGCCCAAAAAAAGCGGACGCGGCAAGTTCATGCGTACGACCGGACATGGGGCGTGTGGTTGCGAAAGGGGGAGAAAGTGTATTCTTCTCGATGAGGTTGGAGGTTTCTGGGCTGGAAGGCTTCTGGTTTTGTCGCCCCGCAAGGGGGCTGGTTTACCCGTTTTTAACCCCATAAACCCTCGAAGATTTTTACCCTCGTTTGTTGCATTTGAACCTCAAATCTGCGATTTGAAATAAAATATCGGCCCTCCCCAAGCGCATTTTTCGCTTACCCCCATCAATCCACCACCACCACCGTACTTACTACCCCCGCTTCACCCAGCACCAAAAGCCGATACGCCCCCGCCGGAATACCGCCGAGCACCAATTCGGCAACAGGGCCTTCCACGAAACGAGACAATACACACCGTCCCAGCCCATCCAACAGCCGGGTTTCGGCAGCACCCATTTCCACTGGCAGGGAAACGAAGAGCCTCTCCTTCGCCGGATTAGGCCAGGCGCGAATTTGTAACCCGGCTTCCGCCTCCCCGGCACCAAGGACGATACCTATCGCCGGGGAAGCGGCAACGGAGAGCGGCTTGGGGCCACCGTCGCTCAGGATTCCCCGCACACCGGAGAGGTTGATTTTCAGCGAATCGGACTGTGCGCCTACCTGGAAATGCAGGACGGCCACTTGGCCCGCGCCCGTCGTATTGGCCCCGTCGGTGCGCACAATGGCCACCGGATAGTGCCCGGAGATGCCAAAAGGCCGGTAAAAACCCATCGCCGGTGCCAACCAAGTACCGGCGAAATCCACCCAAAACGAGCCGTTTTGAACAGCACCCGCCGAAAATCCGAGGTCGAAGGCCAGGCCGTACCAGTCTTCGACCGGGCCGCTGAGCAACACGGGTACGCTAAGTTCCTGGCCCACAGCAACCGGCCCGGCGGGCATCTGTAGGCTCAGCACGGCCGCTGCGCGGGCATGCTCCAGCGGCGGGAGCAGGAAGTGTTCCTGACTGAAATTCTGCACAATAGCCAACGTGTCGGCGGTGCTCACGAGGCCGTCGCCGTTGGTGTCGGCGTGTTTGGCATTGGCGGCCAGCACAGAATCCGGCCAGTCGGCGGCGTATTTCGGCGACCAGGTGATTGAGGGGTCGGGCCGGGGCTGGCCGGAAGGGTTTTGCCCCATCGCCACACCGAGATGGAGCCAGTCGAGCGTCGTCACGCGCTGGTCGCGGTCGCAGTCGCCCGGCCATACGGCACCGGCCAAAGGCAGTGCCGACGGTTCGTCGGCACCGATAGTCGTGGCCAGCGCTTGGCGCAGCTGCCCGTCGAAGTCGGTCGGGATGGCCGCCAACATATTGCTGCTCAGGGGAATGTTCGGCGTTTCGCTGCTCAGGTGCAAGTCGCCCGAACGACCGGTAGCATCGCCCTCGGCTTCAAATTTGACCAAGCCCAGCGTGGACATGGAATCGAACTGACTCAGCGATTTCCATTCATTCAGGCTGGAGAAACCGTTGTACAGCCCCTTTGGGCCGGCATCGAAGTGGTTGAAGTTCGAGTAGTTTCCGGCAAAATCCACCCAGTTAAAAACGAACGCCTCGCCCCGGGTTTTCACCAAGTTGTTCTCAAAACGCAGTTGAGCAGAAGCGTAGGGGGAAAATGCCGCCGGGTAATCGGATGCGGGATTGGTCGGCTCGAAAAAGAAGGAGTTGTGTTGGACGTTCAGGTTCCGGCAGTCGAACATTTCCACCAAATAGGCTTGGTTGAAGGAAGGGTTCGGCTGTGCATAGCCTTGGTAGCGGAAAAAATTATTGGCCACAAGCGCTGGCGCAAGCGGATCGGCCACGGCGCGGTACATGGTCAGCGCAGGCATGGAAGCAAACCGGTTTTGCTCCACGCGTACCGACCCGCCGACATCGCTCATACCCGCCCGTGCGGTGCGCCCGAAGCGGCATTGGCGCACCGTGACATTATCCGTGCTCAATATGGTAAGGTCGCCTGTTTCTGAAAAAGGCTCCTCGGCATCGGTGCCGAACTGACAGTTCTCAATTAGCAGGTCATGATCGCGGGCGGTGAACTCGTCGCCGCGCAAGAGCACCGTGTTGCCCTGAAAACGGCAGTTGCGAAATGCCATTGGGCCATCGCCAGCGCTGTAATCGCCCCAATACCCGGTGAACGCGCAGCCCTCGAAAGTCAAATGCCGCGTCAGGGCATGTTGGGAGACATGGTCGAAATGCATGCGGCGAAATTCCACCTGTGAAAGGCCGCGCAGTTCCATTGCATAGATTTCGCCCCGCTGCATGCCCGGCCCGTCCGGCTCGAAACGGATCGTCTGGCCTGGCACAAGCCCAGGTGCCTCGTAAAATTTTGGCCCGGAGTGGTTGCCGGGCCGCAGCAAAAACCGCGTATCGGCGCAAACGCCCGCCGCAGCGAGCATTTCCGCCGCCCGATGGATGTTGTGAAAATCGGGTCGCGCGCCGCCCACCGTGTAATCGCCGCCCATGCGGTGCGCAAAGCCGGGGTTCTGCAGCCGGTTGTCGAGCGTGTCGAAGTCATGGTTGGATTCGGCGCGGATGTCGAACATGTTGCCGTCGAATTTCCAGGCAAAAAACTCGCCTACCGGGAGCCAATCGCTCGTTTCGCCCGGTGCGAGGTGGCCGCGCCACACGAGTGGCACCAAGGTGCTGTCGCCGTTGATGCTCCAGTGGATGCGCGCGCGGCGCAGTGTATCGGGACCGTCGTTTTTGAGTTTGATCTTCACCTCGGGCAGGGCGTGGCAGTCGGCGACAGGCAAGTTGCAGGCCGCGATGGCTAAGTCGGTACGTAGACCTGCAAACTGATCGGCACCAGGGTCAGTGCCGCCGGGCGCACGCGGGTCGCCGTCTAAGTCCGTATCCGAAATGCCGGGCAAAAAAGCGGCTTTCCCGGCTATTTCCGCCGGGTCGCCCGCTATTCGCAGGTCATTTTCAGTAAAAAATGGCGGCTGAAAAACGCGGCTGTTCAGGTCTTGTCCGCTGAGGTTTTGCCAGTCGGCAAGCCCCATTCCGCTGCCGCCCCAAATAGTTGCGATCAAATTTTGACCGGCAGAGAAAAACACGTTGTGGTCGGAAACAGTGTGCTTTGGGTCGCTTTGCACATACATCGCTGGCCCGGCGGGGTGTTCGGACACGAGGATGTTGTTGTGAATATGCATGTAATCGTCGGGACTGGCGGCACTGGTAAGTTGAACCGACAGCGCCGCCTGGGGCGCTTCCCTGATGCGCACGGTGTTGTGCGCAAACCAGGCGGCGCGGCACTCCGCGAGGTTAACTGTATTGTAATCCGGCAGGTTGGTATTGGAAAAAATGCTGTTCGTCACCTGCAGGGAATCACAGGACAAGGCGTAAAAGGCAAATTGAGCACTTGTAGCAGGCGGAATATTCAGGCAATGGCTTTCGGTTTGCCGAAACACAAAACGCATGCAACTCCACAGGTTGATGCCGCCGAGGATGTAAGAGTTTTCAATGCTGCAATCGGGCGATAAGTAAAAATCCACGGCTAATGGCCCGGGGCTGTTGCGCAGAAAACGGCAATCTTCTGCCCGTATGTCCTGGCAGTTGCGAACGAACCATACATTGAACTTGTGAGAGGTGAGCAGGCAATTGCGCAACAAGACCGCTGTATCTGTCTCGAAAACAAGGGGTATTGCATCATCATCCAGCGGGTCTTCGATCCGGCAGTTTTCCAAAAGCAGGTTGGAGCAGTGGTCGGCCCGCAGCAGCCCGTGCTCGTGGTAACCCGAGAGACGCAGGTCGTGAACCCAGGCGTGTTTTACACCGTAAAGACGGAGGGTGGGGCGCAGGGATTGCCAGTTGTCCTGTGCGGTCGTCCACGACACATCGTCCGGGTCGCCGCTGGCAGTGGTTATTTCGAGGGTTTTGGAGGGGTTGAAAGCGTGTTTTTCGGTTATCTCCAAGGAGCCGACGTGCTCGCCAGGCAGCAGCATAATGCGCGTGGGGCCACAAAACTGGCTGATCTTCAGGCGGTCGTCCAGCGCTTTCACGGAGGGGAACTGCCCGTCGAGGCCTACCGTGACTTCGTTGCCCGAAAGGTCGCTGTACAGGGTGAACGCCGCCGAATTGTAGCCGTCGTAGATGTCGGGCTTGCCATTTATCAAGCCAATCCGGGCTTCTACGAGGTATTGGCTGTCGGCGACAAAAGGCAGTTCGGTCACCGTGATCGTGTCGGTAACGCCGGGATCAAGGCTGCCTTGCCACTCGAAATCCGGGCTGGGCTGGCCGTTTAGCGACCATGCGATGCGGGCATTTTCGATGGCCTTTTCCCCGGTATTGTGGAGGGCGAACCGCAGCGGGAACACCTCACCGCACGGCTGCCTGCGCTGGCTGCCGCCGGCATTTTTCAAATCCGCGTTGGCTACCGGGGCATCAAACTGGTCGGCACCGATGTCGGGCCACGAAGCTGGCATGGGTTCGTTGTCAATGTCGTTCAATTCAGTGACGTACAGAGCGAAATGCACGGCTCTCCCGTTCAGGTCGTCGTCGGGCGCGGCGAGGTGTAGATCATCAGGGGCAACAAAGGCGACGGCTTGGTGCAGGGAATAGCGTTCGCGGTCGGCGCTGCGCCACTCGTTGAACAGCCACGTTTGGCCACTTTGAACCTGTTGCACGAGGTGGCTCTGGATCGGGCTGGGCACATAGCAATTGTCCTCAAAAACGATGTTGTCCACGTCTTCCTGAGTGGCCAGTTCCAGCGCGGGGCCGGGCGACACCTCGAAAATATTGCCAGCCACGGTGCCCGTTTTGCCATTGATGGCGTAAAAGTAGTAGGACGCGCCGAGGCTAAAGCCGTCTGCCGCCCGAACGGAATTGAACGCCACCGTGGCATACACGTCGCCGTCAAGGTGTAGTGCCCGACCTGCGGGAGCGATCAGGAAGTTGTGCGCAATGGCGAACGTATTGCCGAAATTGGTCGAGTACGGTTGCTGGAATGCAGCGCGGATGGCATCCCCCGTGCTTTCGATATGGTTTTGCGCGATGCGGGTGTCGGTGTAGCAGGAGTCGAGCCGGATCGCTGTGGCCATTATGCCGGCACCAATATCGAATCGGTTGCGGCGGATATCTATGGTGCCGTAGGCGTTTTTCAGTCCAACGCCGCCCAAGCCCTGCGCATCGAAACGGCACCGCCGCAGCGTCAACTGCTGGCAGCCCGTGCCCGACCAAAGGCCCCAACTTCCGCCCTCGAACCGGCAGCTGTCGAAGGTACAATGGCCGGAAAACGACACGAGGCTGGCTGTTGCTTCTTGCGCCTGCGCGGTGGATTCGTCCAGTGTCTGCCCTTCGAAAACACAGTGTCGGAACAAAGCGTTGCTGCCCTCGCTCTCGATGAGGCGGCGGTGGCCCGATTGCGGGTCGCCGCCTGTGCGGGTGAACCGAATGTTTTCAAATTCCAGCAAGCCGCTACTGAAGAGGCGCAGGACAAAATTGCCGCCACTCCCGCTGCCTGCTGGCCAATTGACGGTCACGTCGCCCGCCTGCGCGGGATCTTTGCGGAAAATTGCTGGTGCCAACACAAAGCAACTGCTGCTCCAAGGCCCGACGGAAGTGGTCAGTTGCTCTTCATACACGCCGGGCTGAAGGTTGAAAAACACTGTATCGGACCAGCCTTTGGCGGCCAGATCGTCAAGGGCGGACTGGATGTCGGGGTAGTCGGCACCGATGGTGCCGATGCTGTACGGGCCGGAAAGGCATTGCGCGGAGAGGGTTTGCACCGAGAGCGCGAGGACAAGGAAAAGAAGTGCGATTTTACTCATGCTGGCATGTCATTGAAAGACCTGGCGGAGCGCGGGGATTGGCTTGCACCGGCAGCGTTTACTGCTCGCGTTCCAAATCCTTGAAATACTGGATTGCCTTGATTTTCAGCAGCCGCTCCTGTTCATGCACGGGCTGTTGGGGCAATTCGCGTGTTTGCCGCCAGTGCGGCCAGCCGTCGGCATCGCGGCCTACAAACTCGTAGTACTCGTCGTAGGCCAGTAGGCGGCACACGGCTATGTGCATGAGGTCTTGTTTTTCTTCTTTGGAGAAGCCTTTTTTCCAGCGGCCCAGTTCCTGAATGCCGATGAGGAAAAGTACCATGTTCAGATCGGGCAGGGTTTCGCGCTGCATGGCGGCCTGTACCTGGTGCTGCACGTGCAGCCATTCAAAATCGAGTTCCCAGTTTTCCATTGTTGTATTGTGGCCGCAAAATTGCCGAATTGGATTTTAGAGCGTGTTTTAATTTCAGTCGCCGGGCTGCAAGCGGCGACTGAAATTTAAACACGCTCTAAACCTCCACTACTTCACATCCTCGGCGTTTTTGCCTGCGGCTTTCACGATCATGAACAGCGCCGTGCCCACGATGAGGAAATTCACCACGGCATTGATGAAGTTACCCACCTTGATATTGCCGATCATGATGGCGGAAAAATCCGGGTTGCCGGTGATCATGCCGAGGATGGGCGACAGGATGTCGTTCACCAACGAATCAATGATTTTGCTGAAAGCGGTGGCAATAATGACGGCCACGGCAAGGGCAAGCACGTCGCCCCGGAGCAGGAATGCTTTGAGTTCTTGAATCATACGAATTTCGTTTTGTTGAAAAATTAGAAACGGTGTAATGTAAAACGGTGGGGCAAAAGTAGAAAAAGGCAACACTTCAGCAATTTTTCCACAAAAAAATGTCCCGTGATGTATGCAGCGGCTCACTCGATCCAGAACAAATCCGCCGCGATGCCGTCGGCCAGTAGTTTGCCCGAACGGGTGAGCCGGACGCGGGATTCGTCCACCTCCAGGGTGCCGTTTAGCAGGTACTGCTGGATTTCTCTTTGGAAAAAACTGGCGAATGGCTCCCCGAATGCTGCAATCCTCGCCTTGTCACAGCCCCATTGAGTGCGCAGCCCGGTCATGACGTACTCGTTGTAGCGTTGGGCAAGTGTCAGCATTTCGCGCTCGTACGGGACGCTTCCAGCCCTAATGGCATGTACGTACCGGGCATTGTTGGCCACGTTCCACTGCCGGCATTGTCCGTCGAACGAATGTGCCGACGGCCCTATGCCGAGGTATGGTTCGCCGCTCCAATAGCTGCTGTTATGGCGGGAATACCGGCCCGGCAGCGCGAAATTGGAAATTTCGTAGTGCTCATAGCCGTGTTTTTCCGCTTCGTCCTGCAGGTACAAAAACTGCCGGGCCGCCCGCTCCTCGTCCACGGGCGAGGCGGTTCCTTTGCGTACGAAATGAGCCAGTGCGGTACCCTCCTCC
>JBEBHD010000318.1:0-4794 GCA_040080915.1 Saprospiraceae bacterium
AAGCCAACAGCCAATAGCCAAAGGCCAACAGCCGTCAAGGCTGTTGGCCTTTCGGCAGCCAGTACAACACGACGCGGCTGTTTTTCTTGAAATACTTGTTGGCCGCAGCTTTGAGGTCTTCGCGGGTCACTTTGCGGTAGCGCTGAAGTTCCGTGTTGATGAGGTTGGCATCGCCAAAGTACATTTTGTAGTTGGCTAAGCTTTCGGCTATGCCTGCCACGGTGTTATTGGCGCTCACAAAGTCATTTTCGACCTGGTTTTGGATTTTCTGGTATTCCGTTTCGGAGATCAGCTCCTTTTGTACGGTGGCGATGATGTCGTCCATCGCCTTTTCCAAGTCAGATGGGTTGATGCCCATATTGGCCACGGAAAACATGATGCTCGGGCCCGCATCTTCGAGGCCAAAGGCAAAGTTGCCGGCGGCCACGGCTTTTTGTTGCTCGTCCACGATCTGTTTTTGCATGCGGCTGCTTTCGCCCTGACTGAGCAGCATGGACAGCATCTGCACGGCATAGTAGTCGGGCGTACCCTGAGCAGGCACTTTGTAGGCCATGACCACGGCGGGCAATTGCACGTTGTCGTACACCGTATCGCGTACTTCAGACTTCAAATCCGGCTCCACGATTTTCGGGCGGAATATTTCGCCCTGGCCGCGCGGGATGTCTTTGAAATACACCTCAGCCAGTTTTTTGGTCTGCTCGATGTCAATGTCGCCAGCAATGGAGAGGATGGCGTTGTCGGGACGGTAAAAATCTTTGTAAAATTGTTTGTAGTCGGCCTCCACGGCGGCATCGAGGTGCTCCATGGAGCCGATGACCGAGTGGTGGTACGGGTGCTTGGTGAACAGGCGCATCATGGTTTCTTCCAGCAGTTTGCCGTAAGGCTGGTTGTCCACGCGCAGGCGGCGCTCCTCTTTCACGACTTGGCGCTGGGTTTCGATGCCGACGTTTTCGACCTTGGCGTGCAGCATGCGCTCGCTTTCGAGCCACAGGCCGAGGGCGAGCTGGTTGCTGGGCAGCACCTCATGGTAGTAGGTGCGGTCGTACCAGGTGTTGGCATTGTTGGTGCCGCCGGCGCGGCTGATGTAGTCGTCGAATTCGCCGCGGGCGATGTTTTCGGAACCTTCAAAAAGCAGGTGTTCGAAAAAGTGCGCGAAACCAGTGCGGTCTGGCTTCTCGTTTTTGGAACCGACGTGGTACATGACCGACACGGCCACGATGGGCGTTGTGTGGTCTTCGTGCAGGATCACCCGCAGGCCATTGGGCATGGTGTACTCCACGAACTTGATGTTTTGCCCGAACACGGTATTCAGGGCGAGGGAAAGGAACAAGACAAATGCGATCAGTCTTTTCATAAATTCGTTGTTTGAAAAAAATGTGGGAACAGGCTTTTGGAAAAACGGCGCGAAGTTGCGCCGCTCGGATCGCATTAACGCAGAGAATAGATAAACGTTGGGCAGGTTTCGGTGAAAAACCTCTGAAGGGTACCGCAACCTGCGCTCCAAACACCGCGCAGGTTCCCTCCCCGATTCCCGGCTCTTACTACGGATTACAAATGTTTCACATTTTTTTGTACGCCGCGTCATTCTTCTTTCAGTTCTTTGTGGCGTACTAAAATTTGTTTATCCAAAAAAATGTCCACAGCATGAAGGTTCGCGAATATAAAAAACAAATCAATGCAAAGTGGGGCACCATCAAAGACAACTACACCAAAAACTTGATAGCGCAACTGATCGCGTACGCCGAAGAATTGGAGGCCAAGACCACCCTTGCTCCCCCGAAGAAAATGCCTTACGGCGTGACACCCAAAGGCGACGAGATTATGAACGCAGAGGCTTATCGGAACGGCATTGACCGCGAATCGCTGTCGAACCTGCCCGCCGATGCCGACGGCCCCTCACCCGGCGAATTAGTGGACGGATTGCTGACCTACACTGAACAATTGGAACAACAACTCAACTGACCAACCCATGAAACCGCTCCTACAACCAAAATGGATGCCCCTGCACACAGGCATTCTTGTCGGCCTTGTCTTCTGGGCTGGCGGCTTGGCTGTGGGCCAAAGCACTTGCGATAATATTCCGGGCACCCCCGACAGTGTTTTTCTGGAAAACGAGCGATTGGCCACCCCTGCCCTTCGGATCGAGCATTTGTTCTGTTGTGCGAGTGCCTGGCAGTATGACAAACCGGACGCTGCCCTGCGCCTGTACCAGATAGCCGACCAATTCGCCCGACAGGCGGAGAACAAAAACTGGTTGGCCAAAAGCAAGTTTTTGCAGGCTCGGTTGCGGTACTTCGAACTGGATGCTTCGCACCTTGACATGGCCAAAACCGATGCCGAGATCAGCGCAGACCTGTACCGCCAGTTGTCCAACCCGGAAGGTTCAGCCAACGCACTGGCAATTTTGGCCGCTATTGCATTTGGCCAGGGCAATTTAGCCGAGGTGACGACAAGTCTCTCAGCAACAGAAAAAATGCTGGGCCAATTGGACAGCACACGCCGCGCCGCTTGCTGGGCTTCCGCCCAAATACACGCCCTTCGGGCCGCCTTGGCCTACGATGACCCGGCTAAAATGCGCAGCGAATTAGAAACTGCGGTTGAAAAATTCCGGGCACTACACGACGAAGGCGGCATAGCCCGGGCGTACAAAAACCTGGCACTCGTCTGTCAGGCTGCCAGCGAACCGGAAGCCATTGTTGCGGGGTATTTCCACCGGGCGAACGATCATTTCGAGCGCTGCGGATCGGTCAGCGGCAGTGTTTCCGTGCTGGTGCGGGCGGGTGCCTACTACACCGACCTGTACCGGCAAAATCCCGGCCGCGAAGACTATTTTCTGTCGGCCGTTCGGTATTTGAAACAGGCGGAAGCCATGCAGCCCGGTTTCGAGGTGTTAACCCAGTTGGGCATCGCCTACCACCAAAAAGCCTCCGCCCTTTCGGTTCTCGGACAACCACTGACCCCATACCGCGACTCGGTGTTTTTTTACTACGAAAAAGCACTCGGTGTGGTTGTAGAAACGGAAAACGAGGCGCAGTTGGACACGTTGGTGAACAATATCGCGGCAATATGCGCCAGCACCGGTGATTGTTCCGGGTGGGTGTTGCGGGTATCGGAGGCCAGAAAAGTGCTCGCGCAAAACAACCGTGAGCAGCTGTTGGAGGCCCGAAACCAAATGGCCAGCTTCGCCGAAGAACAGGGCCAGCTCCGGCGGAGAAACCAATGGATAACGGCGGCGATGCTACTCGTGGCACTGGCCGCCGTTTTCGCCTTCGCGTTTTTTCAGCTGCGCGTGCGTTCGCTCAACCGCGAACTGCAGGCCCAACTGAAAATGTTGCAGGCACGCCTCAACCCGCACTTCATCGCCAATTGCATGAACGCCATTGATTCCCTCATCGGCCAACAGCGCTTACGCGAAGCATCGGGCTACATCGTGAAATTCACCCGGCTTTGCCGCAACCTGCTTGACCAGTCCGACGACACCACCGTGAGCATTGCCAAGGAAATGGAAACGCTCGGCTACTACCTCGACCTCGAAAAATTGCGCCTCGGCGACAAACTGAACTACGCCCTGCACACCGATCCGGCCATTGCCGCCAACGCCACCCGGATTCCGCTCATGCTCGTGCAGCCGTTTGTGGAAAACGCCATCTGGCACGGCATACAGCCCAAAGGCGAACCGGGCACCGTGCGCGTTGCCATCGAACCGATGCCCGGCAACCGCATCCGCCTGACCGTGGAGGACGACGGCATCGGGCGCGAACAGTCCAAACAGCTCCAGAGCCAGAGCAACCGCGAGCACCGCTCCTGGGGCATGGACATTGCCCGCCAGCGCATCGAGGCTATCCGCCAAATGCGCGGAGCGGCCTATGACCTCGAAGACCTGAAAACCGACAGCGGCCTGCCCGCCGGCACCCGCGTGACCATTCTATTACCCGTGCTAACCGCCTGAACGTCATGGAAAAAATAACAGCAGTCATCGTGGACGACGAACTTCCCGCCGTCGAAAACCTGCGACTCAAACTGCAAAACGCCTGCCCCGAGGTGGACGTGCTGGGCGCATTCAGCACCAGCCAGGAGGCGCTGATGGGCATCCAGCGGAAAAAACCGCAGCTCGTGTTCATGGACATCGGCTTGGACACCCTTTCGGGCTTCGACCTGCTCCAACGCCTGGCACACCTGCATTTCGAAGTGATCTTCACCACCACCTCCCGCCAGCACCACCTCGAGGCGCTCCGGGCCGAGGCCGCCGATTACCTGTCCAAGCCCTTCACCGAGGACGAACTGGCCCTTGCCGTGGAGCGGGCCGCCGCCCGTATCCGAAAAAACATCCCGCCGCCCAAGTATCTGCACATACCCGGCGTGGGCAAGGACCTCATCATACCCGTCGCCCAAATCCTGTACTGCAAGGCCGCAAACAACCTGACCGAGGTGTACGTCCTTGGCGAAAAACGGTACACGCTGGCCACTGACACGCTCAAGGCCATCGAGGGCAAGCTGCCGACAAGCCAGTTTTACCGCATCCACCGGTCGCACTGCGTCAACCGCGATTTCATAAAGGCCATTCTGCGTGAGGGCAAATTAGCCGTGGAAATGCAGGACGGCGCCAAGTTGGAAATCGCGCAGGAGCGAAAGGCCGAGTTTTACGAGTGGCTGGGGATTGGATAGGACAGACAGAGAGGCTGTCTCACAAGTCACTTGGACATTGGACATTGGACATTGGACATTGGACATTGGACATTGGACATTGGACATTGGACATTGGACATTGGACATTGGACATTGGACATTGGACAT
>JBEBHD010000082.1:0-17683 GCA_040080915.1 Saprospiraceae bacterium
AATGATTAAAAACAAAGTTTAAAGCACTTGGAAAATACTTTGCAGCCTTGCTACCTTTGCAGAAAAATAGCCGGTTAATGGTAAAGAACACCCTCAGCACAGAGGAAAAAATAAAAGATGCCGCACGCAAGTTGTTTGTAGAGAAAGGATTTGGCAATACTACTACCCGCGATATAGCCGAGTGTGCCGATACAAACGTTGCTCTGGTGAATTACTATTTCCGCAGTAAGGAGAACCTGTTTCAGTCAGTTTTCCGGGAAAGTTTTTCCCAGGCATTTCTGCCCATCGCTAGCATTTTAAACGATGATTTACCTTTGGAAGTGAAAATCTACAAGTTTGTAGACAACATTACCGACCTGCTCAGGCGAGCACCGATGCTGCCCATATTTATCCTTAGCGAAATGCGTGGCGAGCACGCTCCGATGTGCAAAGCAATGCAACAAGCCGGCGCTTTGGAACCGGCCACTGGCTTTCAAAAACAGCTCGACGAAGAAGCAGCCAAAGGAAATATCCGACCGGTGGATGCGCGTCAGGTGGAAGCCAACCTCATGGCTTTAGTTCTGTTTCCATTCCTCAGCACAAACATTCTGAAAATGAAACACAACATGGACGAGATTGCTTTCGATCGTTTTGTGGAAGACCGAAAAAAAATAGTGCCCGAAACGATACTCGCCTACCTGCGCAGCGGCGTTTGATCGCCCCACGTTTTTTGGTCGTGCTAATCCAGTCTGCGCTGCCAAACGTATATGATCCCGTTCGTTCCGCCGACAAAGCACGACCCAATTGCCACCTTTGAAAACGATTCAACGTCCCTTGCCGACCGAACACTGCTTCTTTTAATCGCACGAAAAAACAAGAACAACATCTTTTTGCAAGTCATGTCTAGTTTAATGAAAACCTTTTGTTTGACCATCCCCCGTATTGCCTTTTCCATATTTTTTCTGGCCGCTTCGGCTTTTTCCCACGCAGTTGTTGCCCAAACGACTACAAGCGCACGTGGCACAGTCACGGACGCTTCTTCCGGAGAGCCGCTGGCCTTCGCTTCCGTTCAGTTTGAGGACAAATCTACCGGCACCCGAACCGACGCGGAAGGGCGTTTTGCCATCGAGATCAACGAACCAGCCAAACGCCTGAAAATCACCTACCTCGGCTATCAGCCTGCTTTCATTGACCTTCGTCCCGGCCAAGCCAACGACGGTCTCGTGGCGCTCCTCGAGGAAGCCTCGCAAACGCTCAAGGAAGTGGTGGTGCGCAACGAAAAGTACCGCAATAAAGGCAACCCGGCGGTCGAACTGATCCGCAACGTGATTGAAAACAAAGCGCGTAACCGCCGCGAGGGCCTGGACTACTACAGTTTCGAGCAGTACGACAAAGTTGAATTTGCCATCAACAACATTGATGACAAGATGCGCAACAACCTCTTGTTCCGCAAATTGCAGTTTGTTTTTGCCAACGCCGACACCAGTGCCCAGGGGGTAGTCAGCCTGCCGTTCTACCTGTACGAACGCATCGCCGATGTGTACTATCGCAAAAGCCCAAATGCCGAGAAGTTTCTCATCAAAGGCGAGCAAAATACGTCGCTGCCAGGCTTCCTGGACGAAGACGGCGTGGCCAGTTACGTCCAGAACATGTATCAGGACGTGGACATTTACGACAACTCGATCAATGTGGCCAACGCCGAGTTCGTCAGCCCGTTGTCACCCATTGCGCCCAACATGTACCGGTTTTACATCCAGGACACGGTCCGGTTGCGCGAGGTGCAGGCTGTGCGCCTGTACTTTGCCCCGCGCGTCAGGGGCGACCGCGCCTTCGAGGGCAACATGTGGGTAGCGCTTGACGGATCGTACGCCGTGCGCAAGATCGAAATCGGTGTGCCCAAAGAGGCCAACCTAAACTGGATCGGCTCAATGGTCATCCAGCAAGAGTTCGACTGGACGGAAAGTAACGACCCGGCGTTGGGCACCACGCGCCGCCTGATGCTGATTCAGGACGAGGTGCTGATGCACTTCGGTGTGAAACGCGACTCGTCCATGCGCGGGTTGGTGGGGCGCAAGACCTCCTCCTACCGCAACTACACGCTCAACCAGCCGATTTCCGACGAGTTTTTTGGGTTCGCCGGCAACGTGCGCTATGCGGACAACGTCGCGCAGAACAACGAGAAGTTTTGGGCCGAAAACCGCCACGTATCCCTCAACCACCGTGAATTGGGCATCCAGAAAACCATTGACACGCTGAACAACCACCGCCCGTTCAAGCGGTTTCTGGCCATCGCCCGCATCTTTTTCGAAGGCTACCACGACATTGGCGGCGTGGAGATCGGGCCTGTCAATACATTTTACAGTTTCAACGACGTGGAAGGTTTCCGGGCGCGGCTCGGCGGGCGCACCAACGCGCGTTTTTCCAAAAACCTGCTGCTCGAAGGCTACGCCGCTTACGGGTTCAAAGACGAGCGCTGGAAGAGCTACTTCGGTGCCACCTACTCGTTCGGCAATGCGGAGGTGCGCCGTTACCCGTTCAACCAGGCACGCATCTGGTTTCAGGATGAGGTGCAAATCCCTGGCCAGGCGTTGCAGTTTGTGCAGGAGGACAACTTCCTGCTCTCTTTCAAGCGGGGCGTGAACGACAAGATGATCTACCGGCAGGTGATCGGCGCAGAGTACATCAACGAGAGCCAGTCCGGGATTTCGTACACGGCCACGTTCAAAAACCAGATACAGGAGCCGGCGGGTGCCCTGCGTTTTCACTACGGAAAATTGGAGCAGCCGCAGACCCTGGCCGACATCCGCACCACTGAATTTGGCATCCACCTGCGTTTTGCCCCCAACGAAAAATTTTACCAGGGCGCCAATTTCCGCCGCCCGATCATCAACCGCTACCCGATCTTTAACCTGTGGTTCACCCACGGCGACAAACACCTGCTGCAGGGCCAGTACACCTACAACGTGCTGCAGTTCAAGGCCTCGAAGTATTTTTTCACCGCGCCTATCGGTTGGGCACAGGTCATCGTGGAGGGCGGCCGCACCATGGGTACCGTGCCCTTTCCGCTTCTCACCGTACACCGCGCCAACCAGACTTACTCGTTGCAGCCGGAGTCGTACAACCTGATGAACTTCCTCGAGTTTGTGAGCGACAAGTACGCCGCCGTGACCCTGAACCATAACTTCGGCGGCATCATTTTCAACCGTATACCGCTGTTCAACCGACTGAAATGGCGCGAGATGTTCACCTTCAAAGCCCTCTGGGGAGGCCTCGACGAGACCAACCGGCCAACCGCCGAAAACGGGCTGTTGCACTTCCCTACCAGCCCCGACGGCACCCCGCTGACGTACACCTTAGAGAAAAAACCATACATGGAGGCCAGTGTGGGCATTGGCAATATCTTCAAGGTGCTGCGGGTGGACTATATCCGCCGGCTGAGCTACCTCGACCACCCGAACGTGGCGGAGTGGGGCGTGCGGGCAAGGGTGCAGTTGGAGTTTTGAGTATTGAGTGATGCCGCCCTGCCGGGTGTTTTGCCGGGCAGGACGGCATTGTTTTTCTGAACACCCTCGAAAACCTGGTGAAGATTTGGCAATTCCCCAGTATTTCCCCTTCAGGTTGGCTACCTTTGCAGATACCAACAATTTGTGCCATGAGAATGGTTGACCATAGAATTGGTCTAGTCTCGGCCACCTTGGCCTTCCTCTGGTTTTGCTGCATTTTCAACCTGAATGGTCAGAGCAGCCGCAACGCCGAGGCTGCGAAGGAACGCGAACTGGCCCGAGCAGAAGCCATGTTGTCTTCCTTCAAAAACGACAGCGCCATTGCGCTTGCCGGTAAGCTATTGGCCGATCTGGAAAGACTTGGGCAATTGGACGCTCCACTCGGCATACGAGCACAGCTGGTAGAAGCCATGGCATACGAACAAGACCAGCAGGGCGAGGTAGCGATCAGCAAGTTGCTTAAACTCATAGAGCGAAGCAAGGAAAAAAAATTGTGCGATGTGCAGGCCAAAGCACACCTCATACTGGCGCTGCTGTACGAAAAAATCGGCCTGGAAGAAATCTCCCTGAAACAATTGCAGGAAACCAAAGCCTGTATAGATCGTTGTGCCCTTGACTCCATCTACCCAAACTTTGCCGTCCGGATGTCCTCTTGGCAACGGATTTACGGGGACAAGGACTCGTCCCTGTACTTCGCTCGGGAGGCGCTTCGCACCGCGCCGTTGTTCCGATTGGAACTGGAGGAAGCCATTGGCCACATGTTGATGAATATGCTCCTGCCCGGTGCGGCTGTTGATGAGCGCTTACGGCACAGCCTTGCCGCGGTCAGGCTCTACGAAAAACTGGAAGATTACACGGGCTGTAGCTACATGTATGGGGCCGTCGCCGACATCCATTTCCAAAAGAGAAATCTCCGGTTGGCTCTGACTTACAATGACTCCACCATAACGGTCGCCCATCTTGCCATTGCCAAAGGCCACGAAAAACATGTGACAATCGGCAGTATTTACCGCTTTCGCAGCGAATTGTACAAGAATATGGGGGAGATGGACTCTGCCTTTCATTATCTGCACAAAGGTTATCAAACGGAGTTGAACCTCGTCAGAGAAGACAACAAATCCAAAATCATCGAGATAGATTCGCGCTACAACAATGAAAAAAAACAACAGAGATTAGACGAGCAACAGTTGGAACTTACCTTGAAAAAAAACCAGCTCTTCTACACGTTGATCATTTTTATGCTGGTTTGCCTGCTCGCACTCGGACTGTTTTTCGGCATGCGCAAGCAACGACTGAGCAATCGGAAACTGGTCGCCCAAAACGTCCTCATCCGCAAGCAATCCGAGCGGATGAAGTCCCTCGATGTCGCCAAATCCCGCTTCTTCGCCAACGTCTCCCACGAACTGCGCACCCCGCTCACGCTGCTGCTCGGCCCCATCCATACCCTGCTGAAAGATGGTCAACTAACCGGCAAACAAGCACGCCTGCTACAAATGGCCCGCCAGAGCAGCAAGCAACTGGAGCAACTCGTAAACGATATCCTCGACCTGCGCAAACTGGAACAGGGGCACTTGGAACTGTACCCGAAACCTACTGAATTACCTTCCTTTGTCCGCACCTATTGCGCCCAGTTCGAGTCTTTGGCCGAACGCAAAAAAATTGATTTCTCCGTCAAATTGCCGCCGGAAGACACACCGGCCATACTGCTCGATCAGGAAAAATTCCGCCAAATACTGTTTAACCTGCTCGCCAACGCCTTCAAGTTCACGCCGAACGGCGGACGCATCGAGACTGCCGTATCAGTCGAATCCGGCATGTTGCACCTGCGCGTGGCCGATACCGGCCCCGGCATTCACCCCGACGACCTGCCCCACCTGTTCGATCGCTACTTCCAGACCACCCGCCCCGACAAACCCGCCGAGGGCGGCACGGGTATCGGTCTGGCGCTTTGCCAGGAGTACGCACAACTGTTTGGCGGCACCATCGAAGTGGAAAGTACGCTCGGCAACGGCTCGGTTTTCCGGGTGGAATTCCCGGTTGCACCGGCGGAGGTCGGAGCGCCCGCCACGCCGGACCTCGCAGAAGATCATCTCGTCCTCCCGATTGGCGGCGGCACCAGCCGCCCAATGCCCCCTCCGTCGGAATCCTCCGGCAAAGTCAAACCCACCATCCTCGTCGTGGAGGACAACCTCGCGCTCCAGGACTACATCCGGTCCATCTTGCAGGAAAAATACCAGGTCGTCACTGCCGACCACGGGCAAGCAGCCCTCGATTTAATGATGAATGATGAATTAAGAATGATGAATACCAAACAAGATGCAACCAATTCATCATTTATCATTCATCATTCATCATTATTTTAACAATGCATTACATCGCCATTTTCGCTTCCGGCGCAGGTAGCAATGCCTGCAAGATCATGGAGCATTTCGCCCAAAATGAGCGGGCGAGAGTGGCTTTGGTTGTGTGTAACAAACCTGACGCGGGTGTGCTGGACATCGCCCGGAATCAAGGTGTGCCCGTGTTCATCGTTGAAAGAACGGATTTTTTTGAAACAGAAAACCTGCTTGCCGTACTGGCCGGGCACCGGGTGGATTTCATCGCGCTGGCTGGCTTTTTGTGGTTGATGCCGCCCTACCTCGTCCGCGCATTTTCGGGCAAAATTGTGAACATTCACCCGGCGCTGCTCCCGAAATTTGGCGGCAAAGGTATGTACGGCATGCGCGTACACGAGGCGGTGAAAGCCGCTGGCGAAACCCAAACGGGCATAACCATCCACAGCGTGAACGAACGCTACGACGATGGCGACACCCTTTTTCAGGCTACCTGCTCCGTAGAACCGACTGATACGCCCGAGACCATCGCCCAAAAAGTCCATGAACTGGAACACCGTTATTTTCCACATGTAATCGAAACCATCCTGAGCCAACCCGCATGACCTTGCGCCAATTCGTCCGACTCGCCCGCGTTGAACACTGGGTGAAGAACCTGTTCCTCTTCATCCCCGCCTTTTTTGCCGCCCGCTTGTCTGAAGAACCGATCCTGCAACATGCTGTCATTGGTTTTTTGGCCTTTTCCCTGACGGCCTCTTCGGTGTACGTCCTGAACGACCTCGTGGACGCACCCCAAGACCGCAACCACCCACACAAACGCAACCGACCCATCGCAAGCGGAGCCGTTGGCAAACGGACGGCCGTGTTGGTCCTGCTCGCCCTGCTCGGCGGGGGCTTGGCCTTGGCAGCCACGCTTGGCCCGGTCTTTTTGCTGATCTGCGCGGCCTACGCGGCCATCAATGCGCTATACAGTTTTTCCCTCAAGCACATCGCCATCGTGGACATTTGCCTTATCGCAACGGGCTTTTTGATGCGCGTTTTTGCCGGAGGCGCGGCTACGGGCGTGGCGGTGTCCCATTGGCTCATTGTGCTCACGTTTTTGCTTGCCCTTATCCTTGGGCTGGCCAAACGCCGGGGGGAGTACGTGATCGCTACCGACGGCCAGACGTTCCGCCGGGCACTGGAGGGCTACAACCTGCCCTTCCTCGACGCGAGTATCACCGTTTGCTCCACCGTGGCCATTGTAGCCTACCTGATGTACTGTTTTTCGCCGGAGGTAACCATACGCATCGGCAGCGACAAAATCTACTACACTGCATTTTTTGTCATCATGGGCATCCTACGCTACCTGCAACTGACGTTGGTGTTCGAGCGCACGGAATCGCCCACGCGGGCGCTCCTGCGCGACGCTTTCTTGCAAATCGTACTCTTGGGTTGGATTGCCTCTTTTGCGTGGCTATTGTACGCGAAACGGTGGTTTTTGTGACACCTCGCCGGGGTTGCCGGTGTTTGGTGCCGCAGGCAACGCGGTCTGCTATGAATTATTCGTCAGCAGGAGGCGTGCGGCCCTTACCTGGCCAACCGGGACATCGAAATAGTCGGCTGCCCGCTGATCGGGCCAATCTGGATTCTTTTTCAAAAAAGCAACGAGCAGTTTTTCGATGCCCTTTTCGATGCCCTTTTCGATGCCCTTTTCGATGCCCCTTTCCAAAATTTGATCATAGGCAGACTTGGCCATTTGTTCGTATTGCGGGGGAAGTGTTTCTACCAGTTCCATAATTTCATGTTCCTTGAATGGTGATACAATTTGCAGGTAGAAGAACGTGGCCTGAAACAGGCCCAACAGTATTTCTTCTGCCAAGTTTTTGTGGACAAAAATAAGCACTTCGCGGAAATGCTGCCGGATGAATTCGTTCTCTCGCCCGTGCTTGAATACGAGAAAGATATTGCGCAACAGCAATGCGTCTTGCATATCCCGGATTTCCTCGTCCAGCATGGCCTGCACGTTGACCATCAGAATATCGAAGTGCGGGACATAGCCAGCCAAGGCAGAGGGCACCTGCCCGTACTGCTCTCTCAGCGGTTTTGGATACCAAGGCTCTTGCCCGTGGTAGAACAGGATGGGTATAGTCAGGGTGAAACGGGGTCGCTGCTGGTTGATATCCTCGTCTTGAACACCGCGCAGGTAGTTGCCTAATTGGACGTAAATCCGCCGGCCCGTGCTGCCGCTTTTGTGCTCCAGCAGCAGGCAGATGCGCACCGGATCGGCATCGGCCGTTTCGCAGGTGTACACGAGATCGGAGAAAAATTCGCGCAGGTCTTCGGACAGGAAACTTTCCGAAGACAGTTGCAGGGTTTGCAGGTTGAGCGCCGCCAGTTGGTCGGTCGGCAGGAAGGTCTGCAGTAGTTGTAGGGCCACGGGCCGCACCTTGAATACCTGCTCGAAGTAGGTATCGTGTGGGCGCTGACGGGCAAGATCGAGGGAATCGTTCATGTATGCAGGTTTTGATGTGCTGCACAAAAATAGTGCGAGCGCATTTCCGACCTGAGGGGACGCAACGGACTGGAACAGATTTTTTGAAATTGAATATGGCGGGCGAAGGAGGGCAGCAACAGCCTAACCAGCGACTTCCATTACCACTTCTCCTCCCGTTTTCGCCCGGTTAGCCCCGCTTGCCCGAGAAGTTGGTTTTGCAAAACACCGTCATCGGTTTTTTGGCGCTAAGGCACCAATAATTTGATGCGGCTCGAAGGCGTTCTCCCCCATGCCACACCGAAAAAAACGGCGCACTGTCCTGCCAGCATGAAAAAATCTCTTCTCTTCGCCTGCCTCACTACCCTACCCTGCCTGCTTGCCGCTCAAGCCCCGCCTGACACCGTGTTTCAGCACTGGCACGCTGGCCAAAAAGTGCAGCCAACAAAAACAGAAGCCCTGCTCAAGGTGACCGTGGTGGACTTGGAGCGCCTGAAAATTCCCGACTTGGCGGTGCGCGTGGAACAAATCCCCTCCGGGAAACTATGGTTGGGTACCACCGGAAAGTACGGCGAAGTGTATTTTCTTGTGCCTGCCGGAAAGGAATACCGCGTGGGCGCGGGAGACGAAGCTGTCATTCAAACCATCCAGATTCCCAACGATTCGTACCTGCGCGACAACCTGACTATTTCCCATCTTGCCAAGGAGTTTACCGAGCAAACACGTGGCGACACGGTTTTTCAATCCGTTTCAGTTTCCCAAAAACCCACCCGCGAGCGCGTGCTCGTGCAGGCCAAAATCCTCGACCTCGACGATAAGCCCATTGAGGGCGAGGTGTTGTTTTTTTCCGTGGAAAAAAGCCGCGCAGTGTACGTGGCCGTCACGAATACCCAGGGCAGGGCAGCCCTCATGCTGCCCAAAGGCCTACGCTACTGTTTCAGCACCGAAATCTATCCGAACCTGAAATGTTACGACCTGCCCAACCACGACATGGCCGGCCAACTGAACATCACATTCAACACCATCGGCACCAAGGCCTACCGCGCCCGCGAAGCCGAACGCGCTCGACAGGCCGCCATGCGGGATTCGCTCTACCGGTTGGACCGGATGCAGGATTCCCTGCTGGCCATCGAGCGCCAGGCCGAGCGCGAGCGCCTCGACTCCCTGTCCCGGCTGGAGTGGAAGCGAGACTCCCTGCTCGCCATCAAGCACCGGGCCGAGCAGGAACGGGAACGGGCGCTTGGGGACTCGCTCCGCCTTGACGAAGACGACTATGTACACCAACTGCTTTTTGGCGATTCCCCGAAATCCGTGCTCAAACGCATCGAACGTCGCGCCGCCCGCGACCGCGAAGCCGTCAAGGCGAATCCCCGGTATTTTGAAAAAACCGGTCAGGTAGTGCAGGCGGCCCTGTACCGCATGCGCGACCGCTGGAAAAACAAGATGATCGTGACCGACCTCACCGGCAGCATGTCGCCGTACATGGACCAGGTAATCCTCTGGCACGCGCTCCAACTGGTGCAGGGCGAAAACAACCGCTACCTGTTTTTCAACGACGGCAACCGCACGCCCGACGAGCAAAAAGTCATCGGGAAAACAGGCGGCCTGTATTACACCGAAAATGCGCTGTTGGACAGCCTGTTGGAAAAAATGCGGCAGACCGCCCATGCCGGCTCCGGCGGCGACGGCCCCGAAAACGACGTGGAAGCCCTGCTGGCCGCCGTGCTCCGCCTGCGCGGCATGGACGAGCTCGTGCTCGTGGCCGACAACTACAGTGACTGCCGCGATATCAATCTGCTCGAAAAACTCCGGGTGCCCGTACACGTCGTGCTCTGCGGCACCAAACAGGGCGTAAATGAGCAATACCTCGAAATCGCCTACAAAACCGGCGGCAGCATCCACACCATCGAGCAGGACATCGAAGACCTGGCCCGGCTGGCCGACGGAGCTACCATCACCATCGGGGCCTATCAGTACAAAGTGAGCCGGGGGAAGTTTATTCGGGTGACGCGGATGTGAATAAAGGCGTGTACTTTTGTGAACAATTTTTTCGCCAACATACCCTCCAACGCATCCGCGAAAACACCGAAGGACGAAAGTGTCCGAGGCGCTGCGCCCAGCCCTATAACGCGCCAAGCAGCGGCAAAAAAGGCGCTGGACGCGATGAAAATGGGACGTTAGTGAACGGCGCGAAGCCGCTATCTTTGCCCCACACAAAAACAACCACCGCTCTCCATGGCGCGTACCCAACGTTCGCAAGCACTGCTCCAGTTCGGTCTCTTTTGCGGGATCGTGCTGTTCGTCAATATCCTCGCCAACCAATTTTATGCCCACCTCGACCTCACGGAGGAAAAACGCTTCACGCTGACCAAACCCACGCGCGAATTGCTTCAGTCCGTGGACGACCGCATCTACGTGCGCGTGCTGCTCGAGGGTGAGTTTCCCGCCGGGTTCAAGCGCCTGCGCACGGCCACCCGCGAAATGCTTGACGATTTCCGCTCCGTGAGCAGTTACATTGACTATCGGTTCGAAGACCCCAACCTGGGCAGTACCGAAGAAATAAACGCCCGACGGAAGGCACTGTACGAGGAGGGCGTGGTGCCGGTCAACCTCAGCGTGAGCGACGAGGGCGAGGCCAAACAGCAGATAATCTACCCCACCGCTATTTTCAATTTCGGCAAACGCCAAGTGGTAGTGAACCTGTTGGAAAACCAGTCGCCCACCCTGCGCCCCGACGAGGTGGTGAATAACTCCGTCAGTCTGTTGGAGTACAAGTTCGCCAACGCCATAAAAAAACTGCGCTCCAAAGGCCGACCGGCCATTCTGTTCACCCGCGGCCACAGCGAATTAGAGGCATTGCAAACCACCGACCTCGAGCGCACCCTGCACCAGTTTTACGACACCGACCGCATCACGCTGGACTCGGTGGTGCAGATCAAGCCCGACCTGTGCGCTCTGCTTGTGGTGGCCAAGCCGCTGACCACGTTTTCGGAACGCGACAAGTTCAAGATTGACCAGTACGTCATGCACGGCGGAAAGGTGCTCTGGCTCGTGGACCGCCTCGGTGCCGACCTCGACAGTTTGGTGAAGGTCAATAATTTCGTGCCGTCTGATTTCCCATTAAATATCGAGGACATGTTGTTCAAATACGGCGCACGTATCCAGCCCGACCTTGTGGTGGACATGGAATGTACCCGTATACCGCTGCGCGTGGGTGTGGTGGGCAATGCCCCGCAGTTCAAACTATTCCCTTGGCCCTATCACCCGGCCGTTTTGCCTGCGGGCAAACATCCCGTCGTGAAAAACCTCGACCGGGTGGAAATGCGTTTTTGCTCGTCCATAGATACCATTCGCACCAAAACACCCGTGACCAAGACTGTGCTCTTACACAGCAGCCAGTACAGCCGCCTTCAGTTCAGCCCGATCGAACTGACGTTCGAAATGGTGCGCACGCCGCCCAACCCCGAAAATTTCAACAAAGGCAACCAGATCGTGGGCGTTCTGCTGGAAGGCGTTTTTCCGTCTAATTTTGAAAACCGGGTATCGGAAGAAATGCTGACCGGACTGCGCCAGGCTGGCATTGATTACCGAAATGCGAGCACGCCCACCCGCATGATCGTCATCAGTGACGGCGACGTGGCGGCCAATTTCATCCGCGATCCGGCCAAAAAGGAGTGGCTGCCCCTCGGTTTCAACCGGTATGAACAAACCACTTACGCCAATAGGGACCTGCTTATAAACGCCATCGAGTACCTGATCGAGCCTTCCGGCGTGATCGAGGCCCGCGCCCGCGAGGTGAAACTTCGCTTGCTGGACACCGTGCGTGCCCGCGCCGAGAAACCCCTCTGGCAGGCCCTCAACCTCGGCCTGCCCCTCGTATTTCTCGGCATTTTCGGGGCGGTGTTTTTTTGGAGGCGCAAACGGCGGTACGGGTAGGGTCGTGTAAGAAATGTGAATCAAGGGTAGAGTAATAATTAATTTTGGGGACAAGGCATTGGACTAGTCAGATGTTTTTTATCTTTGCTTCTGCTCCGCCTTTTTTCTTCACAATCTAAACTATTTCATATGAAAGCTTACTCTTTTTTCTCATTGGGTGTATTTTCCCTGATACTCATGTTTTGTGTTTTTAGGGATAAAAAAGCCAACGTAGCTAATACTCCCTCGACAACTATTAATCTTGTGGACTCTACCTTATCTGTTACGTTGCAAGCAACGTTAAGCGGCAGCACTTGGATAGTTAATGACGCATCTGTAAGTAGTTATTTGTCTCAAGTCGCACTCGCCTCGTTTAGCAAAACCCTCTCAAATTTTCAATCCATTTCTGTTACCGTTGCTTCGGATTACTCCTTTGCAATACTTGAAGGTAAAGCTAGCGATGATAGTGGAAGTCAACATCCAGTTGGGGTCGAATACCAATTAACTGGAGGTGGAGGCACAACCGCTGAATTTGCTAGTAAGGATAAACATACATGCACTGGTGCCCCATGTTCCTGCTGTAATTTTAAATATTTGAACAGACAAGTTGTGGGATGTGAGTGCTACCAGGTTTCATGTCGTGTTGAACAAGGAGGCAAGTGTAATCACACTGTTTCAACGACGCAATGAGCTCGACTTTTTTTGACAAGTCGAAAAAAACTTTGAGGATTCTGTGTTGATTTGCCGATCTTTCGCCGACATTTTATGCTCAAACAAAATTTTCCCGCTTATGAAACAAGCATTACTGCTCTTACTCTTCGTTTGCGCAGGCCACTTTGGCCTGAAAGCGCAAATGCCCAACGGAAGCAACGCGCCCAATTTTACGGTCGTCAGCATCACCGGCCAATCGTACACTCTCTATACCCTGCTTGATTCGGGGTACACGGTTTACATTGACTTTTTTGCCACCTGGTGTGGCCCCTGCTGGAACTACCACAATACCCATTCGCTCCAAGAACTGTGGGAGCAATACGGCCCGTCTGGCTCCGACGAAGTATTTGTGCTCGGTATCGAAGGCGACTGCTCGACCAACACGCAGTGCATCACCGCATCTCCGGGCTGCAACGACCCCAACAACCAGGGCAACTGGTCGAACGGCGTTACCTACCCGCTCGTGGACAACTGCTCGGTACGCGGCCAATATCAGGTAGGCTACTACCCAACGATTTACATGATTTGCCCCGCCGACCGCAAAGTGTACGAGGTCGGCCAACAAGGCCCCTCCGGCCTTTGGAGTGCTCGCGAGACCTATTGCCCGCCGCTCGTGGTTAACACTACCGTGAACAACGTGAACGATGTCATTTGCTATGGCAGCAACACCGGTTCCATTGATATTTCTGTTTCCGGCGGCAGCGGCCCCTACACCTACAACTGGTCGAACGGTGCCCATACCCAAGACTTGACCAACATTCCCGCAGGCACGTATTCCTGTACCATTTATAGCGCCCAAGGTTGGCCCGGCGAGACCGGCCCGATCACCGTAGACGGCCCCGCCGAACCACTCGCACTGGCTGTCACCGGCACCACACCCGTGGGCTGCAACGGCGTATTCGGCAGTATTACAGTGGCTGGCGGTGGTGGATGGGGCGGCCACGAATACAACTGGAACAACGGTCAGGATGGTCAGGAAGCATCGGGCCTGAGCGCTGGCACCTACACCTGCACCCTCGTTGATTCCCGCGGCTGCACCAAAACAGTTTCCCACGTTCTGCCACCAGCAGCACTCCCGATCGGCTCCATTGCGCCGCCGGGTACCGTCACCTGCGCCACGCCGAACGTCCAACTAAGCGGCTCGGCATCCGGCGGTTACAGCGGAACGTATACCTTCTCGTGGACAGCCTGGAACGGCGGCAACATCGTTTCCGGGGCAAACACACCCAACCCGATCGTAAATGCCGGAGGCAACTACACTATGCAAGTGACCGATGCCGTCACCACATGCTCCGGCTTTTCTACCACCGTCGTTCTGGCCAATGTAACCTTGCCCAACTCCGAGGCTGGCCCAAACATGACTGTCACCTGTGCCTTGCCGACCACCGTATTGAGCGGCAGCGGCTCTACCGGAAACAATATCACCTACCTGTGGACGGCCTACAACGGCGGTCACATCGTGTCGGGAGCAAACACATTCACCCCGACCGTGGACGCAGCGGGCAACTACGTCCTCGCCGTGACCAACAATACCAACGGTTGCGTGAGGCGCGATACAACCGGCGTGACCGGAAACAACATACCGCCTACCGCGCAATCTACCGGTGGTGAACTCACTTGCGTCGTGAACGCGGTAACCCTGAACGCAACCACAAATGCCAACAATCCCACGTTTGTGTGGACCGGACCGAACAACTTCCAGTCCACCGAACAAAACCCGACCGTAGAGGCAGAAGGCAGTTACGCACTCGTCGTTACCGACCCGAACACCGGCTGCACCAACACCTCGGTGGCCGCTGTGGGCACTAACACCGAAGCCCCTGGAGCTGAAGCGGATGGAGGAACGGTCACCTGCGTCACAACCACCATCACACTTGATGGCAGTGCCACATCCACCAACGCTACATTTGCCTGGACAGGCCCGAACGGGTTTACAAGCGCCCAGCAAAACCCGTCCACAACGGTTGTCGGCGCGTACAGCCTGATCACCACCGACACCCTTAACGGTTGCACTTCCACGGCTTCGGCCACTGTGGGCGAAAATACAACACCGCCCACCGCCAGCGCCACCACGCCCGGCAATCTGAACTGCAATGTCAGCGAGCTGGTACTCAATGGCACCGGTTCTTCGCAAGGCTCCAACATGGCCTATGCTTGGACAACAGCCGACGGCAATATCGTTTCCGGCGCGACCACACCCACACCAACGGTGGATGCACCGGGTACCTACTCGCTCGTCGTCACCAACAGTGACAACGGCTGCACCGCAAACGCAGCCACAGCTGTTGTCGAAAATGCGCCCGTTTCGGCCACAACCGATGATGTGGTCAATGTACTTTGTTTTGGTGGAAATAACGGCGAAGCAACAGCCGTGCCTGCTGGCGGCAACTCGTCGTACACCTACTTGTGGAGCACTGGCGAGAATACCGCTACAATCGGCAGCCTCGCCGCTGGCACGTATTCAGTAGTTGTCACCGACGGCGATAACTGCTCCGCTACCACTTCGGTAGAAATCACGCAACCACCCGTATTGGCACCCAATGCTTCCGCAACAGCACAAACCGCCGCCAATACTAACGACGGCACCGCCACGGCAGTCCCAACCGGCGGTACGGGTGACTACACCTACGCGTGGGACAACGGTGAAACGATGCAAACCATCACCGGCTTGGCTCCTGGTTCGTACACCGTCATCGTGACCGACGAAAACGGCTGCACATCAAGCCAAACCGTCATCGTCAACGCGTTTAACTGCACTATCGAGGCCTCAGCCAGCAACACGAACATCACCTGCTTTGGCGCCAACAACGGCACCGCCATCGTGAACCTCACCGGTGCCAACGACCCGGTCACGATCACTTGGAGCACTGGTGCCAACACACCGGATGTTACCAATCTGGCACCGGGCACATACACCGTGCAGGTCATTGACAATACCAATTGTGCTGATGTGCAACAAGTTGTCGTCACCGAGCCGACGGCATTGGAAACCAACGCGTCCGCTACCGGCGAAACCTTCGCTGGCGCTAATGACGGCACCGCCACGGCGGCGCCCACTGGCGGCACTGGCAACTACACCTACTCGTGGAGCAACGGTGAAACCTCCCAATCGATCACCAACCTGCCACCCGCGACCTACACGGTCATCGTGACCGACGAAAACGGTTGCACAAATGAGCAGATCGTGGTCGTAAACGCTTTCAGTTGCGTGGTAACCGGGCAACCGGCAGCCACACCAGTGGTTTGTTTCGGACAAAACAACGGCGGCATGTCGGTTAGCCTGACTGGAGCCACCGAGCCGTACACCTTCCTGTGGAGCACCGGTGAAACCACGTCTTCGATCCAAAACCTCGCGCCCGGCACATACACGGCCTCCGTCACGGATGCCAATGGCTGCGGGGTAGTCGTAGAGGGAACGGTGACGGAGCCAACAGCACTCGAAATCGTGTCTGCATCCACCAACCCGGCTTGCGCAGGCGAGGCTTCCGGTTCCATCGAGACCAACGGCCTCGGCGGCACGGGCACCTACAGCTATGTATGGAACACGGGCGCGAATACCAGCGATTTGCAAGACCTGTTGCCCGGAACCTACAACCTCGTGTTGTCCGACGCAAACGGTTGCACCAGCACGGCATCGTACACGCTCGTCGTGGCCGATAACGTGGCCCCGCTGATCGCAGCGCAAAACACCACGCTCCCGCTTGGCACAAGCGGAAGCACAACCGTCACACTCCAGACGCTCGGTGCCAGCGTGACCGACAATTGTGCAGTAGCCAATGTCGCTATCGAGCCAGGCCAATTTGACTGCTCGGACCTCGGTGAACAAACAGTGACCATCACCGCCACCGATAACGCAGGCAACTCGTCCGTCTCAACCGTAACGGTGCAAGTGGTGGACAACACCCCGCCGACTGTCGAATGCCCGTCAAGCATCTCCCAGTGCTGGTACGAGACCACTGTGACCTACAATGCACCGGTCGCTTTCGACAACTGCCTCGGCTTCGGCGGCAGCTGGAAAATGGAAGAAGGACTGCCCAGTGGCTCAGACTTCCCTGTTGGCGAAACCGATGTGATGTTCACCTATACGGACGAAAGCGGCAACACCGGTTCGTGCTTGTTCACCGTCACGATCGGAACGCCCATTCAGGTTGGCCCGCCCGTGGTCACCAACGACATGAATAACCAAGGTGTCGGTTCCATTGACATCACGGTACTCGGCGGCTCCGGCCCGTACAACTTCTTGTGGACCAATTCACAAGGCCAAACCATTGCTACCACGGAAGACGTGAGCGGCCTCACATCGGGCACTTACTTCGTCGAGATTCGGGATGCCAACGGCTGCCGCTTATCCAACGAGGGTATCGTGGTGGACAATACCTCAAGCGCCGTCGAACCGACGTGGCTGCGCGGTGCCGCCCTGCGGCCCAACCCGACCAGCGGCGTGGCCCACATCGTATTCGGCCAAATGCCCGCCAGCGACCTGGAAGTCACCGTCAACGATGCCACCGGACGCACCTTGCGCACGTTTAATTTTGTACAGCAGTACACCGTGTATTTGGATTGCTCCGATCTGCCCGAAGGCGTTTACACCGTTCGTTTCCGCTCCGGTTCAGATTCCGGCGTTCGGAAACTGGCTATCGTGAAATAAGAGCGTGTTTAAATTTCAGTCACCGGGCTACAAGCGGCAAATTTTGCTTCATGCTGCGTTAAAATTTTCGCCATAGACAACCGGCTATGCCTGCAAATTTTGCCTTGCCTGAAACAAAATT
>JBEBHD010000319.1:0-4777 GCA_040080915.1 Saprospiraceae bacterium
GGGCGAATGGCGATGTGGCTGTACCGTTTTTTTTGGAAAAAAATCCATTTCCCCGACGATGCCTGCCTGTGGTATTTTCCCGCTTGCCGGAAAGTAAAAACGTTGCTCAAGGCTCAGCCGTTCGACGCGGTGGTGTCCGTTTCGCTTCCATTCACCGGGCATTTGGTCGGTTGGCACGCCAAAAACCTGGCACCCGCCCTGCGTTGGCTGGCCGATATCGGCGACCCGTTCACCATTCAGCCCAAGCCGCCGAACAACGATTTTTTGTACGGACGCATCAGCAAACGCCTCGAACGAGCGGTTTTGGAAAAAGCCGATACGGTGGCTGTGACCAACACCGGAGCGGTGCGAGCGTATCGAGAGCAGTTCGGGGAGGTGGCGGAGAAGTTGAGGGTGGTGCCACCAGCATGGAGACAAGCAATTTCCCCCAAATCACTTGAACATTGGGCACTGAATTCCAAAATGTCCAATGTTCAATGTTCAATATCCAATGTTCAAGTACATCTGGGGTTCTTCGGTGCCCTATACGCCCCCACCCGCACCCCCGACGTATTTTTAGGCCTCTTGCAAAAAACCTATTCAACCAGGCCCGACCTGTTTGGCCGCCTGTATGCCCACTTTTACGGCGATGTGTTCCCTGAATTTTTTGAAAAACTGACGAATACGCCGGGCGTGGTTTTGCACGGCCTGTGCTCGCGGGCCGACGCAGAGGCCGCGATGCAGCAAATGAACATACTGGTGAACATAGGCAACACCACCGATTACCAGTTGCCCAGCAAGGTGGTGGACTATCTTGCTGTGGGCAAGCCTGTCTTGCACCTGTCGTATGTGGAGCGCGATCCCTTCCTCGATTTTTGGGGCGACGTGCCTGAGTTGCTGGCTCTGCGCGTGCGCGACGGGCGCATAGCGGACGAAGACATCCCCCGTTGGCTGGCTTTTTTGGAGGCTACACACCCTGAACCGACCGCCGCGGAACGACTTGAACGGGTGCGAAATTTCATGGTTTCGGCAGTGGCGGAGCAGTACGAGAGAATAGTGATGAGCGATGAGCGATGAGCTCATCACTCATCGCTCATCACTCATCACTCCTATTGCTTCACTACTTTTTTCACGGAAGAATCCGTGTTCTGATCGTACACCCGCACCAAGTAAATGCCTGCTGGCAACTCGTTCAGCGAAACACGGTGGTTGGGCGCGTCAATACCGGAACGGCTGTACACCGTTTTCCCGCTGTAGTCGTGCAGTTCCACACGGCTGATCTGGGCATCGCCCGTCAAGCGCAGTTCAATGGCGCTGCTGGCCGGGTTGGGATTGACCGAGAAGTCGAACGCCTGTTGGCCGGGCTGATTCGTGGATACTGATCCATTGCCCCCGAAGAAGCGCGA
Organism: Saprospiraceae bacterium; assembly: GCA_040080915.1. Taxonomy (GTDB): domain Bacteria; phylum Bacteroidota; class Bacteroidia; order Chitinophagales; family Saprospiraceae; genus M3007. The sequence continues at coordinate 1,386 of JBEBHD010000319.1, forward strand.
GGCCAGTTGGTTGTTTTCGCCCACGGTGAATGCAAAGAAATCATCGGGGCAGTTTTCGGCAAGCCACTCGAAGAACTCCTCATCGGTATCGAACTGGGGCGCGGTGAGCCAGCAGGCCGGGATGCTCTCCGTGACGGTGGAGTCGCAGTTGGCCACGAGGTACTGCAAAAACTGCTGGAATGTTTCGACTGTGAGCGGGATGTTTTGCAGGCAAGCGGGCAAGTCAACCCACGTCGTGTCCGGGTCTTGCGGGCAGTTTTCCATGGCGTAGCAAACCACCTCGTGCTCGCAGGCAAACGGCCCGGCACCCTCCAGGCAATCGTAGCCTTCGGCGATCAGTTGGGCCTGCAGAGCGGCCACTGCTGCGGAGTCGCAGCCGATGGTATCGAGGTCGGGCGGGCAGTTTTCAAAAACAAAATCCAGTACGTCGTTCACGCAGGCGAATGGCCCGGCACCCTCCAGGCAGTCGAAGCCCTGAGCGATCAGGTCGGCTTGAACGGTTGCTACAAATGCCGGGTCGCAGGGATTGCCGCCGTTGGTGGTGTCAATGAGCAGCGGGCAGTTTTCGAGCGCGTATTCAAAAACGTCGTCCACGCAGGCGAACGGGCCTGCACCCACGAGGCAATTGAAGCCGTCGGCGATAAGTTGTGCCTGCAAGTCGGCCACCACGACGGGGTCGCAGGGGTCGCCCCAAGTGGTATCGCCGATCATCGGGCAGTTTTCGAAGGCATATTCCAGTACGTCGTTCACACAGGCGAACGGCCCGGCACCTTCCAGGCAATCAAATCCGTCGGCAATGAGTTGCTGTAAAACATTGGCTACCACAGCGGGGTCGCAGGGATTGCAGCCGGTCGTGTCGGGGTCGAGCGGGCAGTTATCGAAAGCGAAGTCGAATACGTCATCCACGCAGGCGAACGGCCCGGCACCCTCCAAACAGTCGAAGCCCTCGGCGATGAGTTGGCTTTGCAGTTCGGCTACCGCGACCGGGTCGCAAGGGTCGCCCCAAAAAGTTGTGTCGGGGTCAATCGGGCAGTTTTCAAAGGCGAAGTTGAGCACATCATCAACACAGGCAAACGGCCCTTCGCCCTCCAGGCAGTCAAAGCCCTCGGCGATGAGTTGGCTTTGCAGTTCGGTTACCACGACCGGGTCGCAAGGGCCGCCGTTTTGGGCATTTGCCGAAGGAAGGCAACAACCGATGAGTAATAGGAGCAGGAAAGAAACTTGTTTAAGCATGGCAAATTTGTTTGAGTTAAAAAATGATTCAGTGCGGCTTAGATGTTCCCGGATTCCTGCCCCCCTCATCGCCGCGCTCTGATTTTTTACCTCGCCCATCATTTTGGCTAATCTCGGACAAACACCACCGGGCCGGAAAATTCGGAGCCGCTGTTTTGCGTATGCTCGCCGCCATGAACGTACCCGCCAACGACAACATCCTGCTCGACCAACTGCGCACCGGCGACGAACAAGCCCTCGACAGCCTGTTTGCCAACTGGCACGGTTACCTGTACAAAATTGCTTACGCCATGCTGCGCGACACCGATGCAGCCAAAGATGCCGTACAGGACGTATTTATCCGAATCTGGCAAAAACGAACAGAGATCGAAGTGAAGAGCACGCTCAAGGGCTACCTCCAACGGGCCATTGTCAACCAGTGCCTGGCAGTCCTGCGTAGCCGAAAACTCTCTTCCGACCCCGAACTTGCCCTTGCCGGGTTACCGGATACTTCCCCATCGGCCTCCGACCGACTTCAGGCCGAATCTTTAGAAATCTTGGTGCAAGCCGCTGTCGGGCAACTGCCCGAACAATGCCGCATTATTTTTCGGCTCAGCCGTTTCCAGGAATTGAGCCACAACGAGATTGCCGATCTGCTCGACCTCAGCCCCAAGACTGTGGAAAACCAGATCGGCAAGGCGCTCCGGAGCCTGCGCCAGACGTTGGCACCCTGGCTTGTCCTATTGGTGCCAGCAGTCTCGGTGCCTGTTTTGTAAATGAGGACATTAAGAGCGTGTTTAAATTTCAGTCGCCGGGCTGCAAGCGGCAAATTTTGCTTCATGCTGCGTTGAAACTTTCGCCGTAGGCACCCGGCTACGGCTGCAAATTTCGCCTTGCCTGAAACAAAATTCGCTCGCTTTCGCCTCGGCACTGAAATTTAAACACGCTCTAAGAGTTTATCCGAAAGCCTTTTGAAAAAAAAAACACAAATCCGGAATGGGGGGTAAGCACCCGTCCGAGCATCCTTGAGAGTGAAACTGTATGGAAAAAATGTCAGAAGAAGAATTTGCATTCCTGCTGGATAAAAAACGCCGCGAGGGGCTTGATGCCGGTAACGCACAGCGGCTTGAGGCGTGGAGTGCCCAGTCGCCCGAAAACCGGCAGGCTGCTGCCGAAATCGAAGCCCTGCTCGAAAAAAGCGAGAGCACGCCCCCCACGGTGGACACCCAGGCCGAACTCGCCCGGCTCAAAGCGCGGCTACGTGCCGAAGAGGTTTCCGAACAGCCGCCACTCGTTGCCACCGGCGGGCGGCGGGCATTCCTTCACGTGGGTTGGGCAGCGGCGGCGGCGCTTGCGCTCGTGCTGTGCGCCGTATTTTTTCTGAAAAACAACCCGTTCGCGGGGGATGGCCTGCTCGTAGTTTCGGCATCCGAAGGGGCGGTGAAACAGGTTGAACTGCCCGACGGATCCGTTGCTATCTTGCGGTCGGGCGCGGAGTTGCGCTACGCCCTGGACTTGGGGGGCGGCAGCAATTCCGAACGGCGTGTGTCGCTGCGCGGAGAGGCTTTTTTTGAGGTGAAAAAAAAACCGGCCCGCCCGTTTGTCGTGGAAGCGGGCGGCTGCGAAACCCGTGTGCTGGGCACCCGCTTCAACGTTCGCGCGTTGCCCGATGCGCCCGTGACGGAAATTTCCGTGCGCGAAGGACGCGTGTTGGTGTCGAGCCGAAATGGGAGCGGTCAGGCGATTCTGGCCCCGGGCTGGCAGGCGGTTTTTGATCGTAAAACGGCAACGATCAAAACGGAGCAAGTAGAAACGGCTGCCGTGGCCGAGTGGCGCAGCCCCGAACTCCTGTTCCGGCAAACCCTGCTGCGCGACGTGGCCGAGCGCCTGAGTCGGCGTTTCGGCCAAACCATCGTGCTCGAAAATGCGGGCTTGGCCGAGAGCTGCCGCTACTCGGCGTTTTTCCCCCAAGCCAACCTGGATGCCGTGCTGAAAAATCTGCAAACGGTGTACGGCCTGCATACCGAACCGATACCCGGCGGTGGCTACCGGTTGCGCGGCGGTAGTTGCCCCAACTGATAAGAGCGTGTTTAAATTTCAGTCGCCGGGCTGCAAGCAGCGAATTTTGCTTCATGCTGCGTTGAAATTTTCGCCGTAGGCACCCGGCTACGGCTGCAAAT
>JBEBHD010000320.1:0-4769 GCA_040080915.1 Saprospiraceae bacterium
AAAAAGAAGACAATTTTGCTGATTAAGATCAGTAAAATTGCCTTCTTTTGAAAACTAAGGTCAGCAAATTTGCGATCTGATCCTAAATTGAGGAGACGTGCTGCCGCCCTGTAAAACCAGCGTGTCGGCACCTTCCGCGTCTATTTTTAGCACACTGATGCGCACGTCCGGGAAGTTTTTTGCCGGTAGGCATCCAAGGTTATGGCCGTCACGAGGGCCGTTGTGCTGTGGTGCCTGCATCCACCGGCATGCCCCCCGATTTGCCCAGCCGGGCGATGTGTCGGCTCAGCGTGAGTTCGTAAAATCCGTTCATCCGGATGGAATCATGGCCAACGCCTCGGGGTTGGAGCCGCATTGCGAGGCCCGGCGCAAAAGCCAGTTCGACATCCTGTTCGGCACGCGGCTGCCGGTCAAAAAACCTGTGGAGTCGGTGCGTGATTTTTTCGCGCAACCAGTACGGGTGGATGTAGCGGCTGATCATTCGGGCAAAAATATCAGGTTTGGCGATGGGGCTTGCGAGTTGAACAGACGGGCATAGGTCGTTGCCCGGTAGCCCAGATTGCCGAGAAATTCAAGGATTTCCCGTTGTTGGTCTTCGTTGTTTTCAACGATTAGCACCGGTTTGTCGCGCCGTATCGTTTCCCTTCCACCTTTCAACACCTCCAGTTCGTGGCCCTCCACGTCAATTTTGATCAGGTCCAAGGCGTGGTTTTGGACAAAGGGTTGATCGTCGAGGCGTTGCAACTCCACGGGCATTTCCAGAAAACCGTCGGCGAACGGGAGGTCTCGGTTTTCGACGCTGGCCCAACCGGCAATGGCTACGCCCCGCTGCATAGGCACGCGCAAGGTGTGGGTCTCGTTGGTGCTGGACAGGCCGTACTGGAACAGGTGTACGTTTGGTTTTGGGTAGTGCAGCAGGTCGAATTCCTCCACTCGGTTGGCCTCGAAGGCGAACACGTGCTCGAACCGCTGCGCCATTTTGTAGGCATAAAAACCGTGGTTGGTACCCACATCCACGGCACATCGAAAGCGCGGGCACAAATCGAACAGGCGCTTCATTTCCGGCTCGGCACCGGGGCTGCGCACCAATGCGTGGTAGCGCAGGGGCAGCCGCCATTTTTTTGGAAAAAACCAGCGGGTGGCGGTGATGAAGCGGGAAGCAATGCGGTATGGAGTCATGGTTTTTTCATTTCCACAAGAAACATGGTCAGGTTGAAAAGCAAAAAGAACAGGTTGTTGATGCCCAGCAGCAGCACCACGTTTTCTAATTGTGACAAGTCCAGCACGGCGATTAGCAGCACTTGCAGGGGCAATGCCAGCGGCACATAAAACCGGTTGAGGCGGATCCATGCCCGCGCGGTGCAGATTTGGTACGTCACAGCAGCCATTTGTCCCAGTGATACAGCCAGCAAAAACGGCAGCAGAAGCCGGGTCAGGCTGCCGTAATTCGGCCCCAAGATACATAGCAGCGAGGAAGGATGAACGGCAGCCCAAAGCAGCACCGGTGCAACGAGCAGAGCGGCCAGTCCGAGTGTTTTTCGTGCCTGGCTCACGATGGCGGCCCGGTCTTGTGCCTTGGCGATTTCAGGCAGGGAGAAGTTCACCACAAAGGCCTGAAATATGGCGAACAGTACGCTCAGCCGGCCAAGTGCTCCGATGTCGGCGATGGTTTCAGGCTGGGCGAACAAGGCACAGAGCAGGACGCTGATCTGCCCCTCGAACGCCCAATAGGCCGTGCGCAGGGCATTGGGCCGGGCTATGTCTTCGATTTCCCGGAGGAATTTCGGGTTAGTTTCCGGATGCACGGCGAGGTAGCGCCGCGCCAGTTTTTGGTTGGCAAACAAGTTGAGGGCCAGGCAAACACAAATCCATCCGACGAGAACGTACACAGGTGCCTGGAAAAACAACATGGGCAGAATACCCAGCACTTTGAGCGCCGTGAATGCCAATTCGTTCTGTTGGAGCGGCCGGACGGCCTTGTGCAGTTGCAGGACGATGGCGTACAGGGCGGATTGGACCTGCAGCCATATTGCTGTCAACACGAACCCGATCAGCAGAGCCGTTGTGAACCAGCCCGCGCCGGCCTTCCAAAACTGCCAGGTGCAGTACGCCACGAACGGCAGCAGCAGCCACCAACCGATCTTGCGGCGCAGGAGAAGGGCCGAGTTGAGCAGCGCCCGCAACGCGACGGGGTCTTGCCAGATGCGCCCGCCGATACCGCTCATGGCAGGTGTGATGCCCACGTTGCTGATGTTAACGAACACCGCCAGAAAGGAAAACACGAGGGTGTACAGGGCGTATTCACCTTTGGGCAGGGCCTGTACCACTACCAACCCCGCTGCTGCGTTCAGGGCGGTGATAGCGGTTTGACGCACCACAAACACTACCTTTTCGCGCATTGGAAGCAGAGGTTAATTTGGAGAGATTTTGTTGAGATTCTTATGGCTGGACAATCATCTTTTTGATCAATGAAACCTGCCCTAAGTGATAATAACTGTGTTCAATAACGGCTTCGATGTTCCTCAGGTAACTTCCATACTTTTCATCTACAAACGGTTTGTCAAACATGTCGTCAGGCATTTGCTCAACATGTTTTGCGAATAGTTCGGAGTTGGTTAAAAAAGTGTTGACCAGAGTGTTCCAATCTGCTTCTGACTTGATTTCCGGGAGATCAAAACTGTACTTGTCCCGGATGTCAAGGGTTCCGCCATTGAAGACGTTTAAAATCCCTTGCAGGTAGTAGTTTATGTGAAAAGTCAGCAAGGCGATTGTGTTTAGGTTGCCAACTCGTTGAATTGCCTGCTCCCAATTCACGCTTGAAATTTGATCCTTGAAGTTTGTGTTAGCAATCCATTTTCCGTCGAGAAGAACCTCTCGGAGCCGGTTTGCGATAGCCTGATTTCTTGCCATTGTGTTTGTTTTAGAGAGTGATTCGAACTAATGGATATTTTCAAATTCACCGCAGGGATGCCGGGTTTTTTATTTTCATGAAAACCAAACACTTGAACACGCTGTGTCTCCGCGCTCTGCGGTAAATTTGAACCTCATGGAATCAACAATTTTGCCGTATGTTGCAAGGTGCCGTTGGCAAATACCTGAATGAAATGCAGGCCGGGTTGCAGTTGCGGCAAGGGATGAAGGGTCAGTTGAGGGCCGGCCGATACGCGAGCATTGATCAGCGTGTGCAACTGGCGGCCGGTCGCATCGCTCACCACAATGCGCACGTCGGCGGCTTCCAGCAGTTTCCACCGTAGCGTGACGGAATGTTGGGCAGGGTTGGGATAAAGACTGAAATTCTCCTTATCCAGCACGGCATCATCCGTGCCTACGGGCGACGGTACGACTTTGTACTGGACGCGAGTTACCTGATTTTGTGCCGTATTAAGTGTGCAAATAGCAATGGCTTCCTTGGACACATCGTTCAGGAAGTGAAAAGTAGTGACGGTATCCGTCCCCAAGGGAAGGAATTGTTGGCCGCCGATGGTCGAAATATCTATCCACCCGAGCGGTGCTACCTTTACATCCACAGCCATTGACTTGTATTCAGTTTGTTTTTTCCGCAGCACATCAAAAGTGCCGATGGGTATGGCCATCGTACCCCATGCATCAATGGTGCTAACCCGTTGATAAGTAACCCGAATACGGAAAGAATCAGCAGTAGGAACCAGATTCAGTAACACGGGCGGCGCAATCGGCGCATCGAAAGCAGTTAATACATTGGAAGTGCTTTGGTGCAGATCAAAGAAATTGATCGGTGCCCAGGAGTGTTCTAAAGCCGGTGTTTTTTTAAACAATAAATTCAAGCCCAAACCCAGTTCGTCTTTGCCATAATAGCCCAAGTCGTTGACCTTATTGCTGGTCACTTGCCAATAGACCTGGTCACTGGAGTTTACAGGATTGAACAGGATAGAAGCTTCGGGAAAGGAGGCAGAAAATGTGCCTGTTAGCGGGTTTTTTATGATCTGATTCCAGAATTGAGTTGGCTGCAGATTGCTCAGTGCCCACTGTTGGCCGCTTCCCGGCGGTGTGAAAATCTGATTTATAGCCCCGGGCTGGTTGCCAAATGCATAGTGAAGCGTGTCGCCCACAACAGGGAAAACAGCATTTCCAATGGTGATCTGGGCCGTTACGGGAAGGGTAAAACCCAGGGCCAGGAGGTAACTGAAGACCAGTAGCCTTACAGGCGTTTGGGGGGGGCGGGAAACGCGGAGGCGCAGAAAATCAACTAGTAGAATTCTCATCGCAGGAAGATTTTAGTAAAAATTAGAGCGTGTTTAAAAATTTTGTAGTTCAATCCAGTTTATTTTCGAAACGACCATTGATATGTTGGCTATGAACAAAAAAGATTGTGCGTTTTTGGGGTCTCGTTCGTAGTCCACGACCACCCGCCTGATGAAGTTTAGCCATGCGAAGGTTCTTTCGATCACCCATCGTTTGGCCTCTACGACAAACCCTCGGGCACCGCCTTCGTGTATATTTCGGACTAATCTTTACCACCCGTTTTGGTGGAAACTTTACCACTCCTGAGCAAGCATGTCAAGGTTAAAAAGCTGGCGTTGCTTTGTCGCAAAAACGATAAGGCAACATGGCAAACACAACATGAGCATGGACGTTGTGCCGCCGTGCGTTGGCTTTGCGGGTGGGCTTTCGGCGGCATGGACAGCAAGCCGTTGTTGAACAAAGCCTTCGGCAACTGCTCCGCTTTAATCGTCTTTTGAATCGAGTAAAGGTACAATTGTCTCTTATCTTGGCACCTTTTTTCACCATAA
>JBEBHD010000321.1:0-4768 GCA_040080915.1 Saprospiraceae bacterium
GGAGTGGGTCGGGTTTCGGGGCCGGGCGCTTGGGCAACTGGCAACGGTCGGGCGCATTGGCTCCGGACTGATCCGTGTACAATTGGCCCAGTTCGGTGCCCGTCAGCGCCCGGTCGTAGAGTCGCAGGTCGTCCATCGCCCCGTAGTAGTGCTCCAGGTTGCCGGGTTGGTCGCGTCCGATTTCCAAAGGCATGTCGTTGGGTTCCAATTGGTTTGAGTAATCCAGTTCGTAAAATTGATTGCCGTTCAAGTAGGCCCGCACCGTACTTCCATCGTAGGTGTAGGCGTAGAAGTACCACACGTCGTATTTCAGTTGGGGGATCACCTCTTCGGTAAACTCGGTGTTAATGGAAACCGTTTGGGCGGTAGCCTGCATGCGGTACTGCGGGCAGTCGGGGGCTTCGGTGGCTTGGTCGCCTTTGCAGCAGATGGTAATCCATTGGTTGAAAAAATGGGCACCATCGGCCAGTTTGAACCACACGGCGATGGTCAACTGGCTCTGCGGTTTTTTCAACGAACGGCTACTTGGCACGGTGACGTAGGTGCTGCCGTCGAACCACAACGCGCTGCAGGGCACGCCGAACCGGTCGGGCACGTAAGCGGCAGTGCCCATGACGGTTCCGTGGTTGCCGTACTTGCTCTGGTCATAAATTCGCGTACTGTCTTTTTGCAGATCGCGGTTGAACGGGTAATGGGCGACTAAGCCCGATGTAGGCATTTGAGCAGTCAACGAACATACCCATAGCACGCAGAAGAGGGTTGGCAAAAAGCGTTTTCCCATAGTGTTTCATTGAAATTAGATTGACATAAAGCAGGTGACACCTCGTTGGGAATTAGCACATTAGCACATTCCCTAATTAGCACATTGTTTTCATTTTTTAGTGATACCGATGATCGGGCCAAAATTGCCGCCGTCCTGCAAGCGGTTGATTTCCGGCAGGTACATCTCCGAGATGGCCCCGTCTAAGTACAGGGCGTTAGAGCAGTTGAACTTGTCCTTGAAGACCGTGGCGAAATCGTAAAAATTGACCGGCTTGTTCGAGATGATAAACACGGCCCGGCCGTCGGGCAGGATGCCCACGCCACTGCGTATGTTCAGGTTGTCCGAGCCGATCTTGAATTTTGTGTTGATCACTCCGTCCACGACCACCATTGGGCCGGACTGGGTGGCGAAACGGGTGCGGCGCTCCAGGTCGTCGGTGAAATTGTCGGTGGTCACGATTTGGGGCACTCCGCCCGTGTCTATGAGAAAAATGCCGTTCGGCTGCAAGTAAAAATTGCCGTGCTCTTCTTTTTTGCGGTCAATGGGTGTCAACACCCGGCTGTTTTGAATGAACAAGCCCTGCGGAGCATTGGTGGGCGTGTACATCCCGGCGTTCGTGGCAAACAGAAGCGTCGTTTTTCCATCTTCTTCGAGCATTTGCGCCAAGCGCCGCAGGCTTCGGATGGGTTGCCGCGTTTTTTCGTCTTTCCAGTAAAACTGCACGGTGCAGCGCCTCAAATCCACGGTGTAGCAATCGTAGGCGGTGCGGTTGTGTTCCACCTGGGTGGCCTCGTTGCCCGGTATGGCGTACAGGGCACGCACCCGTGCTTGCAGTTTGCGCACCGTTTCCCCCGCCTGCTGGTTTTTTGCGGTACAATCGCTGAGCAGGTTATGCTGGTGAACGACCTCTCTTTGCAGCGAGTCAATGTTCGCCAAAAAGCCCTCGGTGGAGGCGCTTTTCAGGAGCTCCGTTTGTTGAAAAAGGCTGTCGCGCTCCTTTTTGACCCGTACGAGTTCGTTTTCGTGCTTTCGGTGTTTGCCCACGGCATCCTGCTTGAGGTCTTGTACTTCTTTTTGCAACTGCCGGTTTTCTTGCCTCAACTTTTGGCAAGACGGGCTGAACAGCGCCACCATAACCGCGCCGATCAGCCAACGGTTGATCCTTCTCCTGTTCATGGTTTCCAATTATTTAAAATAGTAGGCAAGAATGTTTACAGCTGCACTCGGTGGTTTTTGGCCCTTGATGGTCGAGTTGACGGAGCAGTCCGGGTTGTGCAGTTCGAAGACATCCTGAGCGCCGGTGTCCAAGTTGATCATAAAGGTCACGTCCATGTCCTTGAACTCACGCAGGAAGCGAAGCACTTTTTCGGTGCCGTCATACAGGGTGGTTTGATCGGGGTTGTGGACGATGACGTGTACGTACTTGCCGCTTTCGTCTTTGCCGACGGCCAGAAACCGCCGCTCTCGAACCGTTTTACTGGAGGTGGCCCGCTTGACTTTGACTTCGTTTTTGTACGCCAGCAGGTGGGTCTGGAACACCGTGGCACCTTCTTCTTTCGCCCATTCTATGAAATCGTCCAGGTCGGTCGAAGAACTACACAGGTTGAGTTTTCGGGGTATCCCGCTTACGCTGAGGCCACCGACTCGGAGGTCGGACACGGCGATGCCGCCCGATGCGTACACGATGACGAGGGCATCCATTTTGTCACAGATCAGGGATTCGTTCACCACCACGCCGTTGTCAATGGTCAGGCCCTGAGCGTTGTCATAATTGTCGGTGTAGGTACCGCTGGACAGGAGAATTACACCGGGGTTGTTGTTTTTCCACGTCAGGTAGCGGTTGTACACGGTGCTGCCGTTGTAGTCCTTGGCCGCGAAATACTTGGCCTTGACGCGATCGCCGTCGCGGCGCATGACCACCATTGAGTAGGTCTCGTTTTGGTGTTTCACGGTGGTGATGTCCACAAAATCCGACGAATAGCAGCCGGATACGGCACTGCGGTTCAGGGGTACGAACGATGACAAAAAGGCGGAGAAGGTGAGCACTGCAATCCAGATTTTCATAACGAATGTGGTTTTGGTAAAAAGAAAAAATGATAACTATTTATCACCAGTATATGGTGGCCCTAACCAAAAAGTTATTCACCACAGATTTTCACAGATTCACACAGATTTTTGACAAGGCTGGGGAAAATCTGTGTGAATCTGTGAAAATCTGTGGTGACAATTGTTTGCCTCAAAGGGTGGTAAGTAGTTACGAAAAAAGTGTGTTTCAAAATATTTCAGCCGCCACGGGGCTTGCCCAAATGCAGCACGACCATGCACTGAAAAGCGTACAACAAAACAGCAAGACCAGCCCCCACGAACAATTTGAAGGCCCACCCGGTTGAGTTCCAAAGCCTGTGGAACAGGTAGCCATATTTTTTTTCCGACAGGTTGATCACAAATTTTTCCAAGTTAGAATTGCCGATTGGCGGAAAAAAGCCCCGCGACTGGCAAACGCCCACCATGTACTTGAATTTGAAACCGTACTTGAGGGACGATTTTTTTTCCAAAAAACCGCCCAGGCGGTTAGAAATCTCGGAGAGCCAGTGGCGGGATACGATGCGAAATACCCGGGCATCGGAGCTGGCCAAAATATCCTTGCAATCGTGCAATCGGCTGGCCCAGTGCAGGAGTTGAATAAGCGTGTCGGGATGGTAGGTTGCCAACGCCGGGGCGATGCGCTGTTCCAATTTTTCGGTCAGGGTGAGAATGAGGCGGTCTCGGTTTTGCCGGGCGCTGTCCGGGTTGGCGGTGTCGAGCGTTTTTAGTGTCTGCAAAATGCCCGCCGGGCTGCACCAGCCGGAACTTCTCAGAAACGCCTCTTCCGAGAAACGGCTGCCGACCTCGGTGCTTGCGGGATAGGGCTTGCCGTGCGGGTCGCAGGGTGGGCGCGATGCGATATTTGAGTCAAAATCGGTAACCACGGCCGCTACGGCTACAACGGCAACCAACACGGCCGCAGCAGCGGCCAATCCCCAGGCAAGTTTTTGTAGCAAATTGGTCATCGGCAATACAGGTTTGGTGTTGACTGAACTCAATAAAAACGGCTCAGGTTGTAGGCGAGGGAGAGTTGAAAACTCGTGCCGGACCAGTCGGAGTCGAACACCGACACGCCCGGTTCTCCCATACTGATGTCGAATTTGGCTTTGAACTGCGACATGCTCCACCACATCAGGCTCAGGCCGTGGCGGCGGCTGCCGAGGCCGCTGAGGCTAAAGTCCAGAAATTGGTCTTCAGGGTCGTCCGTAAACGTGTACAGCAGATCGAAGGTATTGCCGCCGCCGCCATAAGTTTTCAGGTATCGCCCGATGCGGATGCCCAAGCCGGTGGTCTGCGAGTGGTTGGTGCCCTCTAATTCGTACAGCACCGGGTTGTTCGTGCCGTAATTTTTGGTCAGGTCGTAGTTTATTTTGTGGGCCGACCGGTTGATGGTGTACAGCAATTTGAAACGCCTGAAGCCCAGAGCCGCTTCGCCGCCGATATTCCAGCGGTAGTAAAAGTAGTGTTCTTTGGAGGTGGAGCCGTCGTCTTCGGTGATTTCGCCGCTATTGAAAATATGGGGCGTGGTGCCGAGCGAGGCCCCTGTATACAGCCCGAGGCTGAAGTTTTCTTTCATAAACGGGTGGCATATCGCCTCCACGGGCAGGCCTATTCCGTGGATGTTCCTGAACTCAATTGAGCCGTTCGAGCCAATAAGAATTGCCGGAACCTTCATCCATTCCAGCCCGATGCCAAAGCCGTAGTGGAAAAACTTGCGCGGGCTGTCGTAGTAGCGGTTGGACAATCGCGGGGGCGGGGCGGGCTGATTGGACACGACCGCCCCAGTGGACTACCGCGCGCTTGGGCTTGGGTCGGCGGTCTGCGGGAGAACGCGTGAGCGATATCGAGGATGAACTGCACGATCTGATGATGCGTGGCCTGGCGGGTGAAGCCGCGGCGCACCATCGCTTGCTGGAGACG
>JBEBHD010000083.1:0-17620 GCA_040080915.1 Saprospiraceae bacterium
GTGCCGAGGCGAAAGCGAGCGAATTTTGTTTCAGGCAATGCGAAATTTGCAGCCGTAGCCGGGTGCCTGTGGCGAAAATTTCAACGCAGCATGAAGCAAAATTTGCCGCTTGCAGCCCGGCGACTGAAATGTATACTTCTTGCTGCGAGGTTTTGTGCGTGGCCTTCGGCCTACTATTTTGATTAGTAACGCTCCGTATGACCAAAGCAGCTTCGCACCTTGCGGTGCGAGGTATAAACACGCTCTAAAAGCGAATATGCTGTCTATGCAACCAATTACTTTGCTATGAAAAAATATACGCTGTTATTTACGCTCTTGCTCCCTCTCGCGGGCACCGCCCAAACCGAACCGGCCCTCCCGGCGAGGCAATTGCCCCAAGTCCACATATCGCCGAACACCGAGCACACCGCCCGGCTGAAGGAAATCAACCGTGACATTTGGTCGCCTTTTTCGGAGGCATACGCTGCATACGATGCCGAAAAATACCTTTCCCTGCACACCCCCGACTTCATTCGCGCCAATGGCGGCAGCCGCCCCAGCGTGAACGACCTGACGGGCTACCGCCAAAGTGTCACGAGCGGATTCGAACGGGGTAAGTCAAGTGGCAGGCGCGTGGCCATCGCTTTTTCGTTTTTTGAGCGTGCTGCCGGTGAAAAAACGGCCTCCGAGCGGGGCATCTACCGCTATACTGCCATTGCCTCCGACGGTGGGCAGCAGCATTATTATGGAAGATTCCATGTGTTCCATCGCAAAGTGGAGGGCACTTGGAAAATTGCTGTGGACTACGACAGCAACGAAGACGGCACGATCGGTGCGGACAATTTCGAGGCGGGACTGCCATCCGACCGGTTTGGCTGTATGGGCGATGCCCTTGTGCTGGACGACTCGCTGGGGCGCGTACGCAACCGCGCCTGCGAGGCCACCTCGCTGAGCCAAACCATCCGGCAGTACGCCGCCGCCATCGGTCAGATCGGGGCCGGGTGCCCGGAAGCATTTGCTGCCGGTTTCAAAAAACACGCCGCCGCCTGGATGGCCTTGCTGCCCGTAACCGACCGTTACCCCGACCTGCGCGGCGAGATGCACGGGCTGTTCAAACAACTCGAATCAGGGAAGCACGGCGAGGCGTTCAAGCCGCTCGTCAAAGCGGTGTGGGACACCTGGGCAGAGATCGAGGCGGCAGCAGGCGGGTAGCCTATTTACTATCCGGTATTTTCAAATGCACCGCATAGCGGGGTAGTATTCCAACAAAATTTTTGCCCTTCGGACATTAGATCGAACTTTGGCCCGCTTTTTGAAAAAGTGTGCGCAAGTCGGTTGTTTTCCCGTAACCGACGGCGTTTTTAATCCTCGCTCGAACATGCCCGCCGCTCGGATGGCATCGTCAATCTGCAACCAATTGTTTTTTCATGTCTCAACGGTTACTCCCGATCCTCGTGGGCCTTTGGCTCACCTTGGCTTCCGATCTTCCCGCACAAGTTGGCTTTACCATGCCGGTCGTGAACCAGGCAATCCCCGGCGGTATCGTGGCCATGCCCGTGACCGTTTCCAATTTTGACAGCATCGTCGTCGTCCAGTTTGTGATCCAATGGGATCCGCAGGTGCTCACGTTCTTGAACGTCACCAGCCTCAACCTGCCCGGACTGAACATGGACGATTTCAACACCATGGACGCCCCGGGCGGCATGCTGCGGTTTGTTTATGAAGCCCCGAACGTGCAATCCGGCGTGACGCTCGCCAACAACACCACCATTTTCCGAGTGCGTTTCCTCGTCGTCGGTCAGCAAAACCAAGGTACACCAGTGGTTTTCACCGAATCGCCGCCGACAGATTTCGAGGTGGTGAAAGCCGGAACGCCGCCCATCGGCTACAACATGGCGGACTGCGACCTGAACAACGGCTATGTCGCCGTAGGCTTCACCGTCAGCACCGACTGGCTCGACGACCCCAATACGCTTCCCGTCACCGTTTCACCCAACCCGTTTCCCGTTTCAGCCACGGCTTTGTTCGACCTGGACATTGCCTCCGATGTCAGCCTGATCTTGACCGATGCGTCGGGCCACCCGGTGCTGGCCCGGAAAATGTGGCTCGGTACCGGCAGGCATGGCATGGAAATTGCCCCTGATACGCCGTTAGACAGCGGCATCTACTATTTGATTCTCCGTACCGCCGCTGGCCGCTCTTGCGTCCGACCCGTGGTCAAACTTTGAAATAAAATCTTCTTTTCATCATCATCCCTTCGCGTAACGATGAGACCGATCCGTACACACTTTCTTCTCTTGGTTAGTCTGTTTCTCCTAAACCTTCCGGTTTTTGGACAAAACCTGATTACGACCTTCACCCCGACGGCAACAAACGTCACCGTCGGCAGCACCCTGTCGCTCGAACTGAAGGTCACTAACTTCACCAGCATCACCTCGGTGCAATTTCCGATCACCTACAATTCCTCGGTGCTGCAGTTTGTCAACATCACCGGGGCCACTCTGCCGGGTTTTGCCGCTTCCAACTACAACGCCACCAACGGCAAAGTGACCATCTCGTGGTTTCCCGACCTGGCGCAGTACCCGACGGGCTACACAGCGCCCAGCAATACCACGATCTTCACGATGAACTTCACCGTGGCTGCCACCGGCACCGCCACGGTCAACATCGCCAACGTGTCGCCCGGTATTGAGGTGACGCGCAACGGCCAGAACATCCAGGTCACGTACGCCACAGGCGGTTCCAATATAACCGCCACGAGCAACCCGGCCACCCAGTTCAAGGTGACGGCCAATACGATCCACATTCCGAAGGGCCAGGTGGGGTGTATGCCCGTGACGGTGACCAACTTCACCGACATGGTGTCGCTGTCGTACATCATGCACTGGGACAGTTCCGTACTCCAGTACCAGAATACCAAAAACTGGAACCTCATTGACCTCGGCGCATCCAACTTCAACCTGTTCCCGGCCGGCTCCAACAACCTCATCATGAGCTGGTTCGAGCAGGCGCTCACAGGGATCACCAAACCCAACGGCACGGCTATCTACGAGGTATGTTTTCTGGCCAAAGGTGCCGTGGGCAGCTCCTCGATGGTCACCATCAACGGCACGGGCTTTCCGCCCGGCGGCGGCCCGGCCGAGGCCATCACGAAGGCCAGCGTGGATGTGTGGGGGCCGACTTCCGGCGTTTCCGACACCATGTTCGTGATCGCCCCGCCACCAGACCCCAATGCCGTGACGTTCACCGCCGACAAGGACACTACCATCGTCGGCGGCATGACCTGCGTGGACGTGCGCGTGAAAAATTTCAAGGATATCCTGTCTGCGCAGTTCGGCATCACATACGATCAGACCAAGATTCAGTTCAAATCTCCAATCCAGTTCGGTACCAACCCGTTGGGCCTGACTGCCGCCAACTTCAACACCAATGTGCCCGGTGAGATCAAATTTACCTGGTTTGACCAGAACGCCCTCGGCATTGACCTGAACGACAGTACCATTATTTTTTCGATCTGTTTCAACGCCATCGGTGCGGCTGGCACCACCTCGCCGTTCAACATCGTCAGTCTTACCGGCCTGCCGATTGAGGTCGTGAAAGAACCTGGTGGCGAGGTGACACCTAATGTTAACAACGGCCACGTCCACATCCTGGCTTTTATTCCACCGGTGGTTGAGCTCGTGCCCACAGCAGCCAACTGCAACTCCTCCGCCACCGGTAAGATCACAGCAAAACTGATACAGGGCGGCCCGGTCATAACCTACACTTACACCGGCAGTGGCATACCCGGCGGCACCCTGACTACCACCGATACTGTCGTCACCAATCTCCTGCCCGGCACATAGACCGTCACCGTGTCCGTGGCTGGCGGTATCACCGCCACCAGCGACACCATCGTGGTGGCCCCGCCGGCCATCGCCTCGGCAGTTTCCATCAACAATGTCACCTGCAACGGCGGCATGAACGGTGCTATCAACCAAACGCCTTCCGGCGGTACGCCGCCGTACTCATACAAGTGGGCTGGCAACCCCGCCCTTCCCGGCGGCAACCCTACCACACAAAACCTCGCCAACCTGAAATTAGGCATTTATACGCTTACCATCACGGACTCCAAGGGGTGTACTTTTGTCACCCCGCCGCCTGGGATAAATGTGACCCAGCCTTCCGCGATTATGGTCAATGACAACCTTGTGAATGTTGCGCACGTCGCCTGCAAAGGCGGCGCAACAGGTTCTATTACCCTTCCCAACCCGAGCGGGGGCACAGGTTCGCACACCTTTGTCTGGAGCAACATGAAGACGACCCTAAACAACCCGAACATAGCGGCCGGGACCTACACAATTACAGTTTCCGATGCGAATTTGTGTACCAAAACATTTTCCTACACGGTGAACGAGCCCTCATTACCGCTCTCCATCACACAATCCGGTACACCGACAAAAGTCTCCTGTTTCGGCTCAAACAACGGCACGGGAGCAGTCTCGGTTTCCGGCGGCACGCCGAACTATTTGATTTCGTGGCGTCTCAACAATCCGACAGGTCAGGTCGTGGATACAGGTTTTACGGCTGACAAACTTTTTCCAGGTACCTATGTGCCCGTGGTCACAGACGATAAAGGCTGCACGGCAGCGCTCGGCTCGCCCATCACCATCATCGGCCCCTCTGCCCCCATCACCGCCTCCAGCAGTTCGCAAAACGTGAAGTGTTTCGGGGCAAACAACGGCTCCATCACCCTCACCCCAACGGGTGGAAACAGCGCACCGTTTACCATCGCCTGGACGGGCGGCCTCACTGGCTCGCCCATCAGCAACCTCGCGCCGGGCACCTACACACCCACCGTGACGGATGCCGGCGGCTGTACGGCGATAATGGGACCGGTCACCATCACCAGCCCGCAAGCGCTGACCTTCCCGGATACCACCATCACCCCGCAGGACGGCATGACGCTCGGCTCCATCACGATCGTCACCCCGATCAACGGCGGCACGTCGCCGTTCACGTTCAGCTGGTCCGGGCCGGGGGGCTTCAGTGCTGCCACACAAAACATCACCGGCCTGCTCGCCGGCGTGTACACGGTGACCATCACCGATGCCAACAACTGCACGTTAGTGGGCACCGTTGAGGTGCCAAGCACCAACCTGCTGATCGGTGCCAGCGTCAGCCCGGTTCAGGCATCGTGCAACGACGACGGCTGCATGACGATCAATATCCCGCCCGCTGCCGCCGAACCGATCTTGATTACCCTGAATTGTGCCAGTTTACCCAGCAGAACGTATTTCCCCGACAAGGACACCTTTCAGATTTGCAACCTGCCTGCTTGTGTGTACCAAGTGACCATTTCCGATGCGTCGGGCAATACATTCACAATCCCTGCTATCAATGTGGCGCAACTGCAACAGGCCATTGTGGGCGATTCGCGCACAGAGCCGTTCGACGATTTGAAAAACGGTCAGATCAAACTGAACCCCGTGCCTTCCAACGCCAACCTGACGTACAAGTGGAACTACAACGGGCTAATAGGGAATACGATTTCTAACCTCGACTCAGGCACTTACATTGTCACGGTGACTAACGTGACCTCTGGTTGCACGGCGGTGTACACCTATCATTTGCCGCGTACCTACCAGACCTTCTCTTGTAACATTCTATCAATTACACCTACCACTTGCATAGATGCGGACAAGGGCGCAGTGGCCATTTCCGTGCAAGGCGGCGACGGCCCAACCTACACCTACGCTTGGAGCGGCCCGGGCGGGTACACCGCCGCAACAAAGGATATTGCCAACCTGCTACCCGGCACCTACACCTGTACGGTCACAGACGAGAGCCTTGTGCCAAGAACCTGCCCGGTAGCCGTAGTCACCTCGCAATCACAAATCGCCGTAACCAACGTAAACGTCACGACCAATTACAACGGCTTCGACGTGAGCGGTGCCTCGGTTTGCGACGGCGGTGCCACAGTAGTCTTCAGCGGCCAGGTGGGTAACACGACCGTGGCCTGGAGCAACAGCGGAACAGGGCCGAGCAACAGCACCCTCTGCGCCGGAGCGTACACCATCACCGTCACCGACCAGTTGGGCTGTACCGCCACCTGGGGCGGTACGCTCACAGCCCCGACCACCGTGGTCGGCAGTTACACCATCCTCAGCGACTACAACGGCTACGCCGTGAGCTGCAACGACGAGTGCGACGGCAGCGCCAGCGTATCGGCAGTGGGCGGCGTGCCGCCGTACCGCATCGCTTGGTCCACCCAACAGGTGGATGCGAACGTGCCACTCGGCGGTTTTTCGCAGGCAAACAACCTTTGCGGCGGCGACTACACGGTGACCATCACGGACAAGAACAACGTGGTCACGGTGTTTACCGTCACGATTGACGAACCGGACCCGCTGATTATTCAGTTTGCCTCCGTGCCGCCCGAAAACTTCGGTCGCTGCGACGGCGAGGTGATCGCCGACGTACCCGCTGGTGTCGGCAACCTGACCTTCACATGGTCTACCAACCTCGGCAAAAACGGCACCGGTGCCCGCGCCGACGACCTCTGCCCCGGCGAGCAGGTTATGTTCGTGGTCATTGATGCCAACGGCTGCACTGCCAACGGAACCGTCCAAATGGCTTACCCCGACGATGGTTGCCTCCAGGTGCGCCCGGCTATCACGCCCGCTTCCGCCGACGGCAACAACGACTACGTGCTCATCACCTGCATCGAGGACTACCCGGACAATACCTTCGAAATTTACAACCGCTGGGGTCAGCTCGTGGATGTCATCACCGGCTACAACAACGGCGACCGCCGCTGGGAGGGCCTTCGCAACGGCCTTCTCCTGCCCGAGGGTGCGTATTTCTTTGTGCTAAAATTCCTGGACAAAGACGGTGTGGCCCAGCAGATCAAAGGTTCCGTCACACTCATCCGATAATCGCTCAACCCATTTTTCACCCTTCCCATCACATCGGTTATTATGAAAAAAACACTCGTTACGCTGATATTCGGCCTGCTCGCGCTGGCCGCCACGGCTCAGGAGCACGCCGTGTATTCCCACTACCAGGTCATGCAACAGCTCGTCAACCCGGCCACGGCAGGGCAGGACAACACACACCTGTTCATGGTGAACGGCCGCAATGCATGGGCGGCTTTCCCCGAAACACCCACGACCTACACGTTCATGTACACCGGCCCCGTGGGCGACAAACTCGGCCTCGGTGCCAGTGTTCTGTCCGAGCGTCTCGGTGTACAGAGCATCAACCGCATCCAGGGTATCTACTCGTTCCGATTCAAGTTGCAAAACGCCGAGGTAGGGCTTGGCCTGACCACCGAGTTTCTGCGTCGTACCGTCAACACCGACGTGTTGAGCAACCCGATCATTGATCCGGGCGACAAGGTGCTGGAAGGTGCCGTGGGCGGGCAGCAGGTATTTTCCTCGTCCTTCGGTGCGCACGTGGTGTTTGACAAGTCCGTATTCGCCAGCATCGTGCTGCCAGCGGCCATCCGCGCCCGCTTGGACGAAATCCCGTTGGACAACCCGGAGACCGAAAACGGTGCGGGCACGCAATACTACATCCTGCAGCTCGGGGCCATGATTGACGTTCCGAGCCAGAGTTTTAAACTCGTACCGTCGCTGGCCATTCGGCAAATCCGCGACGTGCCATTTCAGGTTGACCTGAACCTGCAGGCCCGGTTTATGGATGACAAGGTCATCGCTGGCCTCACCTACCGCCCCATGAACAAAGGTTCAATGGCCTTTTTGGCTGGCACCAAAGTTGGCAACCTCAACTTCTATTACAGTTACGACATTTCCTTCGGGCCGTTCCAGCAGTACAACATCGGTTCGCACGAGGTCACGGTAGCATACGCGCTGCCGCGCAAAAAACCTTCGGTGCCCATTCAGAACACAAACCTGTACCAACAAGGGGAGTAAAGGTTTCTGGTTGGAGGGTTTCTGGTTGAAGGAATATTGCGGAACCAGAAACCCTCCAACCTTCTAACCCGATATCCTGATAAAAAACAATTGGTTTTTGGGAATAGCCTCTCCGCGAAATGTCGCAGGAGGGGCTTCTTTTTATGCCACGAGGCCCAGCATCCAGTCCAGCGTAACCTGAAACACCTGTTCCTGCTCCGGCTCGTTGTGGATTTCGTGGTACAGCCCCGGCCATTCCCGGAACGTGACCTTGCCGGTGATCCGTTCGGCCAGTTCGCCGGTGGCGGCAGCGGAGGTGATGCGGTCGGCGCTGCCGTGCTGGAGCAGCAAGGGTAGGGGAGTGTCGCCAGCGTACTGGTCGAGCCAGATGGCCCCGTCGAGCAGTTGAATGCCGGCAGCCACGCTGAGCCGGTTGTGTACAAACGGGTCGTTTTGATAGGCTTCCACCACAGCAGGGTCGCGGGACAGGAAATGTACGGCCAGGCCGTTGGGCAGGCGGAGCGACGGGGTCAGGCGGCTGAGCAAACGCCCGGCAAGCACCTTCAAGAGTGGAGCCGAAAAAGCCAGCCGAACCCAAGGTGCTGTAGCAACCACACCGGTCAGGTCGGTCGGTCGGCGGCGCAGGAGGTAATTCAGCACCAAATTGCCGCCCATGGAGTGGCCGTAGAGAAAGTGACGGGTATCGGGGTAGCGCTCTTGGGTTTGGCCGAAAGCCTGGCCGATGTCGTTGAGCAGAAAAGCGAGGTTCTTGGCATGGCCGCGCGTGCCGCCGCTTTGGCCGTAGCCTTGGTGGTCGTAGCCGAGTACGGCCACGCCCCGCTCGTTGAACCAACGCCCGAGGTGGTCGTATCGCCCGATGTGCTCGCCTTGACCGTGTACCAGCGTGATGGCAGCCCACGGTTTTTTTTCGGGCCAATGGGCGGCGTGGATGGGTATGCCCTCGGGGTTGGTCCAAGTCAGTTTTTCCATGCGTCGTTGTTTCGTTAGTGGTCAAAGTACTGTTTGGTGTCTTTTTGGGTAAAACACGCTACCCGCGCCCAAGGGGCTTCGGGCCGGATTTTTTCCAACAAATACTGCCGTGCCTCGGGCAGGGTAAAAAACGCACCGACGAAATAGCAGTACGGGCCGCCCGGTTCTTGGCGCAGAAAAACAGCCTCGTGCTTGCGAAAGGGCGGGCTATCGGGCGCGAGCGGCTTTTCTGTGCATGCTATTTCCACGGTGTAGCCGGTAAAAGTCGGTGGCAGCGGGCGCGGCACAGTCTGCTTTCCGGCGGTTGGGGCGGGCACCGGGCCGCCAGTTTCACCGGGCGATATTTCATTTCCGTTGGGCACGGGTGTTTCCGCCACAGTGGGCACGGACGGGTTTTTTACCGGTTTTGGCGTAAGCAGGAAAGTGCCCTCGCCGAGCGCCAGCCACGGTACACGGGCGCTGGAATCGGCGGGCAGACCCTGCACGCGCAGTTCCACGCGGCGGTTTTCGCGGTTTTCGGCTTCGGTGCAGCGCACGCCCCGGCGGCAGCGGTTGATCGGTTTGGATTCGCCGTATCCCTTTGTTTTCAGGCGCTTGGCGGCCACGCCTTTTTTGGTCAGGTACGCGCCAATGGCCTCGGCGCGGCGTTTGGACAAACGCAGGTTGTACGATGTGCTCCCACTGGCATCGGTGTGTACGCCCACCTCAAGCGTGGCCGCTGGTGTGGCGCGGAGCAAGTGGGCTACTGCGTCCAGCACATAGCCAGCCTCTGGGCCGATTGCCGATTTGTTGGCCGCGAACGTGACATCGGCCAGCACGACGCGGAGCGGGGCGGCGGGCTGGGCTTGCGCTGGCAAAGCAATGTGGCAGAGTGTGACGGACAGAAAGGCCAGGTGAAATTTCATGGAAAAATGCTGCAGCAGGTAGCGTGGCAAAAGTAACAGAAAATGAAAGTGCAAGAGTCTTCGACATCCCCTAAGTTTGCCCCCATGCGCATTGTATTCTTAGGCACACCGGACTTCGCCGTGCCCTCACTCGAAATTTTGTTGGACAATGGCTACGATATTCCCGCCGTGGTCACCGCTCCCGACAAGCCCGGCGGCCGGCACGGACTGCTGGAGCCTGCCGTGAAAAAATTTGCCTTGAGTCGGGGCCTGCGCGTGTTGCAGCCGGAAAAACTGAAAAACCCCGCATTTTTGGAGGAGCTCCGCGCCTGCCGCGCCGACCTGCAAGTGGTGGTTGCTTTTCGCATGCTGCCGGAATCGGTGTGGGCCATGCCCCCCGTCGGCACGCTCAACCTGCACGGATCCCTGCTGCCCAAGTACCGGGGCGCGGCACCCATCAACTGGGCTATCATCAACGGTGAAACAGAAACGGGCGTGACTACCTTTCTGCTCCGACACGAAATTGACACAGGTGACATCCTTTTTCAGGAAAAAATGCCCATCGGGGAAAACGAGACTGCAGGCGAGTTGCACGACCGCATGATGCCGCTCGGTGCCCGACTCGTGCTGCGAACGGTGCAAGTCATTGAACAGGGCAAGGCACGCCCTGTGCCGCAACCCGATGCGGAGGCGACGCACGCGCCCAAGATTTTCACCGAAACCTGCCGGATCAACTTCGCCCAGCCTGTGCGGTGGGTACACGATTTCGTGCGTGGCCTCAGCCCGCACCCCGGAGCGTGGATGGAACTGGACGGGAAAGTGCTCAAAATAGTCCGAACGGAAAAAGAAGAGGCCATACACGACCTTGACCCCGGCTCGTTCGTCACGGATGGAAAAACGTACCTGAAAATCAGTGCGCTCGACGGGTTTGTCCAAGTGTTGGAACTGCAGTTGGAGGGCAAACGCCGCATGGGTGTGCGGGAGTTTTTGAACGGGCACCGGGTGGGGTGATTTTTCAAAACGCCCGCACGAAGGCCTCAAGGTCGGCATCGGGCAACAAATCCAGGCGTTTGCGCAGGCGTTGCCGGCCTTTTTTCACGCCGTTGGCCGAGATGCCGAGCATGTCGGCTATTTCCGGGCTGTTCAGGTTGACTTTGATCAGAAGGGATAGGCGCTCTTCGGCCCCGCTCAGATCTGGGTAGCGGGAGCGCAAGCGCAGCAGGTATCCGGGGTGCAGGCGCTCGAACCGTTGCTTGAACTGCTCCCATTCTTTGTCGGTCAGGATGCGGCTGTTGTACAGGCTTTCAGTCGGGTCGTCGTCGGTTTCGGTATCAGCCGGATCGGTTTCTGGTTGTACTGGTTCGCGCCGGGCCGTTTGCAGGCTTTTTTCCAGGGCGGCTATCTGGGTGTTTTTGCTCAGCAAAAGGTCAATGTAGTCGGCCATTTCCTGTTGCGTTTGCGTTAGTGCCTCGCGGGCAGTTCGCAGTTTTAGGCGCTGGATGTACAAGCCAAATCCGAACAAGGCCACCGCAAAAAAGAGGCCTGCCAGCAACAGGTTTCGCTGGGTCCGCTGTAGGCGCTCGGTGGCTGTTAAGAGTTGTATTTCCTGTTCTTTTTCGCGGGTCTCGTACTGCACCGCCAGTTCTTGCAGGCTGCGGTTTTTTTCCTGCGTGAAAAGCGAATCACGGATTGTTTTTGCCTTCAGGAACAATCTCAGGGCCGAGGCCGGGTTGCCGGTAGCCTCATCCAGCTGCGCAAGGCGCTCGTAGGCCCGGGCGAGGATGTGTGTCTGGCCAAGGCTGTCGGCTTCCGCTTCGGCGGCCTTGAGGTAGTAACGGGCCTCGGCCCAATGGCCGAGGTTGCGGTGACAGTCGCCGACGTTGAGGTGCATGCCGGGGCGCTGGTTGAGTATACCGGAGGCCAACATCAGTTGCAGGGCCGTATCGAGCAGGGGCAGCGCGGCGGCCCAGTCATTCTTGTCGCTGTGGATAAAAGCCATCTGGTTGTAGGCGGCGCAGCGCTCGATGAGCGATCCGTAGTTTTTCAGGATTGCAAAGCCCTTTTGGGAGGCCTCCATGCATTTTTCGGTCATGCCCGCTTTGCCGTAATAGCCCGCGAGTGCAGCGTACACCCGCCCGATACGCGAGGAGTCGCCGCTGCGAACAAACGCTTCTGCGACCAGTTCTGTCAGCTCAATGGCGACGAAGGTATCGCCGAGCCGGTCGTGTACGTTGGCGAGGTCCAACTTGGAATCGTAGTAAATAAACGAGTCGGCCTCAACGGCGGCTGAATCCATGGACTGTCGGTAAAAAACCATAGCCGAACGGTAATCGCTCAAATCTACAAGGGAGTCGCCCTGCTGATTGAGACGGGCGGCGGCGTTGGTCAGTACCAGTTCTTCGTAGGTCCGATGGTCTTGGTCGTCCGTTTGCTCCGCCGAGGGCGCGTTGTTTTCGCAAGAAAAAAAGGCCGGGCACAACGCCACCAAGAACAGAGAAAGCGCCGCAAAACGGGCAAGTATAGGCAAGGTCATCGCAATCGGGTTGTTGAGTAAGAAAGCGTGTGCAAATGTCCATGCTTTTTTCAAAAAACATATTTTGTACCCCCATTTGTACCCGCTCATTCACATATATGGAAAAAATCGCGTTGGACATTTGTGGCCTTCGTATAAAACCGCCCCAAGGGGCCATTTCATCCGTAATCTAATTTTTGTCCCGTTCATGAAAAAACATCTCCGTTTCCACGCTTTGTCCTTTGCTCTGGCACTGCTCGCCACCACTGCGTTTTCCCAAAACAAAGACTGGCTGCTCAAGATGCAAGACCCCAATGCCAATTTTTGGGAAGTACAAAAAGAGTTCAATGACTACTGGAAAAACCGCACGGACTACAAAAGCAATGGTTATAAGGTGTTCAAGCGCTGGGAGTACATCAACGAACTGCGGGCAACGCCCGACGGCAAACTACAAACACCCGACGAGGTCTTGCTGGAATATGAGCGCTACATGGCCGAAGCACCGCAAAACAAATCCGCTTCCGGCACCTGGTCGCTCATAGGGCCTCTTGGGTATCCCTCCAACAATACCGGCCAACCGACAGGGAAAGGACGGGTAAATACCATCGCATTTCACCCCAGCGATGCCAACACGATTTACCTCGGCTCCCCGTCGGGAGGCATCTGGAAAAGCACCAACGGCGGCACCAACTGGAGCAGCCTCTCCTCCAATATGCCCTACCTCGGCGTTTCGGCTATATTGATCCATCCCTCCGACCCGAACATCATCTACATCGGCACGGGCGACCGGGACGGAGGCGATGCGCCCGGGGTGGGCGTGTACAAATCCACCGATGGCGGTGCCACCTGGTGGCCCGCCAACACGAGTATGGGCACTACCACCATTAGCATGATGCTCATGCACCCCTCCGACCCCAATACCATCATCGCCGCCACCTACGACGGCGTTTACAAAACCACCAACGGCGGCACAAGCTGGACGTTGACCCTATCCGGTGATTTCCGGGATATCAAGTTTAAGCCCGGCGACCCGAGCATCGTTTACGCAACCGAAATCACCACGCCCGCCCAATTCTGGCGTTCCACAGACAACGGCGACAATTGGAGCGTGGTCTCCACGCCTACGTCCGGTGTCGGCTCCCGTATGGTGATCGGTGTATCACCGGCCAATAGCAGCTATGTGTACCTTGTTCAAATCAAAGACACCGACGCTACCTTCAAAGCCCTGCTGCGTTCCACCGATAGCGGGCAGACGTTTTCGCAGCAATCCAGTACGCCCAATATCCTCGGCTACAATTGTGACGGAAGCGGAACGTCCAGCCAGGCCACCTACGACCTGTGCATAGATGTGGACCAAGCAAACGCAGACATCGTTTACGTAGGCGGCATCAACTCCTGGAAAAGCACCGACGCGGGGGTCAACTGGACTCCTGTGACGCACTGGGTCGGCAGCGCGTTCGCTCCGGGCGACCCGACGGCCAACTGTGCCGCTTCCGTTCACGCCGACCACCACGCCTTTGCCTGGTCGCCGCACCACAGCCCGGCCCGGCTTTATCTGGGCGGCGACGGCGGTATCCATTACACCGCTAACGGCGGCACGACCTGGACGGAAATTTCCAACGATATGCCAACCGGTCAGATTTACAAAATCGGCCAAAGCGCCCATACAGCCAACACCATTTCTGCTGGTTTTCAGGATAATGGTGCTTCGGCTACCAACAACGGGGGGGCTACATTTACCACCATCGGCGGTGGCGACGGCACAGAATGCGCCATTGATTACTCGAACGCCAATATTTGTTACCGGGCAAGCCAAAATGGTAGCATAGGCCGGTCGTTAACCGGTATTTTCGGATCCTATTCGTCCGGTTTCATCTCCTCCCTCACTGATCCGGTAGCGTTTGTGGCCCCCTATATGCTGCACCGGACGGTGCCGACCACTATGTTTTTGGGCCGGGAAAATCTGTGGCGCAGCACCAACGTAACGTCCACGCCTTCCGCCTCGGTCGTTTGGCAGGCAATCAGCAGTTTTGCTGCAGGCCAAACCATTCGGGTCATGGAGCAGTCGCCAGCAGACTTGAACATCGTGTATGTGTCGCGTAGCGGCACCGGCTCCTCTGTACTCTATCGCTCGGATAATGCCAACGCACCAGCCGCTTCCGTGACGTGGACGGTGATAACAAAACCGGAAGGCTTCACTATTTCGGACATCAAAGCCCACCCGACCAACCCCAACATTGTGTACGCCACGGCAGACCGCTACGTGTACAAATCCACAGACAAAGGGGTTACCTGGACCAACATTTCCGGCAACCTGCCCAACCTGTTTATCAACTGCCTGGTTTTGGACAAAGATGCCAACGAAGGCATCTACATCGGCAATCAGACTAGCGTGTGGTACAAGGATGCCACCATCTCCGATTGGATACTGTTCAGTTCCAGTTTGCCTCCAGTGGATGTACGCGAACTGGATATCTATTACGATGCCAACCCCAACAACAGCCGGCTGAGCGCTGGCACTTATGGGCGCGGCATTTGGCAGAGCGACCTGGCCGAGATTAACGTCGTCAACCCATCCAACCTTGCGGCCGCACCGGTCAGCACCAGCCAAATTGATCTCACTTGGGCACTCAATGCCTCCAGCAATAACGTGCTCATCGCCACTTCGCCCACCACTACTTTCGGCGTACCCGCTGATGGTACGGCCTACATGGCGAGTGACCCGCTGCCCGGTGGTGGCACGGTGATCTATGTGGGCAACCTCACCAACTTCAACCACACGGGGCTGAGCGCGGGAACCGAATACTGCTACAAAATCTGGTCGGTCAACGGCAGCAACCAGTATTCGGCGGGCCTGACACCAGTTTGCGCCTCCACATTTTCGCACAACTGGACGGGCAACGTGGACACCGATTGGTTCAACACCGGAAACTGGGGGCCAGGCACCGTGCCGACCGCCACTGACGGTGCATACATTCCGGCCGGCCGGCCCAACTATCCACTTATCAACGCTGCCGGTGCCACTTGCTATCACCTGACTATTGAAACGGGTGCCTCGGTGAGCATGGATGCCGTCAATTCCTACACCCTTCAGGTGACAGGCGATTGGACGAACAACGGCACCTTCACACGGGGCGTGGGCACGGTTGAGTTCAATGGAGCCAACACCCTGCAAACCATCAAAGGAACCTCAACCAGCGATTTTTATATCCTCCAAGTCAGCAAAGGCAGCGCGAATAACATACTGGACGCGGTATCGCCCATTACCCTGAATGCAACAGTGGATGCGCCGCTCGCCCTCATATCCGGTACCTTCCGCCTGTCGAACGCTTCGAGCAACATCACCGCCATCCGGGCAAACGGCACCCAAGCCGCGAACGCGATCGGGGCAAACAAACGGTTCTGGATCGCTGCAGGCACCCTCAATGTGAATTCAAGTTGGAGGCTCAACATAGGTGAATTGAGAATCACTGGCGGAACGGTCAATGTTGGCAACGCCATCAATCAATTGTTCGATTACTTAAACTCTGGAAAAATCGCTCTCGAAAGCGGAACGCTGAATGTTTCCGCTGGAGTCTGGGGCAATGCCGGCAACCTGAGTTCTACCGGTATCATTGAAATTTCCGGAGGCACCATGAATTTGGGCGTGTTCGGCAATGGTTTCTCAAGGGGTATGTTGGAGGTAAATGCCAACTGTAATTTTACCATGAGCGGTGGCACCATCGTGTTTCGCAGGGGCAACGGCAACACGCACCAATACTACAACCTGTCGTCCAACCAAAGCGTGACTGGCGGCACTATCCAAATCGGCGATGCGTCCACACCCGTCAGCCAGACCATCCGCGTCAACAGCGCGACCCCCGCATACAACCTGACGATAAATGCCACCAACTCACCTACCGTCCAATTGGTCACCAACAACCTTACGATAAAAAATGACCTGACTATTTCCGGCGGCACCCTGAACGCCAACGGCTTGAACCTGAACGTGGGCAGGCATTGGACGAACAACAACATCTTCACCGCAGGGGCAGGCACCGTGACTTTCGATGGCACAGTGGCCCAAAACCTCAGCGGCACCAGCGCCACCACCTTCAATAACCTCACCCTGAACAACGCCAGCGGCCTCAGCCTGAGCGGCAGCACGGATGCTACCGTGAACGGCACGCTGACGTTTACGTCCGGGGTGGTCTCGACGGGCAGCAACAAACTGGTCGTCTCCGCCACCGGCTCGGTGGCCCGTACTTCCGGCCACGTTTTTGGCCGTTTGCAAAAAAGTGTGGCCGTCGGCGCAGGTATCAGCCGCACATTTGAGATCGGCGATGCCGCTATGGCTAACTACACCCCGGCCGCGCTGACCTTCGCCTCGGTTTCCAGTGCCGGAAACCTCGTGGCGCAGACCACATCGGGTGACCACCCCCAGATCGGTTCGGCAACCTCCCTCAACGCCTCCAAAAGTGCAAACCGCTACTGGTCGCTCACCAACAGCGGCACGACCTTCACCACCTGCGATGCCGTATTCAACTTCCTGACCGCCGACCTTGATCCGTCCGTCAGCACAGCAGCCCTGTTTTGTGGAAAATACGACGCGCCCAACTGGACTTATCCAACGGTAGGAACCCGGACGGCAAACAGCACAGAAATCACCGGGGTTACGGCTTTCAGCGATTTCCAACTTGCCGAGCCTCCCTGTGTCAACCCGGATGTTCCAACCCTTGCCGCATCAGTCAATCCGACTTGTTCGGGTCAATCCACCACCTTGAGCATCTCCTCCGGCAATTTGAACGGGGCCGCCAATTGGCAATGGTATTCCGGCTCCTGCGGCGGGATGTCGGTTGGTAGCGGCACCAGCGTAATGATGTCACCTGGAACAACCACAACATATTATGCGCGAGGCGAAGGCGGGTGCGTTGGTACGCCCGGATCTTGCGGTAGCATTACCGTGACGGTAAATCCGCTTCCCACGCCGACCATCAGCGGCCCCACTTCGGTATGCAGCGGCGGAAATGCCACGCTCGACGCGGGCGCTGGCTACTCGACCTACGTCTGGTCGAACAGCGGCGGCAGTGGCCAGACGGCCATGTTCACCAACATCACCACGACCACGACGTACACCGTCACGGTCACCGACGCGAATGGCTGTCAGGGAACGGATACGCACACGGTGACGGTCAACCCGCTGCCCACACCGGCAATCACCGGCCCGGCCTCGGTATGCAGCGGCGGCAATGCCACGCTCGACGCGGGCGCTGGCTACTCGACCTACGTCTGGTCGAACAGCGGCGGCAACAGCCAAACGGCCATGTTCACCAACATCACCACGACCACGACGTACACCGTCACCGTCACCGACGGTAATG
>JBEBHD010000084.1:0-17577 GCA_040080915.1 Saprospiraceae bacterium
ACACTCTCGATTTTAGTCCACACACCCAAAAACACAAAGGCGCGGAGTGCCAAAACGACAACCTCCGCGCCTCTGCGCTACTGCGGTAAAACCGCCCTACTGCTTCACAAACGTGCTTTCCATGCGCGCCTCGGCTGTTTGCACCGACAAGCGGTACACCCCGGCGGGCAGTTCAGACACATCCATCGAGAAGTTGCCGCCGTTGGCTACCGTCACGGTGCGGACGAGGCGGCCATCGGCAGTGCGGATTTCCGTCAGTGCCTGACCGACCGTCGCGCCAGCCTTGTTTTGGGCCACCACGGTGATCCAGTTGGACGACGGGTTGGGCGACACGGTCAGTTGTGCCGCAGCGGGTGTGCCGGGAGCGAACTGGTCGTCGCAGTCCACCTTGCCCAATTCGACCACGTCCTGGCAGTCGGGGTGGTTGTGGTCGCGCACGACGAACTCGTAGTCCGTGGTGTTGTCGCCGTCCAGCGGGCCGATGATGATCGGCTGCGGGGTATTGTATGGGAAGGTGCCGTAGTTTTTGCCGTTGCCTACGACATCGAAGCCGCCGTTGCCGGTGTTTTGGTGCTCAAACTGCAGGAGCGCAAAGAACTGGCCGCAGAGGCAGGGCGTGGTCAGCACGTGCAGGTCGTAAATTTTGCAGGGCTTGTCCGCGCAGTCGGGTACGTGGAATTCGAGCGTTTTGCAGCACAGCGTCTGGGTAGTTCCGGGTGTGACCATGCATACTTTGATCACGTCGTTCGGGCCGCCGTCGGTGGGGAAGTTCGGGATGGTCAGCGGCAGGGCGCTCAGCGGGAACGTACCGAGGAAGTGACCGTTGCCCCATACGCTGAACATCAGGATCGAGTTGACGGGCGTGTTCACGCCGAACTTGACGACGACCTTGTAGGTGCCGTCGGCGTTGCACGGGCCGGTTTCCACGTTCAGGTCTACGATTTCGCAGGGCGTGTTGTTGCAGTCGGGCACCGCAAACTCGATGGTGCGGCAGCAGTCGCCCGGGGCACCGTTGGCGTTCACCATGCAGACTTTGATCACGTCATTCGGGCCGCCATTGGTGGGGAACGGCGAGATGGTCAGCGGCAGTTCGCTCAGTTTGTAGGTACCTACGAGCGTACCGTTTGCCCACAGCATGAAGTGGTCGCTTGTGGGGTTTTCAACCTTGAAACTGACTACCACCTTGAACTTGCCGTCGCTGTTGCAGGGGCCAGCCTCCGCTTTCAGGTCGTAAATTTCGCAGGGATGGTTGTTGCAGTCAGGTACAGCGAATTCGATGGTGCGGCAGCAGTCGCCCGGAGCACCGTTGGCGTTCACCATGCAGACTTTGATCACGTCATTCGGGCCGCCATTGGTGGGGAACGGCGAAATGGTCAGCGGCAGGTCGCTGAGTTTGTAGGTTCCTACGAGCGTACCGTTTGCCCACAGCATGAAGTGGTCGCTTGTGGGGTTTTCAACCTTGAAACTGACTACCACCTTGAACTTGCCGTCGCTGTTGCAGGGGCCGGCTTCCGCCTTCAGGTCGTAGATTTCGCAGGGGGCGGAGTTGCAATTAGGCACCGGAAACTCCAGCGATTTGCAGCAAAGCGGCTGCGTGGAGTTGGGCGTGACGATGCAGACTTTGACATAATCGTTCGGCCCGCCGTCGGTGGGGAAATTCGGGATGACGAAGGGCAGGGCGGTCAGCGGGAAATTGCCGATGAAATGACCGTTAGCCCACAGGTCGAAGAACATGCCGGCCGGGGTGGAGCTGCTTACTTTGAAATTAACCACGGCCTTGTAGGTTCCGTCGGCGTTGCAGGCGGTTTCTACTTTCAGGTCGTAAATTTCACAGGGGTGGTTATTGCAGTCGGGTACGGCGAATTCGATGGAACGGCAACAGTCGCCCGGCGCACCGGCGGCGTTGAGCATGCAAACTTTGATATAGTCGTTCGGGCCGCCATTGGTGGGGAACGGCGCGATGGTGAGCGGCAGGTCGCTCAGTTTATACGTACCTTGAAGCACGCCGTTTGCCCACAGCATGAAATGATCGCTGGTGGGGTTTTCCACTTTGAAATTGACCAGCACCTTGAACGTACCGTCGCTATTGCACGGGCCGACATCCACTTTCAGGTCGTAAATCTCGCAGGGCTTATTAGCGCAGTCGGGCACATGGAACTCCAGCGAACGGCAGCAGTCGGACGGGATGTTCGAAACGGGGTTGATGAGGCAAACCTTGATGAAGTCGTTCGGGCCGCCGTCGGTGGGGAAGTTCGGAATGACCAACGGGAGGATCGTGAGCGGGTACACCCCGAGTTGGGTGCCATTGGCCCACAGGACGAAGTGCGTGCCGAGGCCGGGGTTTTGTACCTTGAAATTGATGACGGCCTTGTACGTGCCGTCGTTGTTGCACGGTCCGGTTTCCACTTTCAGGTCGTAAATCTCGCAGTCCAATTGGCCGCAGTCGGGCGCTTTGAACTCCTTGGTCAGGCAGCAGGTCGTGGCCGGGGCGTTGTTCAGGAACACGCACACTTTCACCACGTCGTTGGCATTGCCGCTGGCGGGGAAGTTGGTGATTTTCAGTGGCAGGGCGCTGAACGGGTACAGGCCGAGGAACTGGCCGTTGCCTGCCCATACGCCGAACTGGCCCGTGGTGTTGGTGGTGCTAAATTTGAGGTAAATGGCGTAAGTACCGTCGTTGTTGCACGGTCCGGCTTCCACGTTCAGGTCAAAAATATTGCACGGGTGGCTGCAGTCGGGGGCTGTGAACTCGGCCGTCAGGCAACACACCGGCGTAGCGCTGGTGGTACCGATCAGACACACTTTTACTACGTCCTTCGGATTGCCGCTGGCGGGGAACTTGGCGATTTTCAGCGGCAGGGCGCTCAGCGGGAATATGCCCAAAAACTTGCCGTTGCCAGCCCAAACGCCGAACGCGCCGGGAGTGGTGGACGCGTTTTTGAAATTGATGGTGATGGCGTAGGTGCCATCGCTGTTGCACGGGCCGACATCCACTTTCAGGTCGGAGATCGGGCAGGGATCGGGGCAAACAGGCGGTTTGAACTGGACAATCTGGCAACAAATCTTGTCGCCCGCAGCATTCAGCAGGCACACTTTTACCTGATCAGTAGCATCTCCGCTGCGCGGGAAATCGAGTTTGAGCGGCAGTTGGCTCAAGGCATAATTGCCAAGGAAATCACCGTTTCCAGCCCAAACGCCGAACTTGACATCAGCGCCGGGAGTCGGAAGAGTCACATGAAAATTGAGGGTGATCCGGTAGGTTTTTTGGTTGATGCAATCGCCTACGTCTACTTTCAGGTCGCTGATGCCACAGGGTTTGTACAAGCAATCGGGCACGTTAAACTCCTTGGTTTTGCAGCAGGTATTGCTGATGCAAATTTTGACGGCATCCACATTGTTGCCGCCCCAGGGGTAGTTGGTGATGGTGATGGGCAGACTGGTGTAGGCAAAACGGCCGAGGAACTGGCCGTTGGCGGCGTACACGTTGAACGAGTCGGTAGCGGAAACGCCGGGCGCGTTGAAGTTGATCAACAACTTATAGGTGCTGTCAGAGGTACACTCGCCGGTTTCTACGCGCAGGTTTTCGATTTTGCAGGGTACGGGCGGGCAGGCAGGAGCCTGGAATTCGACCGTGCGGCAGCAGTTTGGGTTGTCGTTGATGCAGATTTTCAGTTTGTCCACCGGGCCGCCACTGCCGGGGAAATCGAGGGTCAGTGGGACAGACGTGAGCGGGAAGAAGCCGAGATACTGGCCGTTGCCAGCCCACAGTTCAAAAAGCGTATTGGTGGCCCCCACGACCTTGAAGTCCAACTTGATCTGGTACTTGGTAGAACCGGGGATACAATCGCCTACGCCGACCTTCACGTCATAGATTTCGCAGGGTGTCGACTGGCTACAGTTGGGGCCGATGAACTGTTTGAAGGCGCAACACGGGGCCGTAGCCGGGTCGTTGGCTTTCATGCACACTTTTACAAACCCGCCGTTGCCAGCCCCGCCGGGAAAATTGGGGATTGTCAGTGGCAGATCGCTCAGTTTGTAGGTGCCAAGCGGTTTGTTGTTGCCCCAAATGTCGAAAAGGTCTGAAGTGGGGTTTTTGACTTTGAACTCCACGTCAATCTTGTAGGTGGAGTCGGATGTACAATCGCCCGGTTCTACGACGAGGTCGTAGATTTCGCAGGGCGGTGCTTGTGCGGCCAACGGGGATGCGAAGGCCAGCAGCAGGATGGATAAGAGAAAAATCGGGATGCGCATAGTGCATGCAATTGGGTTGATGAACAGAAAGAAGGAAATCGGCGGATTAAACCTGCCGTATGATACGGCGGCACGAAAGTACGCTTCTTTGGCGGCTGGAATTGTTTAAGTTTTTGTCAAGTTGCTACTATTGGTCAAAAAAACAGGGGATGGAATCGCACACTGCCCCGGTCGGTGAACTCCAGCGTGGGCGCGGGTATTTTGATGATGTTGATAGCCCCCGCGAGCGTGCGCAGAAACCGGCTGCGGATACCGAGGCGGGTGAGATCAATGTCGAGCGAGAGGTAAAACTGTCGGGTGCGCGGGTAGCGCTCCGGGTCGAGGCGATAAACGTCGCAGTCTGGGCCTTCGCAATTGCGGTTGCCTTTCCACTCGTAGCCCTGGCCGACGAAGATATTGTCGGCCCCCATTCCCACGGCCACGTTCAGCCAGCGGGGCAGCCATGTGGCCCGCTCGGGCATGAAAGAGCGCGGGTTGACGGAAGCCCAAACGGTGAGCGCGTTGTAGTTTTTCAAAAAAAGGCTGACCGCGCCGGTGCCGTACAGCGCGTCGGAACGCTGCTGGAGGGTCGTCCAGCCGTCGCTTCCGGCGGGGCTGACGGGGACGATGCGTTCCGTGGGGTAATCATTCGGCGAGGCGCTCATTTTCATCAGGATGCGCTGCTCGCCCCAGCCGAGTTCCTGCGCCACGAACATGCCGGAGCCGAGCAGGTTAAACCCCGCGTCGCTCCACGAAAAGCCCCATTGGGAGGAAAACCCGTCGAACACCTCCAGCGAGGTCATGATCAACTGGCTGCCCGCGAAGCCGAGCCAAGCCGAGGTGCGGGGTTTGATGCCAGCCCAGCGTGCCCCGGCGAACAGCCACCGGCTTTCGTTGTACGACATGAGCCAGTGGCCCATTTTGTCCATCTGGTTCCACTCGCCGAAGTCATCGAAGGAATGGAACTGCTTGGACGGGTAGTTGGCGTACCACGAGCTGTGCAGCGACACCATCGCGGCACCGTAGGCCACTGTACCGACACCGACGGCGGCCCATAGCCGGGGTTTGTGCAGGGAGTCGGCGGGTTGGAGAGAAAGTAGGGGCGGGCGCTGGGCGCTGAGGGTCGCCGAGGCGAGGCAGAGCAGAAGGAGCGGGAGAAAAAGGCGTTGCATAGATCATTTGGGGCAGCAAGAACCGCACCGAAATGGCAGGATTTGATACACTCTGCCGGGTATTTCTGCTCGAATCCCCAGGCTTATAAGGTTTGAAAATCCGGGAAGCCTACGCCCTGAAAAATGTCAAGCACGCTCTAACACTACTTTGTCAGATTAAAAGAATCGCGCTCGGTTTTATCATTTTGAAAGAATCTGTCCACGTCACGACAGGCTTGGCACCGAGCAAGACCCACCGTGACATGGACAGATTTTTCAAAATGAAGCGCCGGAAAGTAGTGGACCCTGTGCCAATCACGGACAGTAGTTTTCGCCGGGTGTACGGAACAGGTCGAACGTGTTGTAGCCTCCGTTCCATTGAAACTGGTATTGGGTGGCTCCTGAACAGGATGCGTCATGGGAAAATTGAAAATTCAGGTCGTACGATTTCCAGACATTCCTTGAATTGAAGTCGCTGTCAAATTCGATTTGGGCAGACCGGTATCGGTCTCCAGTCCAATGCGTGATGCATCGATTTGGTCCTAGGCGGGCATCTTCCCACCTGCCGTTCCCCCAACGAAATCGGTAGACGATTTCTTGATCCAGGGTATTGGCTATACACACTGTCGAGTATACTTGTACGGTGTTGCAGTTTTCGTCAAGTCCTGCTTGCGAATTTGGTTGCTTGGTCCAAGCCTGCATCGGACGGCCGGTGAATGCGCTGAGTAAAAGATAAGCGGACAGGAGTAGAGGGGTTGCTAAGAAAAAGAAGGAATTTTTCATGTTGTAAAAAGAAATTTGACGTGAACGATGGACTATAGGATAGTCTGTGACTCGGCGTAGTGGTTGGAACTTCAAAGGATTGACTTTCCTCGCACGCCATCGGTGTACTCCACCAAATACGCATTCCGAAATCCCTGTTTCCGCACGAATTCCAGGGCAGCGCGTGCCTTGCCCGCGTCGGCAAACTGCCCCAGTAGCACCCGTTTGATCGGTGCGCCCTCCAGCATCCCGGATTCGTAGACAAGGGTACCGAGGGGTTTGAGCGGGTCATACTTGTCGGGCACCAACGACTGGCTGTTCACGGCCTCTACCTGCACGGTGATGTAGTTGCCCCAAACGGACGCGTCGGCTGTTTTTTTGCCGCCAGGCTGAAAAGCGGAGGCAGATACGGGAGTCAGCGCTGTCGTTTCTCTGGCTGTTCCGGGTGGCACCGAGGCGGGCAATGGCGCTGCAGCGATCACCGGCTTGGGCGCAGGGGCTGCCTCTGGTTGTTGTTCGGGTTTTTCCAGGTACGGCGCTGCGAAGGCGATAGCAGCGGGGATTTGCGCCTCTAATTCATTTTTCCTCGACTTGTTGGTCGGGTGGGTTTGGAAAAATGCCGTCTTGGAGTCGCCGAGTTTTTCGGTCATCCGTTCCCACAGTTTGGGTGCTTCGGTCGGATCGTAGCCAGCCATAATCATCAGGCGCAGGCCTATATTGTCAGCCTCTTTTTCCAATTTCCGGCTATACGGCAGCA
This sequence comes from Saprospiraceae bacterium, assembly GCA_040080915.1. Classification (GTDB taxonomy): domain Bacteria; phylum Bacteroidota; class Bacteroidia; order Chitinophagales; family Saprospiraceae; genus M3007. The sequence goes on from JBEBHD010000084.1 coordinate 6,901, forward strand.
GGAAACCGAATGCGGCACCCACAACGTAGCCGAGGTTTGCCGCTTGTTGCACATCTGCGGAGGAATTGACCGTGGCTACTTGCACGCCGACATGCCCGATTTGAGCCAACAGGCCGTGGCTCATTTTTTCCTGGGCGTGCCGCGCCAGCGCATGCGCCACCTCGTGCCCGATGACGGTCGCCAACTGGTCTTCGTTTTCGGTAACGGCAAGCATACCCGTCATCACTGCAATCTTGCCGCCAGGCATGCAAAATGCGTTCACATCCTCGCTTTCCACCACGTTGACCTCCCACCTGAAATGGTCAAATTGTTTGCCGATATTGTTTTTGGCGTAGTAGCGGCGAGCGGCGTGAATAATACGGTACGACACATCCTGTACCATGCGGACTTGGGCGGCATCCTGGCTGAGCGTCTGTTGGGAAATGAAATAGCGGTACTCGGATTCAGCCATCGAGGCGAGCCGTTTTTCGGAACTCAGGCGAGCCTGTGTGCGGCCAGTCATCGGGACGGTAGCGCAACTGTCGAGTAGGAAAATGGCTGCTAAGGCCGTGGCGATGCACAAGAGATGTTTCATGACAGAGAACTGTTTGATGTGAAAAAGATGAGGCTGTTTGAGGTTCATTCTCAATAAAAGGTACTCGACATCACTGCCCTTCGTTCACTTTTTGGGACGTGAGCGTGAACTTGCCGCTGCCGAAAGAGGCAATGTCGTTGACCGTGCGCACGCAGGTGACTCCTCCGCTGGAGAATGTGATGCGGATGCCCCAGTCGCTGCCGATGACCATGTTCGAGCTACCGTTGACCAGCGAGTAGGTCTTGCCGGGGCCGATTTCCCAGTAGTAGGGCAAGGGATTGTACTTGCCGTTCAGCCAGTTGTCGGCGGTAAAAAACTCCACCTTGGCCGTTACGTTGGAGTAGTTGTTGTTGAACACGACCTGGCCGTTTTTCAGTTGGCCGTTGTTGCGAATCGTCTGGATGGCCGAGGCCGACTGGGTGGAGCCGCCGGTGTAATTGTGACAAGTCGGTGGCATGGCATGCACGGTCACGGTCTTGGTGGTGGTGCTGGTTCCCAGCGGGCCGGAAGCGGTGAGGCGCACCGTTTTGGTACCCGCGTAGTCGAACGCACGGCTCGGACTTTGGGTGGTGGAGCCGCTTTCGTTGGTGCCGAAATCCCACTGCCAGGAGGTGGCCATCCCGCTGGTGGTGTTGGAAAAACTGACGCTGGTTTTGTCGGCAACGATGTCGTTGATCGGCGAGAATTGAAACCCGGCCACCGGCGGCACGTTGGGCTGAAAAACACTGATCGTCAGGTAAGCGGTTTTCGTGACGGGTTCGGGGTTGTCTTCCGAGCCTTCGTAGCCGGTCACGGTGACGGTCATGGTGTACGTTCCCGCTTTTGTGTAGCGGTGGAAGGCATCCTCCGAACCGTATGCGCTGCCGCCGTCGCCGAAATCCCAACTGAACTCCGTGATCTTGCCGGAAAGCACGACACATTTGGCCGTGACATCCAAGGGGGCGCTGCCGCCGATGGGTGTCGCTTCGATCTTGATTTCGATGGGGGGAAGGTCTTTTTGGCAGCCTGAAAAAACGGAGGCGGCGGCGAGGGCAGCGAAGAACAGGAAGGGAAGAACGCGATGCTTTTTCATGGAAATGCACATTTTTAAGGTGGAGGAAATAGGCGCTGGCTCCTGTGATTTGACCGTCTATTTCTCCGCATTCCCGATCATTACCCGGCCTGTTCCATTTTTTTTCAAATTTTTTTTCACTGCCCTTTCCTGTACCCATTTCGCAGCGGTCGCGCTACATTTGTCGCCACCAACGCTACCCTACCCTATTTTCGGATGGAACCAACCGCCACCATGCACCCGTACCTCAATGCCGTCCGCTCCGGCGACCGGGCACTGCTCCGGCAGCTGCGCGACGAGCTGTACCCGTTTGTGCGGGGATTGGTGCTGAAAAACAGCGGCACGGAGGACGATGCCAAAGATGTGTTTCAGGATGCTGTGATGGTGGTGTACGACAAGGCTGGCCAGGCTGAATTCATGCTCACCAGCCGGTTCAGCACATTTTTTTGCGGCATCGCCCTCAACCTGTGGCGCAGCCGCCGGAAAAAAAAATCGAACAGCGAGGTAACAATCCCGGAGGACGCGCCATACACAGATGATGAGCAGCCTGATCTCGACTTCGAGCAGATCGAACGGCAAGCCCTGTTCGACAAGGCCATGGCCCAACTTGGAGCCGATTGCCGCAAATTGCTTGGACTGTTTTTTCAAAAAAAAACGATGTCGGAAATCGCCGAAAATATGGGCTTCGGCAGCGAAAACTACGCCCGCCGCCGCAAACACGCCTGCAAGGAATTTCTCATCGAACGGATACGCAGCTACCCCGAATACCGGGAACTACGCAACACCTGACGCACTGCCATGAACGACCTGTACGACCTGATCGAGGCTTACCTGAACGACGACCTGCCCGACGACCAACGCCGGGACATGGAGCGCCGCATGGCCGAAGACCCGGCCTTTCGGGAGGAAGTGGAACTGCACCGGCAGCTCCAACAGGCCTACGCCGATCCCGGGCGCTGGCAGCTGCGGGAAGCCCTGGCTGCGATCATGGACGAACCAGTGCCGCCCGATAAACCGCCGCCCGTCCCTCCCGCCAAACCCAACCAAGGCAACCGAAAAATGTGGTTGCTGATTGCCGTCACCCTGCTCGCGGGTGCCGGTATTTGGTTTTTCAGCCACCTCGGCGCTCCAAATCTACAACCTGCCGGAGACCAGCCAGCGACTCAGCCAAAATCTACAGCGCCCGCGCCCGCGCCAACGGAGCCATCCAAAAACGATCCACTGCCGACCAACAGGCCAAAATCAGACCGACCAATAGCGATGGCCGACCCGGAGCGTTTTGTTCCCAACCCGACGATGGATGCCTACATCGCGGGCGGCGTACGCAGTCAGGAGGAAATGCGGGCGGTCATGGTCGCGCCCGAAAACAACGCCACCGTTCAGCCCGATGCTCAAGGGATCAGCGTTGTCCGCTTTGCCGGGCGGCTGGAGGGCGCTTCGCCCGACGAGGCGCGGGTGCTCCACCTGCTGATTTTCAACAACCGGGACGACCAAAAGCCCCTGCTGACCCAACCCGTCCAATTGCGCACGGATGCTAACGGCCAAGCCGATTTCGAAACAACGCTGCGCCTGACCGTGCCCAAGGGGCTGTACTATTTTCGGGTGGAGGAATCCAAAACAGAGGAGATGCTGGCGATGGGGAAGTTTTTTGTGGGGAGATTGTGAGTAAGCCGGAACAACACCTTGGTGTCGGAAATTTTTACCGACAAAAAAAATCGGGAAAGACTTGTTGACGCGTACCTTCGCCAAGCCCAGCACGCTGCTGTTCGGCATTTGTAGGTTCACCAATCCCGTGTTCACATGAAAGTCTCGCTCCGCGCTACTGCATCTGGCGCTCGTTTCCCCGTTTTTCTGGCTCTCGCATTTTTGGTTTTGCCGGTAGGCGCCTACGCTCAAGTAGCAGTACGGGCATCGGTCCTGGACAGTTTACAAAGCCATGCCAACGCGCTTTTGAGTGACAAAAACCACGGCGCAGCCATCCAATTGCTGGACTCCGCCCTCGTGCTTTGTCGGCAGCATTTCCCCGACGACCACTCCCGGCTGATCGGGCTTTTGAACGAAAAAGCCAAATCCCATTCCGCTACACGAGCCTACCAGCAGGCCGCCGAGGCCCTCATGGAAAGCCGAGACTTGAGCGCCCGCATTTTTGGGAAAACCAGTATGGAGTACTACCGGCCAACCTATGCCCTTGCCAATGTTTACGATGACTGGGGAAAATACGCCGATGCCGAGCCGTTGTTTCTCGAAAGCAAGGCCATCTTGCTCAGCCAGCCCGTGCGATCGGACAGCCTATACGTCCGATTCCTGAACACCATGGGCGTGTACTACCTCAACACGCCCCATAAGGACAAGGTCGAGGCCGCTTTTTTGGAGGCAAAGAGCCTCTGGGAAAAATCGTTGAACACCGATGATGCTGCCTACGCCCAACTGCTCAACAACCTCGGCCACCACTATACCGTGATGGGCCAGTACGAAAAAGCGGAGCAAATCCAGTTGGAGTGCCTCGCCTTGCGCGAACGGCTGCACGGGAAAAAACACGGGCTTTACGCCCAGACGCTGCTGAATCTCGCCCGGGCGTACCAGTACTTGGGCAAAAAAGCGGAAGCAGAGCCGCTTTTGCTCGATGCCCTGGCAATCAGGCGGGAAGAAAACCCCGTTGATTCCGCTCGTTTGGCCATCGTATTGGACAACCTCGGCGTGCTTTACCGCGAATTTGCCCGCTTTGATGAGGCGGAAAAATATTTGAAAGAAGGCACCGACCTGCGATTGGCGTATTTGGGAAGCGACCATCCGCATGTGGCCTTCAGTGTACACAACCTGGCTACGTTGTACGTAAAAATGGGCCGTCACCAAGATGCGTTGCCGTATTTCGAACAGGCTCTGCAAATTCGAAGAACCATTCTCGGTGCAAACAATGAGGATTATTTGTGGACGATCCGTCAATTGGCCGACCTGCACAACCGGCTGGGCCACTTTGTCCTCGCCGACTCCATGTTAATCGAAGTGGCGGCCATACAAGCTCGGCTTTTGAACGATGGCGTGCGTTTCCTTTCGGAACAAGAACTGCTCGATTATTCGCTGACGTTCCAGAAAAACCACGACCTGGCTCTTTCCTTCGCCAAGCGCCGTGACAAACCGTCGTCCAGCCTCGCAGCCATCTGCTACGACAACTCGTTGCTCCTCAAAGGTTTTTTGTCCAATGCTGTCGGGCAGCTGCGCCGCCTGACCCGTGTGAATAAAGCCGCCAACGAAAAATATCAGGCCCTTACAGCAAAGAAGGACACCCTTTCCAAGGAATACGCCAAACCGATCGGGAACCGAAGCGGGAACCTTCTTCAATGGGAAGACGAAGCCAACACCCTCGAAAAGGAATTAGCCAGATCGGTGCCCGGCTACGCAGAAGCCATCGCCTCCGTCGCTTGGAACGACGTGCAGGCGCGGCTGCGCCCGCACGAGGCTGCCGTCGAGTTCGTTCGCCACCAAGTCAATTTTCCGAATCGAAACGACAGCGTCCTCTACGCCGCTCTTATTCTCAGACCCGGCTATACCGCTCCCCGATTCGTCTCCCTATTTGAGGAACGCGACATCGCACCGCTGATTCGGGGTGCCTCCGGCAAGGCCGACAGGCGGATCAACGCGTTGTACGCCCCCATTGGCGGAAGCCAATTGCTGTACGATTTGGTCTGGAAACCGTTGGACGAGTATTTGCAAGGCGTAAAAACTGTGTATTGTTCGCCGTCCGGCCTGTTGTATCGGCTCAATCTCAATGCGCTTTCGGGCCAATCCCGTGAAGTAGTCACCGTGGGTAGCACCCGAAGCCTCGTTTTGCCCGACAAAACAGCGCGTACCAGCAAGGAAGCCTGCTTGGTCGGCGGGGTGCGCTACACCACCGATACCACCGCACTCGCTGCCGCCAACCAACACCTCGCCGAACGCGATTGGTCGGCGCTAAATACCGTGCCCTTCCACGCCGATTCGACCCGTGGCGACAACTGGGATTACCTGCCCAACACGGCCGCCGAAGTTTTGGAGATTCAAAAAACACTCCGGTCAGCCAGGTGGAATATACAACTCGACACCGGCTACCTCGCCATAGAAGAGGTTGTACGCAGTCTCGGTATCGGCAAGCCAGCGCCGCGTGTTTTGCATATCGCGACACACGGGTTCTTTTTTCCTGATCCGAACGGTGAGCGAGTAAGCGGTGAGCCGCAGCCAGCCTTCAAGAATAGCGACCACCCCATGATCCGTTCCGGTCTGTTGCTCGCCGGGGCAAAAGATGCTTGGTCGGGCATCAAACCGCCAGAAAACCGCGAAGACGGCATCCTCACTGCCTACGAAATCAGCCAGATGAACCTGTCCAATACCGAACTCGTCGTGCTTTCTGCATGCGAAACCGGCCTGGGCGATATCGAAGGGAACGAAGGGGTGTACGGCCTGCAACGGGCGTTCAAAATAGCCGGAGCCAAGTACCTGCTGATGAGCCTGTGGAAAGTGAACGACCTGACTACCCGCGAATTGATGACCGATTTTTACAAACTGTGGCTGGTTAACGGCTTGGAAATTCCAGCAGCATTTCGCGCTGCGCAGGGCAAGATGCAGCAAAAGTACCCGAACGCGCCGTACCTGTGGGCGGGGTTTGTGCTGGTGGAGTGAGCACAGGCCTTCACCGCATCATTGTCAAAACCTTCGGCAAAAAAACCAATCCTCCCACCACCGCCGCCCCAACGGCCGCCACCAACACCGCCGCAGCGGCCACATCCTTGGCTTTGCCAGCCAGTGGATGATAGTCGGGCGATACCACGTCGGTCAGGTATTCCAGCGCCGTGTTAATGGCTTCGAGTGCAATCACCAGCGCCATGCACAGCACCACGGCGATCCACTCCAGCCGGGAAATTTCGAGCCAGAAACCAGCAGCCACCACCGCAACCGAGGCCACGAGGTGGAACCGCGCGTTCGGCTGCGTGCGGAACAGGTCGGCCAAGCCGTGCAGGGCGTATCGGAAACTGTTCAAATTCATTAGCCGCGTTATCGTTGAGCATCCACCACTGCAATGGCCACCATGTCCACGATCTCACGCACGGAAGCGCCCATTTGAAGCACATGCACTGGTTTTTTCAAACCAGTGACGATTGGGCCGATGATCTCGATACCCGCCAGAGCACGCACGAGGTTGTAGGCGATGTTCGCCGACGACAAGTTCGGAAAAACCAGGATGTTGGCCGGGCCGTCCACCAAAGTACTGAACGGGTAATTTTGGCGCAGCAGGTCCATATCGAACGCCAAATGGGCCTGCATCTCGCCATCCACTACCCAGTTCGGGTGTTTTTCTTTCAAAATGGCGGTAGCGGTGCGCATCTTGATCGCCGCCGCACCATCGGCCACCGAGCCGAAATTGGAGTAGGTCAGCATGGCGATACGGGGTTTCATGTTGAATTTTTCCACCTGCCGGGCGGTCAGCTCGGCTATTTCCACCACTTCCTCGGCGGTAGGATCGAGGTTGATGGAGGTATCAGCCAAAAACAGCGGGCCGAACCGGCTCATCAGGATGTACATGGCCGACACTTTTTTGTTGCCCGACTCCGCGCCGATGATGCGCAGGGCGGGCCGGATAGTGTCGGGGTAGTTGCGCGACAGGCCGCTGATCATGGCATCGGCCTCGCCCTGCTCCACCATCATGGCACCGAAGTAGTTGCGGTGTTTGATGATCTGACGGGCCTCGCGGTAGATGATGCCCTTGCGCTGGCGTTTTTCGTACAGCACGCCTGCGTATTGCTCCACGCGCTCGGCTTCCTGCTCGTTGGCTGGCAGTTTAGGGTCAATAATGGGCACACCGTTCAGAGCGATGTTGTGCTCCTGGATCAGGCTGCGCACACGCTCGACGTTGCCCAAGAGAATGGGGTGCGCAATTTTTTCCTCCAAAACCACCTGCACAGCTTTGAGCACCGACACATTTTCGGCATCGGCGAACACGACACGCTTGGGTTTTTGCTTGGCCTTGGTCTGGATCACGCGGGTCAGCGTGTTGTCTACGCCGAGGCGTTTGGACAATTGCAGTTCGTACGCGGCCCAATCCGTAATTGGTTTTTGGGCTACACCCGACTCCATGGCGGCGCGGGCCACAGCGGGTGCCACGGCGGTGAGCAGGCGCGGGTCCACCGGTTTGGGGATGATGTAGTCGCGCCCGTAGTGCAGGTTGGCGTTGTTGTAGGCGAGGTTTACCAGGTCGGGCACGGGTTTTTTGGCCAGATCGGCCAGGGCGCGCACGGCGGCCAGTTTCATTTCCTCGTTGATGGCCCTGGCACGTACGTCGAGCGCCCCTCGGAAGATGAAGGGAAACCCGAGCACGTTGTTGACCTGGTTGGGAAAATCCGAGCGGCCAGTGGCCATGATGATGTCGGGTCGGGCAGCCGTGGCCTCCTCGTAACCGATCTCCGGGTCGGGGTTTGCCATGGCAAATACGATGCAGTCGGCGGCCATGGAACGCACCATGTCCTGGTCGAGTACATTGCCTTTGGAAAGCCCCACGAACACATCGGCACCGGCGAGCGCGTCGGCCAGGGATGCATCCACCGGCAGGTTGTCATTGACAAATTCGCTTTTTTTGCCGTCGAGGTTGTCTCGTGTCGGGTGCAGCAAGCCCTTGCTGTCGAACATAAAAATGTTGGACTTTTGCGCACCGAGCGCACAGTAAATCCGGGTACAGGAAATAGCAGAAGCGCCTGCGCCGTTTATGACGATTTTTGCATTGGCAAAATCTTTACCGACCAATTCGAGGGCGTTGAGCAAGGCTGCGCCGCTGATGATGGCAGTACCGTGTTGGTCGTCGTGCATGATCGGGATGCTGAGTTCCTGCTTGAGGCGCTCCTCAATTTCGAAGCATTCCGGTGCGGAAATATCTTCGAGGTTGATCCCGCCGAAGGTGGGTTCGAGGATTTTCACCGTGCGCACGAATTCGTCCACGTTCTTCGTGTTCAGTTCGAGGTCGAAGCAGTCAATGTCGGCGTAAATTTTGAACAGCAGGCCCTTGCCCTCCATGACGGGCTTGCTCGCCGCCGGGCCGAGGTCGCCCAAGCCCAGCACGGCGGTGCCGTTGCTGATGACCGCCACGAGATTCCCCTTGGCCGTGTATTTGTACACGTCCTCGGGGTTGGCGGCGATGGCAAGGCAGGGCTCGGCCACCCCCGGTGAGTAAGCCAGCGACAAGTCGCGCTGGTTGGCGGTTTCTTTGGTGGGCAATACCTGTATTTTGCCGGGGCGGCCCTTGGCGTGATACAGCAGGGCTTCTTCCTTGAAGGCGATTTCTTTGCTCATGCTTAAAACAGTGGATTTAAAAAAATGGGGCGCAAATGTACGGTGGAAGGTTGGAAGGTTTCTGGTTGGAAGGTTAGGGGGCTGCGCAGAGCGGTGATTTTTCGGCAACGTCCTTACCTTTGTTCTTTTGCCGGCAAAGAAACATGAAACACGCATTCAACAATGATGACGAAATCCTTGATGCGCTCCGAAGCGGGGTGCGTGCCCGTTTCAACGCGGCCGTGGAGCACCTGTATCGGGACAGTCACATACGCAATACCGTCCGGCGGCAAATAATAAACCAAAGGGGAGAGGAAGAGGATGTAAACGATGTGCTGAACAGTACCTTGGTCGTGTTTTTGAATAGCGTTGAAAAACACACCTATGATCCCGCACGCGGTGTAATAACAGCGTACCTCGCCGGAGTGGCAAAAAAAGTGTTTTTCACCCTACGCCGCTCCGAACTAAGAAAGAGGCACAAACATGAGCATATAGTGATGGCGCAGGTGCTTGAAACCACTACTGATCCCGAACTGGAATTTGACCAGCAACACCGAAGGGCATTTGTACACAAATTCTTGGGCAGGCTTAGTGAAAGATGCCGCGAACTGCTCCTTTTGAAAGAAGATGGGTATTCGATGAAAGAAATCGCCGAACAGATGCAATACAAAAGTGCCGACTCGACCAAATCGGCCCACCACGATTGCCGGGAAAAACTCAACGACCTCACGCAACGCCCCGAAGTACTGAAAGAACTGCGCGAACTATGAACCCACACTTCGATTTTGACGATATTGACGACTATGTACACGACCGCATGAGCGCGTCCGACCGGACAGCCTTTGAGCAGGCGCTTGAAACCGATGCCGAACTGGCTCGGCGCGTGGAAGCCTTGCGGGCCGAGGGCAAGGTATTGCGCCTGTTGCGCGACGAGCGTTTGATGGCGCAATTCGAGGCGTGGGACAAGGAGGCCGCCAGCGAAAAAAAAATTGAAACCGAGGCCAAACCACCGGTTTTCTCGAATGCCCGAATGGCCCTTGTCGTGGCGGTGCTGCTGGGCATCACTGTGGCAGCTATCCTGTTCAAATGGCCTGGCTGCTTTGCCGAAAAACCCACCGAAACCAGCCCGGCACCCAACTCGGGTAAAACCGAAACATCTCCGCAGCAATCTCCTTCCGACCGACAGGATGTGGCGCAACCAACACCCCAACCAGATACCCCTCAGCCGGAAAACAAAAACCAAAGCCCGCCTTCCGACCGCTACGCTGCCCTGGCCAAACGGTACTATGCCGGAGGCGACGAATTCCGCGAGACCTTGAGCGGCCGCAACGACGGCGAAAAATCCCGCTTAGCACAAGCCGTTGACCTGTACGAAGTGGGCCGATACCAAGAGGCATTGCCCCTACTCCTACAACCCGACAACGTCCGCTTGCAGGAATACTTGTTCCTGCGGGCACACACCTATTACCACCTCGGACGCTACCCCGATGCACTGCTCGATTTTCGCTCTTTCAGGCAATACGAAAAATCAGACTATACCTACGAGGCACAATGGGGCGAAGTGCTTTGCCTGCTGCACCAAATGCCCGCTTCTGAATCGGACCTGCGGGCTTTGCTGCGACCCATGATCTCCGACATCGAGCATCCCTACCATAAAAAGGCGGCAGGCGTGGTGCGGGAAATAGGGAATTGAGCGGTAACTGTTTAGCCTGATAAGTCAATGTGGTATTTTGGGGTACATCGAGCTCCGCCGGTACAACCC
>JBEBHD010000322.1:0-4727 GCA_040080915.1 Saprospiraceae bacterium
GGTTTTGTCATTCTAAAAGAATCCGTCCACGTCACAGCGGGCTTGGCTCGAGTTTGAATTGATTAAATATTTATTTTGTCAAAAATAGGTGTTAAAAAATTTGGCGTTTCTCCCCCCCCCCCCCGCGCATCTTTGTTTTCGCAATTGCGCAGCGCCTGAATTTTAGGTGTAGCTGTGATTTTAATCCATCCCGTTCGCGCAAAAGTGCGTGGCATGGGCATTTATCAAGCACCATTCAGTTCACCTACAAAATTTTTTCCAATGAGACAGTTATCCAAAACCGTCCGGGCAGCGCTGTTGTGCTGCATTTTGATCGCCCAAACCCAACTTTCGTTTTCTCAAGGCTCCATGTTTATCCGATCTGCCCTACCAGGCGAGATCACGCTGACGACTGAAGAGAACGCGCTCTATCAGGATCATTTAGGCTCGCTTTACAACAATTCGGTCACCATTGTCCATTTCGAAGATGTGCAAGCCCACTTAAACAACCACTTGCTCACTTTTCAGATACCGGGCACGTCCACGACATTGACCGTCGTGCCGAGAGAGGTTGAGTCAACCGACGCGGAAAACTACACCTGGTCGGGTGCCGCCAATGAATCCGGTTTTTTTTCGATCACAAGTACAGAAGGGTATTTTTCAGGTTTCATCCAAACCGACAACGAGGGCTGGACCATTTTGCCGTTGCGCGAGGACTACAGCCTGTTGATTTTGCACGACAACGAGGCGCTGGGGGCAGCCGATTGTGCAACTGTAGAGGGCGAGGAAGAACCCGGCCCCACCGACTACTGCAGTGAAGTGTACAACATCTGCCCAGCGGTGGTAGATGTGATCCTGTTTTTTACGGATGAGGCAGTAGCAATCATGACAAGGTCTTCGAATCCCGACATGAAGTCAATAACCATGGACAGCTATGTGAAGACCTTGGAGAATTCGGTCAACCTCGCCTTTGCAAACAGTGACATCCCCAACAAACGGGTGCGGTTCAGGTGGGTCATCCATAATCCGGAATATTCTGAAACACAACATATCGAACCTCTTCTTTCCGCTTTTGTTGCCGATCCCTTTGTAAATCAAACCCTCAATACCACACACCGCGCCGATATTGGTGTTTTTGTAAGCGGGAGGACGTATTCAAACGCCTTCGGAATTGCAAACATCACACGTTTGCCGGATCCGGGACCTACTCACCGCCATGTGGTAGTTTCATTTGTTGCTATGGCCTCGCCAAGGTGGACCTTGATCCACGAAATTACCCATTTGTTTGGGGCCGACCACAACTGGTGCAGCAATGTGCCCTGTTCCTCCTGCAGTTGCAACCCGTTTGATTATTGCAATCATGGGTACCGCTTCGACGCTGGCGAAACGGAGAGAAAGACTATCCACGCCATTAACAATAGCAATGGTTTGGTGCGTATTTTACATTTTTCCAACCCCAATGTGGAGTTTCTGGGCGAGCCTACAGGAGTTTTTGGAGAGGAACCGGCCTACAACGCCCAGATCATTCGCAATACGGGCTGCTTGGTGGCCGGATATGCTCCCAGCCCAGAGGCGAGGGCAATAATAGGAGGCCCGAGCAAGCTGTGTGGCATCAATGGGGCCTTTTCGCCCCAAACCTATACCGCCAACATCCTTCCTGCTGCCCAAGGCCTGCCAGGTCAGGCCCTTTTTACTGTCTCATGGTGGTGGAACGAAACCGGGGTGTTTACCTACCAGGCCCCCGACGTGTTTCTTGGCACTGGAAACCAGATCACCATCGCCAACGTGCCTGCCTGCGATTATTTTACGCTCCATGTCCGAGTACAAAGCGCCGACGGCTTAGTGTTCACGGCTTCTAAAGTAATCTTGACGGGACTTTGCGCGGACTGTACCCAACAGCGCACGCTTACCAGTGTTAGCCCCGATGCACCATTGGCTGCTGCACTTTTTCCCAACCCAACATCGGGGGAGTTTATGTTAGATGTCCAGGCCGCATTTGCCACCAGTGTTGGCCTTGTGATCACATCCATGGACGGAAAACTGAGCCATGATTTAGGCCAGCATTCCATTTTAGCAGGCTCCAATCGCCTGCCGTTCAGTTTGAACAATTTGCCCGATGGGCTGTACATACTCCAGTTGATCAGCCCGGAACAGCAATTCACCCAACTAATTTCTCTTCAGCGAAAATGACCATGCGATATTTCGTTTTGTTAGCCTTTGCGGCCCTGCTTTTTACTGCCTGCCAAAAAGAAGAATACTGGGATTGGCCCTTTTTTGAGGTTTGGAAAGGGGATCAAACCCACGGGAAGGTGACTGCCATCCGCAATGGCCAATCTTGGGAAGGTTCGGCCGTTGCGTACTTCTTTAACATAGACAATCCTGACCGTTTTGATTTGTCTTTTTCCGGCTTTTTCCCCGATGGCATTTTGGCAGAAAATATGGACATAAGCAACATCCCCAAATCTGTTGGATCGTACACTATTTACAATTCACAGGGGTTGTCTGGTACTTGGGGAGAAGACAGTACGAGTTGTAAGTTCGATCTCATAGAAGACGACATTCGACTCACGGATGGCTATTTCCCTGTTGCGTGGTCGCACTCACTCCGGCCTCCTCTTAGCCAGAACCAATCAAGCCTGGGCGCTCCCTTGCAGTTTTTGGAAATCCATACGAACCGGATTTGGGTTGACGCGATAGACACGATTGTGGGTACCGTCAGCGGGCGATTCGAGGTCACCGTAGAAAAGGGGCAAGACGAATCCAAGTTCCCTAAACGCTTTCGGTTCAAAAACGGCGCGTTCACGGCGCGGCGTTGGTAAGTGCTTTTTACGCCGGAAGGGTTCCTTATCCCTTCCGGCGTTTTGCATTTGAATCTTGAATCTGCGATTTGCCTTCACCGCACCACCGTCACGTCCCCCTTCCGAAACACCCGCTGCACCCGCCCGCAGTAGCTAATGTCCACCGAAAAATACCACACGAACACGGCGGGCTGCATATCCTGCGAACGGAACGGCCCGCGCCAGCCCGCCTCGGTGTCGTTGGTACTGAACATCTGGTTGCCCCAGCGGTCGAACACCTCGAACCGGTAGTTGCTCAGTTGGATGCCCGGCACGAACTGGGGCCTGAACTCGGCGTTGTCCGGGTGGTACGAGTCCGGCGCAAACACGTTGGGCACATACGCGAACGGGTAGTCCCTAGCCACACCAGCCCATTGCACCCGCACCTCGCGGCGCACGGTCTCGCACACATTATGCACCTCCACGGCGTACAGCCCGGGCAGGTTCACGGCAATGGCGGGCGTTTGTTCGCCGGTGTTCCACTGGTAGGCCAGGCCGGTCGGGTCGCCGCCCACGAGCGGGGCCAGTTGCACAGGTTCGGCGCTGCAGGGCAGTTCCGCGCCATTCAGTTCCACCGTGAGCGGGGCCAAAGCCGGAATGTTGGCCGATTGCTCGAACAAGCAGCCGTTGCTGTCCTCCAACCAAACCGTGTACGCGCCCGGCGCGAGGTTGGCAAAAACCAAACTGTCCTGAAACGCCGTGCCGTTCAGCGAATAGCGGTACGGCGGCAGTCCGCCAGTAGGGCCGAGCACCGTGAGACTGCCCGTTTTGGCGCTGGAACACGAGGCCTTGGTGTTTAAGTTAAACGTAGCCGTCGGGAAGGCCAAAACCCGGACAACGATGATCGAATCGCAGCCCGCCGAGTTGGTATAGGTGAACGTGCGCTGCTCGCCGGGGCGCAGCATGGCTCCATCGAACGTGTAGGTTTCATCCGGGCAAATGGTCACGATTTTAGTTTCTGTTGTGGTCGGTAATGCGCTTACCGTGACGGTCACGATGGAGTCGCAGCCAAGGGCACTGGTCAGGGTGAATTGTTGCGAAGCGCCGACCGGCAATGCAGTGCCCTCGTACGTGAACGTCTCGCCGGGACAAGCGCCCGCTTGTACGGAACTTGTCGGCACGGGCAGGGTAATGACCGTAACCGTCACCACCGAGTCGCAGCCCAAGTGGTTTTGCAGGACAAAATCCTGTGTTTGGCCTGCCTGCAGCACCGTGTCGTTGTAAGTGTACGAATCGCCCGCACAAACTTGGGCAGTGAAACTGCCTGCATTCGTTGGCCATGCGGCCACGTTCACGGTCAGCATGGAGTCGCAACCGTGGATATTTTGCAACACCAATACCTGCGAACTGCCCGCCGCAACGGGCGTGCCGTTGTAATTAAAACTGGACCCTGCGCACGCGCCAGCGTTGAGCGTGCCGAAGGTTACGGGCAAAACGGCCACAGTCACCGTCAACAGCGAGTCGCAGCCCTGGGCATTTTGCAACACAAAAACCTGCGACGTGCCTGCCGCTACGGGCGTGCTGTTGTACAGAAAACTGCTTCCCGCGCACGCGCTGGCGTTGAGCGTTCCCGCGCTGGTGGGCAAGGTGGCCACGTTCACCGTCAGCACCGAGTCACAGCCAAGGGCGTTTTGCAACACAAAAACCTGCGACGTGCCTGCTGCTACGGGCGTGCCGTTGTACAGAAAACTGCTTCCCGCGCACGCGCTGGCGTTGAGCGTTCCCGCGCTGGTGGGCAAGGTGGCCACGTTCACCGTCAGCAGCGAGTCGCAGCCCTGGGCATTTTGCAACACAAAAACCTGCGACGTGCCGGCCGCTACGGGCGTGCCGTTGTACAGAAAACTGCTTCCCGCGCACGCGCTGGCGTTGAGCGTTCCCGCGCTGGTGGGCAAGGTGGCCACGGTCACCGTC
>JBEBHD010000085.1:0-17509 GCA_040080915.1 Saprospiraceae bacterium
AACGGCGCGGTGCAGGGCTGGCTGGTGAAATTCACGCCCGACGGCTGCGTGGACACCATCCTGTGCAACACCGTGCCAGCCTGGGAGCCGGAGGAACTGGAACTGCGGGAGCCGCCCGCCAAGGTGTATCCCAACCCGACTGCGGGGCGGTTTTTTGTGGAATTGCCGAAAGACTCCGGCTCTGTGCGCGTGCAGTTGCACGCGCCGGACGGGCGAACGGTGCTGGAGCAAACAATTACGGCCTCCGCTGAACTGGACGGCACGGGGCTGCGCCCCGGCCTGTACTTCTGCCGAGTGGTGGATGCAGCGGGCGGGCGTTTGGTTGCCAAATTGATCTTCTCGCAGTAGGCTGGGCCAATCTGTCTGACCCAGTGCCCAAAGTCTAAAACCCTTCCAACCTAGTTTTTCTTTTTTAAAGGGTTCCACTCGTCCAGTTTTTTCTTCGCCTCCTCGGCGGCCTTGTTTTTTTTGATGATCTCCTCGGCCTTTTTGGCAGCGTCGTCGCCGACGGCCTTCCCCACTTCCTGAACAGCTTTATCCTTGGCTTCTTCCACTTTCTGGTTCACTACGTTTTTGACCGTATCTATGGCTTTTTGGGCCGTAGCCTCGGCTTGCTGTTTGGCGGCTTCCACTTTCTGGGTGGCTATGTTGCGCAGCGTGTCTTTGGCCTGGTTAATTGTGGCCGCTGCTGTGGCGGTGGCTTCCTCTTTGATGGTTTTATCGCCATCACTGGGCAGGATTTTGAAGCCTACCTTGGGTTTGGTCATGGTACCGGTGACGTCGAACCGGATGTTGATGTACTCGCCCTGTGCCACATTCACACCGAACTTGGAGGCTTCGCCCGAAATCCAGCGCAGGCCGCTGTTGGCGGCGTTGCCGAGGGCGGTTTTTTCCAGCGCCTTGCGCGGGGTCTTGGTCAGAATTTGGTAGTTCATCTCGCTGTTCAGGCTGTGCGATCCACCGATTTGCATGCTCACGTCGCGTACCTGCGCGTTGAATGGGCTGAGGGTGACCTTGCCGTCTTTGATCTCGAACGCGTTAGTGGAATTAGGCAGTTCCAGGCGGTTAAGGTAGCTCAGATTCAACTTGGAGGCGATGTCGTTCATCGGCTTAAAGTTGTTGACTACGGCGTTGATTGTTTCGAGGAAACCGGCGGCGGCGAGGGTACCGAGGTCGGGCATCATGTCCTTGCCAAGCAGGCCACTGGTAGCGAACTTGGCGCTGAACTTGCCATCGAGAAACTGAGCAATGGGTGCCATCGCCTTTACGGTAGCAAAATTCTGGAATGCATCTCGAAACCCAATGTTAAGCAGGGCCATGTTCAGGTCGAACGACGGCTTGGCCGGTTCGTAGGTACTGTACGCTCCGGCGAGGGCGATTTGGCCGCCAAGTACCTCGGCCACACAGTCGCGCAGCGCGGCCACACCGTTGTTCACCACGATCTGCCCGTCCACGTTTTGCAAGTCCATATTGGTGTAGCGCACCTTGGCGAAGTTGGCGTTCAGGGTCATGTCCACGTTTTCGGGCACAAGCATGACGGCCTGCGGAGCGGGGTTTTGCGCCGTCGGCGGCGCGTCGGTCATGAACGGGTTGAGGTCGAAATACGTGGACGACAGGTTGACCACGCCCGATACGGTACGGTTATCGAATACAAAGTCCCAAGCGTTGAGAATTTGCCCGCTACCGCTCAGGTCGCTGTCGCCGATCTTCATACCGAAGTTTTCCACGGTCATTTTGTTTGGCGTGAAATTGCCCTTCAGGTTCAGATCGGTGAGCGTGTACGCGCCGTACAGCAGTTTTCCGATAGCACCATCCACACTAAAATCCCAGCGGTCAAATACCTTTTCGGTGGCGACAGGCGCTGCGGAAGGCTTCTTACCCGCATTGGCAGCAGCGGCATCATCGGTGACCCACTCGTTGGCATCGAAGTACGACGAGCGCAGGTTGAGGCTGCCGGTCATGGTTTTGGTGGTGGAAAAATAGGCGAGGATATTGTCCACCCGCCCCGAAGCGCGGATGTCGCTCTTGCCGAGCCGGGCATCAAAATTGGGGATGGCAACGAACTGAGGCGAGAGGCTGGCCGTCAGGGCGTTGATCTTGACGGGCGGCTGGCCGGCAGCGCGGTAGTTCATGTTTTGAATGTCAAAATTGCCTTGCATCGTCACCTGATCGTACTGGCCCTCGTCCACTTGGCGCATGGAGGCCTTGGCCAAAATATCGGCCTTGATGATGCCGGAGAGTTCCTGCACTTCGGCCATCGGGAAGGCTTTCGACAGTTCACCCAAGTTGAGTGTACCGGCGATTTTGGTGTCCACCGTAGGGTTTGTCACCGGGGTTTTCAAATTGAACCTGCCATGAATCGGGTTGGAACCGATGCGCAGAGCAATGCGCGGAATATCCACTATCATTGAGTTAAGGTTGCTCGACGGGCTGTTCACGGACATATCGACAAAGATGCTGCTGATGCCCAATGGCAGGCTCGGGTATTTCACGTTACCATTGGCAATTTTTAGGTCAATCTTGAAAGCCGGGTAGGTGGTTTCGTTGTACTTGCCCCGCACCAAGCCACCGAACTGCACGGTACCGTCGGCTTTCACACTGCCAAAATCCTGCGTGTACGCGCCGGGGACGATGGAAAGGAAACTTTTGAACGTGTTTTGCGGGGTACCGAACTTGATGTTCATTTCATAGTCCGTCTCGTTGGGCATCTGGAACCAACCATCCACCAGCACCTGAAGGGCGTTCACTTGCAAGTCGTTTTCCTTGAACGTGAACTTCATATTGGGCATATCAGCGTTCAGCGTGGACTTCCAGACTACATGAGCATCGCTCAGGTACTGCACGCCTCCGTACCGGACGGATAGTTTTTCCACATCTGTTTCGGTTACGAGGTCGTAGATATCGGTCGTGAACTCGCCCGACCCGGTGTGGTTGATGCCGAGCACATCGGCCCGCATGGCCATAGCCCGGTCGTCGTAGTGTACTTCACCGTTGGTGATAGCGTAGCGCTCGAGCCGGACGGGGCTGGATTCGGCGGCAGGTGGTGCTCCGGGCGGCTCGGGTTTAGCGATGGCGTAGTTGGCGGTACCGTCCTCCAGCACGTACACGTTGATCTTGGGTTGGTCGAGGTACAAACCTTTGATGGTGATTTTGTCGCCAAAAATAGCCGACCACAGGTCAATGGCGAGGTCCATTTGGTGGCACTGGACGAGTTTCACGCCGTCGAACTGCTCAACCCCGGTGATTTCCAACCCTTGCAAGCCGATGGACAGTTTGGGGAAATGCCGGAAGACGGAAATATCCACATCCTGAAAATCCATTTTGGCGTTCAGGCTTTCATTGGCGGCCTGTTTGACTTGCGCGACGATTTCGTCCTTAAAAAAATACGGCAACGCTACCAGCGCCCCGATGAGCAAAACCAGGACGATGGCAATGCCGAACAAGAATTTTTTCATGGCGTATGTGTGTGAATTGATTCGATTGGCGCGAGATGCAAGGTTCAGGGAGGTTACACACTGCCCGCAAAGATGCGGCGCATATTCGTATTGCTTTAGAGCCTGATTTAAATTTCAGTTACCGGCAGTAAGCGACTTTGAAATTTAAACACGCCCTAAACGGATCATTCCTACTTTTGGCGCATGAATTACAGCGTACATTTTTTGGACCGGCAAGAGGCGTTTGACCAAGCGATGGAATCGCTCGCCGGAGCGGCTTGGATCGGGTTCGACACGGAGTTTGTGGGCGAAAAAACTTTCATCCCGGTGCTGTGCCTGCTGCAGGTGGTGGCCGAACAGCACATTTATTTGGTAGACACCTTGCGCGTCGGCGATTTGAGCAGTTTTTTGGCCATCGTCCACGACCCGTCCGTGTTGAAGATCACCCACGCGGGCGACAACGATTACCGCCTGCTCCACACGCTCTACGGAACTGTGCCGCAAAACACCTTCGACACACAAATCGCCGCCGGATTCGTGGGCTACAACTACCCCGCCGGTTTTGCCAAGATCGTGGAGCGAGAACTGCGCATCGCCCTCGCCAAAAGCCACACCGTGGCCAACTGGGAGGCCCGTCCTCTCGACCCCAAGGCCATTGACTATGCCGTGGAAGACGTGAAATACCTCCCCACCCTGCACCACAAACTGACCCACAAACTGCAGCGGCTGCAACGTGAAAACTGGGCTCGCGAAGAAAACCTCAAATGGGAAGATGCCGCCTATTACCAAGTGGAGCCGTACAAAGAAGTGCTGGCAAACGACTATATCCACCAGTTGGATTTTAAAGAAAAAATATTTCTGCTGCGCCTCTACGCCTGGCGGCGGGAAAAAGCACTGACACTCAATGTTACCAAGGAAACGGTGCTTCAAAACCGCCACGCCAGCGCCGTGCTTCGAGCTATAAAGGGCGGTGAAAACGCATTCAAAGCCAACCGCACCTTGCACGAAGGCATCTGGCGCAAAAACCTGTCCGAGTGGACAGCCCTCTGGAAAGCCCCCGACACCGATGCCGAACGGGAGTTTTTGAAAACGCTGCCCGCACCCGCACCCGACGACCCAGACCGCGAATGGGCCATGGAATTGCTCTACCATTTCGTGAAACGCCAGTGCATCGAAAACGAAATCAGTGCTGCGCTGCTCCTGCCACGCGGCGATTTCAACAGGCTCATTTCCGGCAATAACGACGACCCCTCCCTGCTCTCCGGCTGGCGCGCTGACCTGCTTGGCGACAACCTCGTGCAGTGGCTAACCCGGCAAAAACCGATCTCTGTGGTTTGGGAAAACGGGGGTTGCGTACTGAAAATGGATTGACTGACTACTAAGGAAACACGACACGCAGCGTGCAGCGCCGCCCCGTTTTATCGTCCCGAATGTGGAGGCAGTAAACGCCCGACACAATATCGCGCGGGTTCCAGGCATGCATACTGCCCTGCCAAACCGTGCTTCCGGCCATGTCGGCAAACAATGCCTGGCTATCCTGCGACCAATCGGCAAGAACCATCAATGGTAGTCCGGACACTACGGCGGTATTCGGACACAGGGCAGACTGGTCGAAATGAACCACGGCTATCGGTGACAGGTGTTCCGAGCCATCGTAGTCTTGCTGGCGCAACCGGTAGTAGCGCTCCTTGTCAGGGTTAGTATCTTCAAAATGATAGGTCAGATTGGTTTGGCTGTATCCATTCCCCGGCACAAAACCGATTTCAGCGAAAACATTTCCGTCCTGTGAGCGCTCCACACTAAAACCCCGGTTGCCCTGCTCGGAGGCCGTTTCCCACTCCAGTACTACGCCGAATTCCGTGGTTTTCGCTTCAAAACGCACGAGTTCGACCGGAAAAAAAAACGGCTGCAACCACTGACTCACAGCAAAACCGTACAGCCGGGCAGGCACGGTAGTGGTACTTATCGTGATGCGCTCGTTGGAAACATAACCGTAAACGTTGTTCCGAAATACCAAACCTTCCACCTTGCCGGCACCGGTATGCGGGCCAAGTTCGATGCGCCGTTTGTTTCCGCTGAAATAAGCGCCTCCCTGATAATCGAACAACAACCAAAGGAAAATCGGCCCGTTACTCGGCCCATATCCCAGCAACGCAATGACACCGTAGGCAGTAATATCGGCGGCGGTAATCAGCCCGCCCACGTCGTAGGTTTCCACATTCACCGCCTCGTGTGTACCAGCTGTGTTGGGCAACACATAATGCGTAGTGGTTTGGTTGATGTAGTCTTTCGTAAACAGGTGTAGCACACCATCGTGGTAAAAAAGGGATTCACAATCAAAACTGGTGTTGTTGGAGCCTTGTGGGGCGAAATTTGTCTGGTCTTCGTAGATGAAATTGATAATCTGTACCTGCGCAGTAGGCACGGTCACGTTGCTGCCGGAGGGAATAGCCGAGAGGGCGAACTTATAGATTTTCAGGTCGGTACGGTTGCCATTGGCGTTGTTGCCGAAATCGCCGACGTAGAAATTCGTGCCATCAAACGCCATGTCTTCCCAGTCCACATTGGACGCTCCGCCCACGGTCACCGTTTGTAAAATCGTGTTGGTCAGTGTGTCAATTTTGTAGATTCGGGGCTGATTACCGCTGTCGTTGTGCGTCCACACCACGCCGCCAGCCATCTCGAGTCCCGATGTTTCGTTGAGCGTGGTGGACAAACTTGTTTTCGTCACCAGCGTATAGTTCGTAGTTGGGTACACGCAACTGCCATCGTTGCTCGTGGCAAGCGGGTCGTAATTGGTTGCCTGTGGATCGGTACAGCCGGGTTGAGCCGGAATCGGAGCTATCTTGAACAGGCAAGTAACCATCAAAAGGAGAAAATGGCGCATAAGAGGAAATTTAATGAACCATTTTTACCCGCCACACCGCCTGCTGCTGACTGGGCCGCCCTTCGTTGGCAACGAGCCAGTGTGCTGCGTCCCACCAGGTGATGGACTCATATTGGCGGGCAAAAATGCACTTGGGCAGGCGCATTTCCGAGCGTTTCCCCTGCAAAAAACGGCTGCCCTGGAAGTCCGTAAAAAAGTATGCCGTGGCTCGTGTGTATGGAATGAAGCCAAGTGTTTTTCCCATGAAGTAGGAGGTCAGGGCCAATGTCTTGCCATCGGGGCTAAGCGCGGCTCCGGTCACGACGCGGTTTTCTAACAGGAGGCTGTCGCGTAGTTCGGCCACATACTTGCCGGGTTTTGCGGGCAGCACATAGTGTTTGGTCACGAAATTCCCTTTAAACACGACCTTGGAAAACAAATGCAGGCTGTCTTGAAAAAACACCATAGCCTCGCAATTGAAGTTCCAGTCCCGATCGTCGGCGGGCGGGAACGCCTGCTGATCGGGGTAGTGAAACTGAATCGAATCCAGCGCCCCTGTTTTGGGGTGGTATCGGAAAATGCACAGATCACGGCGGGCATTGCGGTTGTTGCCGAAATCGCCAATGTACAGGTGCCCGTCGGGAGCAAGGGTCAGATCTTCCCAATCGCGGTTAGGGACGGGCAGGGTTCGGGTTTCGAGCAATTTGCCCGATACCGGATCGAAAAGAAATAGTTCTGGCGGGTTTCGGCTGTCGTTCAGCATCCACAGGTTGCCCTCCGGCGTACATACCATGCCCGACACTTCGCGAATAGCGTCCGGAAGTGGTGTGCATCGTTCAGGGAGGGACTGGGCCGCCAGCAATACTGGAAAAATGATGAATGATGCATGATAAATGATGAATGGCGAATACCTGCCAAGCCAACGGTGAAGGGTGCCGACATTTTTCTGGGTAGTTGGTTTGCACCGGGTTGTGTTGTTTTTTTCTTTTCCGTTCGGGTAGGAAGGCATAGGCGGGCAGTAGTTTTGGGGGGCGAAGGTACCATGCACCTAAACTTTCCAGGTTTTCAAACCTGGAAAGTTTGTGATCCGAAAAAAAAGTCCCGCAGTGTGAACGTGCCCATACATTTGCCGTTTAAGCCCGGCACCACACCGAAAAACGACAACCCATGCTGCTGCAAATCCACGACCTGAGCATCGCTTTCCCGTCCGAGCGCGGTACCGTGCTTGCGGTGAAAAACGTGTCGCTGCACATCGCTCCCGGCGAAACACTCGGCCTCGTCGGCGAATCCGGTTCCGGCAAGTCCGTCACGGCCCTTTCCATCATGGGCCTTCTCCCCCGCCCTGCAGAGGTTTCCGGCAACTTCCAGTTTTCCCCAACCCCCAAACTCGAAACCCTCAAACCCGAAACCTGCCGGGGAAAAGAGATCGCCATGATTTTCCAGGAGCCTATGACCTCCCTCAATCCGGTGTTCCGCTGCGGCTATCAAATAACCGAGGCCATCCGCCTGCACCAACGAACCACCGCTTCGCAGGCCCGCGAGCAAGCCCTCGCCCTGTTTGGAAAAGTCAAACTTCCTGATCCCCAGCGCATTTTTCGGGCTTACCCGCACGAACTGAGCGGCGGCCAAAAACAGCGCGTAATGATCGCTATGGCCCTTGCCGGGCAGCCCCGCCTGCTCATCGCCGACGAACCGACGACCGCCTTGGACGTGACCGTGCAAAAGGCCATCCTCGACTTGCTGCGCGAGCTGCGCTCGGATGCCGGGCTGGCTATGCTGTTTATCAGCCATGACCTCGGGGTCATAGCTGAAATCGCCGACCGCGTGCTGGTCATGCGGCAAGGCGAAATCGTGGAAGCGGGCAGTGTGGCCCAGGTTTTGGAAAATCCGGCGCACCCGTACACCCGCGGGCTGTTGGCCTGTCGCCCTTCGTTGCACCGAAAAGTACGCCGACTGCCCACGGTGCAAGACTACCTGAACGACGACACGGTGCAGCCTGTGCTCGTGCGCGAGCGCGAAACCGCCGAAAGGCGGGCCGACCTCCTCCGACATTCGCCTTTGTTGGAAATCAAAAACCTGAGCGTGCAGTACCCGGTACGGCGGCATTTTTTAGAAACAGGCTCCCAATGGGTGCAAGCCCTGCAAGACGTGTCGTTCGAGGTTTTTCCTGGCGAGATTTTCGGCCTTGCCGGTGAATCGGGTTGCGGGAAAACCACACTGGGCCGCGTGGCCAGCCGTCTGTTGCAGCCCTCCGAGGGTGCGGTGTGGTACCGAAAACTGAACTTGGAGGCCCTGCCAGCCAAGGATTTTCGGCCCTTGCGCCGTGAGATTCAAATGGTTTTTCAGGACCCGTACAGTTCGCTGAACCCGCGTATGCCTATCGGCGAAGCCCTTCTGGAGGGCATGCGGGCGTATCAATTGCACGGCTCCGAGCGGCGACGGCAGGAAATGACGGCAGAACTTTTGAAAAAAGTCGGCCTCGAGGCCGACCACGCCCGGCGATTGCCACACGAGTTTTCCGGCGGGCAACGGCAACGCATCTGCTTGGCACGAGCACTGGCTCTGGAACCGAAATTGCTCGTGTGCGACGAGGTCGTTTCGGCGCTCGACGTGTCCGTTCAGGCCGATATTCTGAATTTGCTCTTGGATTTGCAGCGCGATTTCGGCCTCACCTACCTGTTCGTTTCCCACGACCTGAGCGTGATCCGGCAGATGTGCGACCGCGTGCTGATCATGCGCCAAGGCCGCGTCGAGGCGCTCGGCCACCCGGAGGTTCTTTTTGAAAACCCGGAAAACGAGTATGTCCGGGCATTACTGGAGGCCGTTCCGGGAAAATAGCAGCATCCGAAAATCAATCCGGCACGATCATTTCGATCCGGGACAGGTTGTCCAGCAGTATGTTTCCGTTGTAGGGCGTGCCAAAGTCCGAGACGTACCAGGCCTCCAGCGTGAGCCAGTCGTAGTCGCCCTCGAGCGGTTGCAGCACGAAATCGAATTTTTTCCAATCGGTGCTCACTACAGTTGGCGACTCAGCCAGCAATTCGATGTTGTGGTCGTTTTTGGATCCGCCCCAAATCCGCAGGCGCAGCGGGTTTTTGTAGTCCACCTGCTTTCCGCCGGGCGTTAGATCGTCCCAAAATGCCTTGCTTCGAGCCATGTACAGGCTGAATGTATAGGCACTGTCCTGCTTCAACAGGCCTTCGAGGCTTTGCGATACCTGCTGGCGTTTTTTCAATTCGGAGGCTACAAGACTGAGGTGCCGGCTGCCATGTTGGGCAGTTTTTTTAGTAGGCGGGTATTC
Organism: Saprospiraceae bacterium; assembly: GCA_040080915.1. GTDB lineage: Bacteria > Bacteroidota > Bacteroidia > Chitinophagales > Saprospiraceae > M3007. Next base: position 9,602 of record JBEBHD010000085.1, read on the forward strand.
TCCGTATCTTCCTACATAAAACTGAACAAATGTTTTGGTCATCGTTTTGACTTCGTATTTCTGCAACGGGTGTGTGCGTGCCCAGGTGGTGATTTCTCCGGCGGTGTCTTCCCACCCGAATGGCAAAAAATAAACAGGTGCCAGTTCGAAGGACGGGTTGTACAGCTCGATGAGGCGTTTCGCTGTCGGCGGCGGAGGGCGAAATATTGCTTCGGCAAGTCGGGCCGAGTCAGGTACGAACTTGGGCACCAACGGCGAACAATGGTCCACGAGTAAATTGCCATTGGTGTGTTTTTGCGGGGTACCATACCAGGCTTCCAACAGGATCAAATCCAAGTTCATACCTGGCGGTCGAAGTTCGAATCGGTAGCGAATCCAGTCAGTATTTGTCACGAGCGGTGATTCGGCCAGCAGTACCCGATTTTCTTGCTCAAGGCTAATGCCCCAGATGCGCAGGCACACCGGGCTGGTGTAATTGACTTCTTTGCCTGTCGATCTGGAAAGAGACTCGTAGTGGCGCGATGTGGCGAGGCAGACCGAAAAATCGTAGGCAGAATCGGCCAACAGGGGCTTGTCCAACTTTTGGCCGACACATTCGGTGGTGCCATTGTCGCGGGTGACCATGCCGAGGTAGGTGTTTCCGCGCAGCGGCTTGGTTGTGCAGCCGTAGTAGCCGGGCTGAACATCAGGCGGCGTTTCTTCCACAGGTCCGTAATAAAACCAGCCTTCCGGCACATGTGCCCCCTGGGGCACGTCTTCGAAAGAGGCGTTTTTTAGAAGAATTTTGCCTTCTTGGGCCGTAGAAAGAGGGCCCAAAAGCATGGCAGGCACCAGTAAAACACAAATTCGCATCAACCTATGGTACAAAAAAATTTCAAACCGTTGCCTCGCTGGCCAGAGTAGCTGCCAGGTATTCCCGATTCATTCGCGCAATGTTCGACACGGAAATGTCCTTGGGGCACTCGGCCTCGCAAGCGGTCACATTGGAGCACTGGCCGAAGCCTTCCGTGTCCATCTGGGACACCATTTTCAGCACCCGGCGCGTGCGTTCCACCTGGCCTTGCGGCATCAGCGCGAGGTGGCTCACTTTGGCCGAGGTGAACAGCATGGCCGAAGCGTTGGGGCATGCTGCCACGCAGGCTCCGCAACCGATGCAGGCTGCTGCATCAAAGGCAAGCCCCGCCTGGTCTTTTTCGATGGGGATCGCGTTGGCATCCTGCGCCTGGCCGGTGTTTACGCTCACATAGCCGCCAGCCTGGATGATGCGATCGAACGAGGAGCGGTCCACCACGAGGTCGCGTAAAACCGGGAACGCGCGTGCTCGGAACGGCTCGATGACGATGGTGTCGCCGTCTTTGTAGTGGCGCATGTGGACCTGGCAGGTGGTTGTTCCCTTCATGGGGCCGTGTGGGCGGCCGTCAATGACCAGTGAGCAAGTGCCACAAATGCCCTCGCGGCAGTCATGCTCGAAGGCAACAGGTTCTTCGCGCCGGTTAACTAATTGTTCGTTGAGAACGTCCAGCATTTCCAGAAAGGACATGTGCTCGTTCACGTCGTCAAGTTTGTAGGTGACGAATTGTCCTTTGTATTTGCCGCCTTGGCGCCAGATTTTGAGTGTGAGCCTCATGGCATTAAGTGATTGAGTGGTTGAATGATTGAGTGATTAGTTTTCAATTACTTGCAGGGAAAGGTTGTCCAGCAACAAGTTGCCGTTGTAGGGTACCACCAAGGGGGTTTTGTAGTAGGATTCGAGGAGGATATACCGGTAGTCGGCTCGTGAAGGAGCCAATGTGAGTTGGAATTTATGCCAATCGTAATTGTCAACCAAGGGCGATTCGGCCAGCAACTCACTCTTTTCGCACATACTGTTTCCGCCCCACGCGCGCAGCACGGCTGCCTCGCCAAAATTGGCATCTTGGCCTGTGACACGCGAAAAGGAGAGCAACATTTTAGAACGAGCCATGATGGCGGTTAGCAGATACCGCTGCCCTTTTTGAAGCATCTCGGGCAAACGTTGCCCGATTGCCTCGGTCGTATTGTTGTCCCGCACGACCATGCCCAGATAGGTTTTGCCATCAAAAGCAATTGTAAAAACTTGAAACAAGCCCGGTTGAATATCCGTGGGCGACTCCTCAGGGTGATTGCAATTGCTCCAACCGGTTGGCGGGGTGCAACAGCGAGGCGGGTCTTCAAACGATGGGTTCGTCAAGGCTATGCTCGCTCCGGCCATACCGGTCGTTGGCTCTTTCGCCACGCGCACGATGGGTGAAATATGGTCAATCAGTACATTGCCGTTCGTAGATCCACCAGTCCTTGTCGCGGAAATTGCCTCGAAGAGGAGCTCGTCGTACGTATTTTCTTGCGGGCGCAGCATCAGGTCGTATGTTTTCCACTCGTTGTGGTCAATAAGTGGCGTGTTTGCCAGCAGTTCCTTGTGATCGGATGTGTAATTAGTGCCCCAAATTCGCAAGGAGGCAGGCTCGTCAAAGGGCCTGCCTTTTTTCCCGTTTGGTTTTCGTTCGATCATATCGGGCGCGTATGCCAAGAGCAGGCTCATCTTGTACAACGAGTCTCTATTTAAACGCGAGCCTTGACCTAAGCGCTGAGCAACCTGTTCGGTTATTCCCCCCGTGTGTGTTTTCAGGCAGAGGTACCTTTCGCCCTGAGCCGGGTCAATGGCACCAAAATCACAGCCTGGGGCAATATATGGGCCGTCTTTCAGGCGTTCGTCCGTCCCGTTTAGCCAATAAGCGGGCATCTTGCCGCATTCGGGCGCGTCACCCTCGAAGGAAGGGTTTTGCAGGTAAATAGTATCCTGGCCCTGAAGGGTCGTCAGGGAGAGTGAGAGTAAGGTGGCTATAAATGAGGGGTAGCGCATGATTCTATGATACGGTAATACGATCAGTTAAGTATGTCATCTCAAAAAGCGGTTTATTTCACAAAACTCATGTTGTTTTTCAAAAGCACGGTGTAACCAAGACGCTTCAGACTATCCAATTTTGTGCGATCCGACCATACCTTACTTATAGCTCCGCTGGCTCACCTTTATCTCCTCGTACTCCAATTTTTCCTTGTGCAATTCCGGCTTCGCATCGTCACCCCGCCATTCCCACGCACCCACGTACATGAAGTTGGCATCGTCGCGCAGGGCTTCGCCGTCCGGTGTTTGGTACTCCTCACGGAAATGGCCGCCGCAGCTCTCGTTGCGGTGCAGAGCATCTTCGCACATCAGTTGGCCCAATTCAAGAAAGTCGGCCACGCGCCAGGCTTTTTCCAATTCAGGGTTGAACTCGTCCTGGCGGCCCGGAACGAACACGTCGCGCCAGAACTCCTGCCGCAATTCTCGAATCTCGCCGATGGCCTGTTTCAAGCCCTCGGCGGTACGGCCCATGCCGCACTTGTCCCACATGATTTTGCCGAGGCGGCGGTGAAACGACTCCACACTCTGTTTGCCCTGCACACCGAGCAAAATACCGATGCGCCCGGCAACGTCTTTTTCCGTCTGATCAAATTCCGGTATATCGGTCTTCACAGCTCCGGTGCGGATTTCGTTGCTCAAGTACGAACCGATGGTGTACGGCAGCACGAAATAACCATCGGCCAAGCCTTGCATGAGGGCTGAAGCGCCGAGGCGGTTGGCGCCGTGGTCGCTGAAATTGGCCTCGCCGGCGGCGTAAAGGCCGGGTATCGTGGTCATTAGTTCGTAGTCCACCCACAAGCCGCCCATGGTGTAGTGTACCGCTGGGTAAATGCGCATGGGCACTTCGTAGGGGTTGTCGCCGGTTATTTTTTCGTACATCTCAAACAGGTTGCCGTATCGGGCGGCTACGGTGTCCTTGCCGAGGCGCTGAATGGCTTCAGCGAAGTCGAGGTAAACGGCCAGGCCGGTAGCGCCTACACCCTTGCCCGCGTCGCACTCGGCCTTGGCGGCCCGACTGGCTATGTCGCGCGGGACGAGGTTGCCAAAGGCCGGGTACCGGCGCTCGAGGTAGTAGTCGCGTTCGGATTCGGGAATATCGCGGGGATGTTTTTTCGCGTCAGCGGGGCTTTTTGGCACCCAACAGCGTCCGTCGTTGCGCAACGATTCCGACATGAGCGTGAGTTTCGACTGGTAATCGCCCGATACCGGAATACAGGTCGGGTGTATCTGCGTGTAACACGGATTGGCGAAATACGCGCCGCGGCGGTGTGCCCGCCAGGCGGCGGTGGTGTTGCACATCATGGCGTTGGTGCTCAGGTAGAACACGTTGCCGTACCCGCCAGTGCAGAGCACGACAGCGTGGGCACCGTGGCGTTCCAGTTTGCCGGTGAGCAGGTTACGGACGATGATACCGCGGCATTTGCCGTCCACCAGCACCGCATCGAGCATTTCGTGGCGGTTGTATAATTTGACAGTGCCGAGCGCCACTTGCCGGCTCAAAGCCTGGTAAGCACCGATGAGCAGTTGCTGGCCGGTTTGGCCGCGTGCGTAAAACGTGCGCGAAACCTGCGTGCCGCCAAAAGAGCGGTTGTCCAGCAAGCCGCCGTACTCACGAGCAAAAGGCACGCCCTGCGCTACGCACTGGTCAATGATGTCGGTGGAAACCTCGGCCAACCGGTGTACGTTGCTTTCGCGGGCGCGGTAGTCGCCGCCTTTGATGGTGTCGTAAAACAAGCGGTACACGGAGTCGCCGTCGTTCTGGTAATTTTTAGCCGCGTTAATCCCGCCCTGTGCTGCGATGGAGTGCGCACGGCGCGGGCTGTCGTGAAACGTAAAAACTTTCACGTTATAGCCTAATTCGCCCAGCGATGCCGCCGCCGAAGCACCAGCCAGCCCCGAGCCGATGATGATGATGTCAATCCGGCGTTTGTTGTTGGGTGATACAAGCGGTACGTGGCCTTTGTAGTGCTCCCATTTTTCGGAAATGTGCCCTTCCGGTATGTTCGACTTCATTGTAGAATACATTAATGCTTTGAAAAAAAGTTGGAGATTTTCTGGCAGGAAGGTTTCTCGTTAAAGGTTAGAAGGTTTCTGGTTTTTTGTCACCCTGCAAGGGGACTGGTTAGAAGGTTTCTGGTTAGAGGGTTCTGGTTAGAGAAACCGCATAGCCAAACCAGAAACTCTCTAACCTTTTAACCAGAAACCATTTAACCTCGTAAGTAGAGAATGAGGGGGATGAGGGCGAAGAGGGCGGGGACGAGGATGGCGTAAGCCGCACCAAGCCACTTGATGACTGGCGTGTATTTTTTGTGATCAAGGCCGAGTGTTTGGAAAGCCGACCAGAACCCGTGCCAGAGGTGAAGTCCGACGACCATCATGGCCACCACATAAAACACGACATAGCCGATGCTTTTGTAAATCTCAACCACCAAGGTGTACAGGTCTTTAATCTCGTGGTCGGTATCATCGTAGAGTACCATGCGCAGGTCGCCCCAGTGCATCTGGAACCAGAACTGGTACATGTGCAACACAATGAACACCAACAGAATGATGCCTAACGGCCCCATATTCCGGGATGCGCGTTCGCTGGAGCGAATGTGGCGCACCGCATAACCGGTACCGCCACGAGCGGCGCGGTTGCTGCGCCAGAGCAGGATGCCCTGCACGGCATGCAACAGGATAAACGTGTACAGCAGGTACGAAATCGTCTTGATGACCGGGTTGTGGGTCATAAAATAGGCGTACACATTGAACGCCCGCCCTTCATCATGTTGGAGTAATTGCAGATTGCCCAGCAGGTGAATGACCAGAAAAACGATCAGGAAAAGCCCCGTCAGCGCCATCACTGTCTTTTGGCCGATGGACGAGGTGAGAAACTTGGAGAACCAACTCATTATTTAGCGGTGCGTGATGAAACGATAGGCAAAGGGCGCAAAGAAAAGCAAAATGTGTTTTCCGCCCGTTACCGCCGAGCCTTGGCTCAACGGTTACGGGCCGTGCGCATATTTTGCAACGCAAATCTACGGCTCGAAACGACCTGGGCTGACGAAATTCTGTTTTTGGAAAAATTTAGAAGCGCTCTAAATCTCGTGCAGATGATCGGACTCCACGAAATGCTCCCCACTCAACCCGGAATTGGCGCATTCGATGAGCGCCGCTGCCACTTGAGCGGCCTGTATTCCTCGGTATTTTTTGGGGATGAGAAAGAAAAAAAACTGCGCGAGGGCTATCCCGAGGCGCTCGCCAAGGCGAAACTCGCTGCGCTGCCCGAGCAGGAATGAAGGTCGCGCCGACACGAACGTTTCAAAATCGAGCGCCAGGAGTTTTTGCTCCAGATCGCCTTTGGTGCGCAGGTAAAAATTGCGCGAACGTGCATTGGCACCAAGAGACGACACCAGGAGGTATTGTCGCACACCATTTGTCCTGGCTAATTTTCCAGTTTCGTACGGATAGGTGCAATCTATCCGGTACTGTGCTTCCTTGGATCCGGCCTTGCTCAGCGTGGTACCGAGGGCGCAAAACAGGTCGTCGCCATGCAATTTGGCTGGGTCGGGTTGGTCAAAGTCCAGAATTTCCTGACGGAGTTTGGGGTGCTGCCGATCCAACGGACGGCGAACAAGTGCAACCACGGTGTCGTAGCGCGGGTCGTCAAGTAGCAAATCAAGCAGGTGGCCGCCGACAAGTCCGGTGGCACCCAGTAAAAGAGCAGTTTTCATATCCCAATGTAACTATTTAGTACCTCCTGATGCAAACAATTTTCACCACAGATTTTCACAGATTCACACAGATTTTTCCTTATCCGTTTAAAAATCTGTGTGAATCTGTGAAAATCTGTGGTGAAAAACTTTACGGTTAGGGCCGTCGTATACTGGTGCTAAATAGGTACAACGGATCAAAGCGTACCTCTCAGTTCCTGCTCGCGTTCGATAGCTTCGAACAGCGCTTTGAAATTGCCCTTGCCGAACGATTTGGCTCCGCGTCGCTGAATGATCTCGTAAAAAACCGTAGGTCGGTCCTGTACGGGTTTGGTAAACAGCTGAAGCAGATAGCCGTCTTCGTCGCGGTCAATGAGGATGTTGAGGCGTTTGAGATCCTCCAGGTTTTCCTCAATATGGCCAACACGCTCCATCACGTCATCGTAGTAGGTGTCGGGCACATAGAGAAAATCCACGCCGTTGGCTCGCAACTGGCTCACCGTGGCGATAATGTCGTTCGTAGCTACCGCGATGTGCTGCACACCTGCCGAGCGGTAAAAGTCGAGGTATTCCTCGATCTGGCTTTTTTTCAGGCCCTTGGCCGGTTCGTTGATGGGAAATTTGATGTAGCCGTTGCCATTGCTGACCACCTTGGACATGAGGGCGCTGTATTCCGTGCTGATGTCCTTGTCGTCGAAGGTGATGAGCAGTTTGAAACCCATCACATCTTGATAAAATTTCACCCATTTGTTCATGCCGCCGAGTTCGACGTTGCCCACACAGTGGTCCACGAATTGTAGGCCGACCGACTTGGCCGGGTAGGCATTCTTGCGTGCTTCGTAGCCGGGCAGGAAAGTACCGTTGTAGCGGCTGCGTTCGACCAGCGTGTGAATGGTTTCGCCGTAGGTTTTGATGGCGGCCATGACCACTTCGCCGTTGTCATCCTGCAGGGTTTTAGGTGCAAAAGCGCTTTCGGCACCGCGTTCGAGGGCGGTGTAGTAGGCTTTTTCGGCATCATCTACCCACAGGGCCAGCACTTTCACACCATCGCCATGCAGCGCGACGTGGCGGGCAATCTCGTGGTCGGGCGACAGGGCAGAGGTGAGCACTATGCGGATTTTGTTTTGCTGGAGCACATAACTCACTCGGTCACGAACACCGGTTTCAGGCCCCATGTAGGCCACCACCTGGAATCCGAAAGCGGCTTGGTAGTACATAGCGCTTTGTTTGGCGTTGCCAACGTAGAATTCAAGGTGGTCGGTGCCATTGATGGGAAAGGTATCGGTGCCGTTT
>JBEBHD010000086.1:0-17486 GCA_040080915.1 Saprospiraceae bacterium
TTGCGGGTACAGCCACACGGTTACGTTGGGTATGGCCATATCGCCGCCGTTGAACGTACCGCTGTCGTCGTTGTCCATGTAGACGAAGTTACCGATGGCTACTTTTTCGAGACGGAAGCCGAAGTCAATGGTTTCGTTGACGTTGTTGTCGTCCAGTGTACCGTTGTAATCTGGCGTGCCGGTACCACTGCCACCTGCACCACTTTCATTTGTAGGTTCGGTGTTGGGATACAGGGTGAACGTATTGGACTTGATACCGCCACCGACCGGGGTGTCCTGACCGTTATCGTTGTCGTCCACGGTTTCGCCGCCGTCAGCGCCGGGCACACTTTGTTTGTCTTCCAGAGCACCGCCCGGAGCGAAGTTGAGGGCGGGGATAAATACCACATATTGGCCCTGAGTCAGTTGGTCGAAGTAGTAGTAACCGCTCGGGTCGGTCACATCTGTAGCCATTGGTACGTCTACGCCGTAGTTGGCTCCAGCGGGGTACAGCCATACTTCCACCAGTGGAATAGCCATATCGCCGACGCTGTACACGGCGTTGTCGTCGTTGTCCATGTACACATAGTTGCCCACAGCCACCTTTTCGAGCCTGAAACCGAAATCTATCGTTTCGTTGACATTATCGTCGTTCAAGGTGCCGGTGTATTGCGGATTGCCGCTTCCGTCGCCTCCTGCGCCGGTTTCATTGGAAGGCTCGGTTCCGGGATACAGGGTAAATGTGTTGGAACGAATACCGCTGTTTACTTTCGTATCTTGACCGTTGTCGTTGTTGTCCACGGTTTCTCCGGCATCGGCACCGGGCGTACTTTCTTTGTCCTGGAGTGGTTGTCCTGGGCCAAAATTTGAGGCCGGGATGTAGGTTACATAAGTGCCCGCATCCAGGTTGTCAAAATAGTAGTAGCCACCTGCATCGGTCACGTCTGTTGCCAGTGGGACATCCACACCGTAATCGGCACCTTGTTCGTACAGGTAAACCGTCACGCTCTGGATAGCCATATCTCCGGCGTTGAAAGTGCCGCTATCGTCATTATCCATAAAAACGTAGTTGCCTACAGCCACTTTTTCGAGGCGGAAACCAAAGTCAATGGTCTCGTTGACATTGTTGTCATCAATGGTACCCGGATAGGCGGGTAAAACACTGCCGCTGCCGCCCGCGCCTGTTTCGTTGGTTGGCTCTGAATCTGGCGTGAGGGTGAATGTATTGGACTTGATACCGCCGTTTACCTTCGTGTCTTGGCCGTTATCGTTGTTGTCCACGATTTCTCCGGCATCAGCGCCGGGTATACTTTCCTTGTTTTCAAGGGGCTGTCCCGCATTGAAATTGATAGCCGGGACGTACGCCACGTATTGGCCTACGGCTAAATTGTCGAAATAATAGTAACCGCCCGCGTCGGTCACATCGATGGCCAATGGGGCATCAACGCCGTAGTTGGCACCGGAGACGTACAGCCAAACGGTCACAGCTGGGATGGCCATGTCACCGGCGTTAAAGGTTCCGTTGTCGTCGTTGTCCATGAACACGTAGTTGCCAACGGCCACATATTCTAAGCGGAAGCCGAAGTCAATCGTTTCGTTTACGTTATCGTCGTCCAACGTGCCAAGGTACTGTGGGCTGCCGCTGCCATCGCCACCAGCCCCAGGCTCGTTCGACGACTCGCTGTTCGGGTACAAGGTGATCACGTTGGAAGAGACTCCACCGTTGACTGGCACATCTTGGCCGTTGTCGTTGTCGTCTACGGTTTCGCCAGTATCTTCACCAGTTACGCTCAATTTGTTCTGCAAGGGTTTGCCTGCACCGAAGTTCACTGCCGGGATGTACACCACGTATTGCCCTGCGTATAGTTCATCGAAGTAGTAATAACCGTTACCATCGGTCACATCTGTCATTAGCGGCGCATCCACACCGTAGTTAGCACCTGCCAGATAAAGCCATACCACGACATTGGAAATAGCCATGTCGCCAGCAGTGAATGTGCCACTGGCATCGTTGTCCATGAACACAAAGTTGCCAATGGCCACCTTTTCGAGGCGGAAGCCGAAGTCAATCGTTTCGTTGACGTTGTTGTCGTCAAGGCTGCCCGGATATTGCGGGCTGCCGCTGCCGGTGCCACCAGAGCCGGATTCATTGGATGGTTCTATATTGGGTGTCAGCGTAAACGTATTCGACTTGATGCCTCCGTTCACCGGCGTATCCTGGCCGTTATCGTTGTCGTCCACCGTGTCGCCAGCCTCAGCACCGGGCACACTTTCTTTATTTTCGAGGGGTTGGCCCGGATTGAAGTTGGTAGCCGGGATGTACACCACATATTGACCTGCGGTTAATTCGTCAAAGTAGTAGTAGCCGTTCAGATCGGTCACATCGGTGGCCAATGGGGCATCAACGCCGTAGTTGGCACCGGAGACGTACAGCCAAACGGTCACAGCTGGGATGGCCATGTCACCGGCGTTAAAGGTTCCGTTGTCGTCGTTGTCCATGAATACGTAATTGCCAACGGCCACTTTTTCTGCCACAAATCCGACATCGTATGTGTGGTTGTTGTGCCCGGCCAGCGCTGTGGAAAATGGTATGACCGCGCCGTTACCGCTGGCGGCAGCATCGCTGTCGTGCAGGTCGCCGTTCACGCCGGGGTCTTGGTCTTGTTTGCCCAGATAACAACCGCTCAACGCCGCTTGCTGGCTACCGCCAATGACATCGGCAATTCGTATTTCGTAGTTCATGCCCGGCAGAAGCTGGGTCACGTTGTACGCCACGCCCGAAGCGCTTCCGCTCGGTTTGCTGGAAAAACCATAAAACCCGCCGCCCGCGCTGGTGGTGGAAGCGATCTGGGAAAAATTCCCGACACCGTCGTCTTTCCATAAGGTGATGATCACGCCGTTCACGCCAGTTTCGTCCGGGTCTTGAATGCCGTCGTCGTCGGTGTCTTTCCATACTACGTTGCCGACCTCGATGGGCGTTTCGTCGCAAACGAGTTCCAGTTCGCCCAAGCCAGCGGCCTTGCCGAAGGGGCTGTTGAGACCGCCCGTGAGCACTTCGAACGCCCGTACAAAAGAACCGGAGGCAGTATGCCAGTCAATGCCATTGGAAAACGCATTTTGTAACGGGTCCATCGAAGTGAAAGCCACCTGATTGTTTTGCATCAAAACTGCCAAGCCGCCCATAGATGTTTCCTCGTGCAGGTAGCCATCGGCGTTGTAGCAGTCTCCGCCGAAAACAGATTCGTTGTTGACACACGGGTGAATACCTCCGCCACCGGTTGCGCCGGATAGGCTGTTGTCGGTAAAATCGGCGATGTTGACCGTCCAGCCGCCTCCACCAGGCGTGGCGAGCAGGATGTCTCCAAAGGCATCGTTGCTGGACAGGTTATCGTTTGCCGGGTTGTTTCGAGCACTATAACCGCCCTGTTCACCCCAGCGGTCGCGAAGGCCGATGAGCATATTGCCGCTGACATCGAATTCAATATCGGCAAAAATAGGCTGAGGGTGCCCTACTTCGGGTGTTGAATAAGGCGCGAACATGGCTGGAGATGCCGGGTAAGCGCTCACCCAGTTGTTCCAGGCAGCTGCCCCATAGCACGTGGGCCCGTCGGCAAATGCGCAACCGCGGGCATAGGTCAGGTCGAATTCCAGCACCTTGACAAAAGCCCCGCCCACGGGATTGTACGAATAGGCGAACGCCTTGCGGGTGCCACCCGATTGGCCGTTGGCCACAAAGCCGATGTACAGCAAACCGTCGTGGTATTTGAGCGCAAACGGTATGATTTCGCTGTTGTTGATGCCACTCGGCAAGTCGGGCAGGGGGCTGCCGGCATCGGCCAAAGGCACCACGGTCACTTGCGATGAAAGGGTGGGTGCCACCGGGTTGCTCGGATCTGTACCCAACGGAATGACATACAAGCTGCGGTCATTAAGGTTGACCGCGTACAACGTGAGCTCGTCATCGGAAATATCCAAGTCACCAAATGCGCGGCGGCCTGCTGCATCAAAGGAGGCATTATCTTCATATTCGCCGCCGTATAGGGTAAAATCGTGCGGGTCGGTGCCAGCAACGGGCGAACCGAACAGGGTATTCAGGTCTACGAAAACCGAACCGCTGGTCAGGCCGTCTGACGGGTTGGTGATCCGGTAAATAGCACCGGGGCCACCGGGGCCAAAGCCCGCGAAGCGTTTCATAAAAGCGCCCGCGAACATGCTGCTGGACGAGCGCTGGTAAGCCAGGCCGTAGGTGGAACCGATCTGGCTGCCCACCGATTCGTGGTTGACCGGCGGCACGGGGGTGTTGAAACCCATCGAGATCAGCACATCGGTACCGCTTCCAACATTGGAGCCTTCCGCGTAACAACTTGTTACCATTTTCGGGTTGTCCTGGCAGTACTGATAGGGATTGCTCAGCCCGAAATTCACCGAGCAATCGCCCGATGTGGCGATCTGCACCGATGTCCCGCCTGCGGCCCCTGGCTGCAATGTAGCGTCCGACCAAGTGAACTCAAGACGGTAATTCGTACCAGCAGCAAGTCCTGTGAGCAAGTATGTTCCATCCGCTGTGGATATGGCTGTCGAAGTGGGGGAGGCTGGCGCGTCGTTGGCATCGAACGCGCTAACGGACACTCCGCTGATGCCCGGCTCGGCACCGTTCTTAGAGCCGTCGCCGTTAAAGTCCTGAAAGACCGTGCCGCCGATTTCGGTGGCTGCCCCGGTACACGGTGGTGGAGCGATGGATGGCGACGTTGCCCAAGGGTTGGCCGTGAGCGGGTTCTCGCTAAAGGCGGGGTTGGCCAAGGAAATCAAACTGCTGAGGAGCCACAGTTTCCAATTCGTACAAATACTTTTCATGATGATGGATTTACAGTATTACCTAAGGATAAGCGTGTTATGCCGACCGTTTGGGCGGTAACGGAAAATAAAGGCGCCACTCCCTGGAGTATTCTTCCAACGAGTAGCGCCCAGGGTGGATGCTGCCTACGGGCAGCCCCCACAGTCGAACCAGTCTTTGCGGCAGGGAAAAGGCTTCCTCTACGACAAAAAAATTTGAGGAAAAATATACCTGCACGACCCTGTCGGGCAGGCGTTGTTTCCGAAACCGAAACACGATCTCGTGGCCCGGGTCGAAATGGATTATTGCCGGCGCATGCGGGCAGGGTATCAACTCCACCTGCGGGTGCCGGTTTATGATCGCACAAACCCCCAAGCCGGTACAACTTTGGCTGGGGGTACCGAATACTACCTCCATTTCTACCTCGCGAATGGAACGCGAAGCGAGTCGTACTGAGGGGGCAAACTCTAAAACAGGCTGTATCATCGTCGCTCGTATATGGCCGTGTCAAACCACGGTGGTGTCTACGATGATGGTTGAAGCAGGATCGGGAAACCGGGTACAAATAGCCGGACGGAGGGCTGTTGTGCTTTTCATGACGACTGAGAGAATTTGATTAAGAAAAAACTGTGTGTTGTGCTTTTCGAAATCAAAAGTCAGCCGCTCCCGTGTCGGTCGGGCAAACGATCAGCCCGGAATCGTTACCCGTGTTCTTGTGCAAAATGGTTCGGAAGAACAACTACATACGATTGGTTATTAACGGTCTATAAGTATTTTTTTAAAATTGATTTGTTACGCAGAAAGCGTGTCAATTGGCTGGAAAAAGAGATGGTTTGTTCCCTTTAGGAACGGGCCAGTTGTGGAAGAAATAGGGCAAAAAAAAAGCCGCCCTGTTTCCAGGGCGGCCAGCAGTACGCTTCAGGTGTCTTATGTCCATTAGCAACTGCAGGGTACCACCAAACTCATACTGTGGTCGTATCCACTACGCCGCCGACATAGTCGGTATCGGGGGCGAACCAAGGGGGGGAGTGTTTTTTCATAAGAGAGTGGTTGTTGATTAAATGAGAAAATTCATGAGCAGCTATTTTTTGTCCAATGATTCCAGGACGGTCTCCCACAAGTCCTCATACGGCACGACCTCAATCTCGAACGTCTGGTTGGCCAATTGGAGCGGTACCGCCCGCAGTTTTTCCATGATCCGCTCTACTTTCGGCTCCACCGATTTGCGTTCAAACTGCCCCAGTGGCAGTTGCAGGAGCATTTTCAGGAAGTAGTAGCTGCGCTTTGTCTCGTCGCTCCGCAGGTGTCGGTAGCAGTACTGTTCGGTGGCTTCCACCTCGTCCAGGATTTTTCCAAACTGCCGCTCCTGCAACAGGGTGAGCCATTTGATGATGATCACGGCGATGTTCATACCGCTCTTGTCCTTGTTGAAAATCCACAGGTCGCTGATGAACTTGGCCAACTTGAACTTGCTTTTCGTTTGTACGCTCATCTTGCCCGCATTGTGCAGGTAGTGGACAAAAGCCTCGTAAATGCGCCAGATTTCGACGGCGTTTTCGGGCAGGAACTCGAAACGCGGGTGCTTCACCGTTTTCTGAAGGATGTCCTCGGCTTCCTCGTACCGACGTGTGTGCAGCAGCAGGTGCAAGTACAGTTCGCGGTACTTGAACCAGTTGAAGGTGCCCTCCTGCATGAGCCGGATACAGTGCTCGGCCGATTCCCGGCCCGCCTCGAACTGGCGCAGTTGGATGTTGCATACCAAGTGCTGGTAGTAAAAAATCTGGAGCGGCACGCGGGCCTCGTAGGGGCGGTTGCTGAAAAACGAGATGGCCTGCTCGCACGATTCGAGCGCCTTGGCGTAGTCGTTTTGTGAGGTGTGGCAGATCTGGGTGATCATGTAGCCGTACATCTGCAGTTTGTAGGTTTCGTACTGCCCGAGCAGCCCTTCCAGTCGCTCGGAGTATTCACTGGCCAGTTGCTGCACATCCGTTTGGGCCGAGCGGTTATTTACCGTGCGCACTACCAAGGTCGTATAAAGTTGTTCGGCAAGGCTCTCCGCGTCGTACACCTTTCGGAAAAACTCAAACTGCTGGTTGGCCTCTCGAAATTTTTTGTCGTTGCTCTCCCGAAGTCCGTACTGGGTACGCAAGAATGAGGCGATGTCCATGCACAACAGGACAAAGTCAAATTTTTCAGCAGTGCGCATCAGCTTGTTGGCCAAGGTCATGGCCACAGTGTTGGCGTTCTGGCCTGTCAAAAATCGGACGATGACCCACAGTTTGTGGCATTCGTAGTACGCTTTCTGGTAATCCGAGTACTGGTTGGTGTCGGTGTTGATCTCGAAAACGTGCTCCAGCAGCCGCTCCCGCAGGTCGGACTTGAGCTTGCGATAACTCGAGGCCCCTCCCTGCCCCTTGTACAGCGCAGCCGCGGCTTCGTCGTCCGAGTGAAACTTGCCTTGGGCGATGCCCTCGTACAGGGCCAGCAACTTAGAGTCTGCTGAGCCAGCCAAGCGTTTCAGCGGGTGGACATTGTGTTGCGCGAGCAACAGGATCAATTCTTTGATGTCTTGCATAAGGCGACTATTACCCGCACGCAGCCTGCGCAGCACGGCAAACTGGCACGAAGATTAAAAAGAGTGGTCGGGCAGCTCAAAAGGGGTATATTTCGGAAAAAACTACTAAGGTGTGAAAAGACCGCATCAACAAAACAACACGAAAAGCCCGCACAAGGCAGACTTTGAAACGACGTATTGTCAAAAAAGAACCAGCCGGGCAGGGAAACCGTTTTCAGGATCGAAAACGTACGATGTGCAGTCAGAGAGGAAAACCCGGGCAAGTCAGGCGGATTAAAAGAAAGTGTAAATGTAGTACACTGTTCATATTAGCAAAGAAAGACAATTGAATTTTTTTCAGCCAATTTTTCGAAAGAACCGTTCCTCCTCTCTCGCCAATACGGGATTTCCAACCCATGTGAAATTTGTAGGCGTTATACTTCGCGCTGCGAAGCTTTGTGTTTGGCCTTCGGCCTACTATTTTGATCAGCAGCGCTCAGTTTGACAAAAGCGGCTTTGCACCTTGTGGTGCGAAGTATAAAAACACCATCACTTTCCGATAAACTTTCGGCAACTGAAACACCCAATCGCACAAATTTCACACACACTCCTTGCCCGAAACAAACTTTGCGTACTTTTGCCCGCCTTTTTGGAAAAGGCATCAGAAAGAGACAACAACTCATAATTTTCAACAGACAATGGCAAAACGCAAAACGGCCAAGGCGACCGAAGCCGAGGTAGAGGTTCAAGAGGAAACAGCATCAGCACGACCCAGTTGGCTAACCAACCAAAACATGCTGCTGTATGTGGCAGGCGGCATCGCCCTCATCGTGCTGGGATGGTGGGGCTACAAAGTGCTCGTGGTGGAACCGCAACAAGAAGAAGCGGTGAACGCTATGTGGCAGGCGCAAGCCCAATTTGAGCGCGATTCGTTCCGGCTCGCCCTCGAAAACCCCGGCGGCGGCTACGACGGTTTCGCAAGCATCGTGGACAAGTACGGCAGCTCCGATGCAGGCAACATCGCCAAATACTATGCGGGCGTTTGCTGCCTGCAACTCGGCGAAGTGGACAAAGCCATCGAATACATGGAGGATTACAGTGCTGACGGCTCAATGATGCCCATCATGAAAAATGGCATCCTCGGCGACTGCTATTCCGAGAAAAAAGAATACGACAAGGCCCTCAACTACTACGAAAAAGCCGCTGATGCGGGCAAAAATGACGCACTCGTGGCTTATTACCTGAAAAAACTCGGTATGCTCCACGATCACCAGGGCAACAAGGAGGCCGCCGCAGAAGTATTTGAACGCATGCGCCGTGACCACCCCGTGCAGTCGTCGCCCGACTGGCGCGACATCGAAAAATACATTTACCGCGCCAACGCGGGGAAGTAACACTGCTGATCACGGATCGCAAAGCACGGAGCAAGGGAAAGCAAACCAGCAATACTGGCCTCACCACGCCCTTACTCCGTGCTTTGTATTTTGTGCGTTGTGCTGTGCGCGTTTTTGTAGGTGCGAATGATCCGCGCCGCATCAGGATCGGGGTATGTTTTTTTGACCATACCCAGCAAGTCGCTCTCGGCGAGCGCTTCCTCCGTCCCCACGTACCCAAACCCGATGTACTGCCCGTTTTGAACGGCCACCACGGCCCGCTCCTGCTCGTGCCGCCCGTTTTCGATCACAAAAAAACTACCTGACAGGCCCTGAGCCATTTCCGCGAGGGCCTGCGCCACCCGCTCGTTGTACGTTTCAGGCACCTCCACTCCGATACAAGCGCCGTGGCATTTTTTTATGGTGTAGTGAAAACAGGCCCGTTCACCCGGGTCAAGGTTACACAGCCGCTCGCAGAGTGTGTGTTGACGCGCCAGGCTTTCCAGCCAAGCCCGGGCGCTGGTCAACTTGGGCATTTCTGCTACCAATTCCAACTGATTCATGTTTCGCTTCGAGCGCTGAGCGGCCGCGAGGCACCGGTAGCCGTTTTGGTCCGTGTATGCGAACACGCAACCCGAGAACTGCCGCATCCGCAGTGCCCGGTTGATGCGAGGCTGCAAGCGTTTGATCTCGGCGCTTTCGAGCAGTAATGCCACCAGTTCGCTCCCGGTGACCTCGCTGCTGAAATCGGCTACGCCCGCACGCAGTTTTTCGCCCTTGGGCGAGGGGTCGGCGAAATGCTCGAACAGGCGCTTGCGTATGTTGATGCTTTTGCCCACGTAGATCACCTCCCCGGTGGCATCGTGCAGGTAGTACACACCGCAGGCCTCAGGTGCGGCATGCAGGCGGTCCAACGTGATACCGTCTGGCAGTTTAGCCTCCCGCACGCCGTGGTTGACCAATGCCTTGACGCTGCCATTGCCCGTTTGGGCGGCCAAGATGCGCTCAAAGACCTCCACGGTGGCCAAGGTATCATCGAGGGCGCGGTGACTTTTTTCCGAAACGATGCCGAAGTGGCGCTTTAAGTTGCCAAGGCTGTAACTGGGCAAACCGGGAAATACCTGGCGTGCCAGCCGCACCGTACACAGTTTTTTTCGGGAAAATTCGTATCCCAACCGGGCAAACTCCTCGCGCACGAAACCGTAGTCGAACGAAACGTTGTGCGCCACAAAAACAGCCCCCTCGGTCATCTGCACGATCTGTTTGGCCACCTCAAAAAAACGAGGTGCTTGGGCGACCATCTCGTCGGTGATGCCGGTGATCTGGGTGATGCTCCACGGTATGCTGCGCTCCGGATTGAGCAGGGTCGAGAACGTATCCACCACGTGGTCGCCATCGTGCAACACGATCGCGATCTCGGTGATGCGCTCGAAACGGGCGCTGCCCCCGGTGGTTTCCACGTCTATGATGGCGTACATTCGATTGGCTCGATTGAATGGATGCGTTGAACGGGCAAAGATAAAACAAATCGTTTGTGGTAGATTGATTCATGGAGAGCCTGTTGGTATACTCCTGACATTTTCAAGAAAACAAAAAACTCCGCCTCTCTGCGCCTCTGCGGTGAATGGCCGCCCTACATTTACCGCATGAATTGGCAATGTCAAAACCAGCAGGGTAGGGTAGGGTACCATTTTTTTCGCCTCCTCCCAACCATGGCCGGGCTTTTTTGGGCGGTACTCACTCAAGCCCAAAGCGGGAGCGGTCGGTCGTTTCATGAGTTGGAAAACTGGGTTGTCAGTGCGGCAAAAAGCAGCGACCGAACGGTTTTTCCTTCAAACAACAGCGCTTTTTCAGCTACAGCACCGGATGAGTCCACGAAATTTTTGTCAAAATCGCCCGCCGTACAGCTCATCACCCCGCCGGTGCTTTGCCATTGGTCGGCGGATGATCTGCCGTTCTTTTGCCGTGTCGAGTACAAAATCGGGTTGAAAACACCGGTGCCGATCAAGTTTCGCCTCGGCTCGGTGGAGTATGTGGACTGGTTGGAGGGAAAAGGCGAAACATATTTTCTGCACCATTAAAAAACACCTCATGCGCGAGTTTTTTAGTTCCAAACCCAACCGGCTGTGGATGGTACTGTCCGGTTTTTTTGTCAGCAATGCCCTCGTGGCGGAGTTCATGGGCGTGAAATTATTCTCACTTGAGCGTACGCTCGGGATGGACGAAGTGCAGTGGTCGTTGTTCGGACAAAACGGGCTGTCGTTTACCCTCACGGCGGGCGTTTTGCTGTGGCCCGCAGTGTTTGTGATGACCGACATCATCAACGAATACTACGGTCGGCGCGGTGTGCGCATGCTATCCTACCTGACTGCCGGCCTGATCGCCTACGGATTTCTCATGGTTTTTGGGGCGATCCAACTCGACCCTGCCGAGTTTTGGCGCACGGCGCATATCAAGCCCTCGTGGTCGCCCGAAGAACAGGCGGCGGTGCGCGCCCAAGTGTCGGACTACAACGCGGCCTATTCCATCGTTTTTGGCCAGAGCATGTGGATCATAGTTGGCTCTCTGATCGCGTTTTTGGTGGCCCAAATCGTAGACGTGGGCATTTTTCACCGAATCAAAGCCATGACGGGCGAGAAAAAAATCTGGCTGAGGGCAACGGGCAGCACGTTGGTGTCCCAGTTTTTGGACAGTTTTATCGTGGTGTTCATCGCGTTACACATCGGGCAGCAGTTGCCGTTCATGCAGGTGCTGGCCATATCAGTGATGAGTTATATTTACAAAGCCACGATGGCGTTTGCGTTGACACCGGTGATATATGGCGTACATGCTGCCATTGACCGGTACCTCGGCGAGCCGCTTGCCACTGAAATGAAAGCGGCAGCGCAAAAATGATTTTTTTTACGCCTCACATTTTGTTGGCCGAGCGGAAAATTCGACCCCAGTTGATGCCCTCACGGATATTGCCGTTTTTGGTGGAGAACCAGATAAAGAGCGGTTTGCCCACGATGTGGTCGGCGGGCACAAAGCCCCAGATGCGGGAGTCTTCGGAGTTGTGGCGGTTGTCGCCCATCATCCAGTAGTAGTCCTGTTTGAAGGTATAAGTGGCGGTTTCGTTCCCGTTGAGGTAGTATTTGCCCCCGCGCTCGTCCAGCGAATTGCCTTCGTACACGCGGATGATGCGCTCGTAGAAGGGCAGGCTGGTCGGGGTCAGGTCTACTGTGGTTCCTTTTTTGGGGATGAAGATGGGGCCGAAATTGTCCACCGTCCAGGTGTCGTGGGCGGCATCATAAGGGAAAACATAACCTGGGCGCGGGCCGGGCGAGAAGCGTTCGAGCGTAATGTCGGTGCCCCAGGACTTGACTTTTTCTGCCTGCTGTACATCAAGGTTGTAGTAACGCCGGATTTCACCGGTGGGCATTTCGATGGGGATGGCATCGTTGAGGCTGACCCCGATTTCTTCCAATTTGCTCAGGTTCAGGTTGCCGGAAGGGTTGTTGATGAAATAGGCAAACTGCATGTGGGTCGGGTTGGGGATGGCTTTTCCGTTGATATGCACTTGGCCTCCACGGATTTGCAGGCTGTCGCCGGGCATGCCGATGCAGCGTTTGATGTAGTGGTCTTTTTTGTCAATGGGCCTGGCCACTACCTCCGGCATGGGCGGGATTTGACGGTTCATACGGCGCAGCATATCCATTTCGCGGCGCCACTGGTACACATCGTAAGTGCGGTTGGGGGTTATGATGACGCTGTCGCCTGCAGGGTAGTTGAACACCACCGGTTCGTTGCGGTCTACCTGTTCAATGGCTGGCAGGCGGAAGTAGGGCAGGGAGGGTTTTTCGAGGTATGATTCGTGGGCCAGCAGCCCGTCGCTGTTGCTGAAACGGTTGTGAATCAGTGGAAACTGCACGACCGTCATGGGTGTTCGGATGCCAAAATGTGCTTTGCTGACGAACAGGTAGTCGCCTACTTTCAGTGTCCCCTCCATCGAAGAGGTGGGGATCACATAAGCCTCGATGAGGAACATGCGGATAAAGGCGGCTGCGAAAACAGCGAAAATAATCGCCTCTGTCCACTCGCGCAATTGCGTTTTTTTGAACGGGTTGGCGGCCTCCAATTTGCGCAACGCAGCCTTGTCATTTTGCTCCTGTGCCTCGTGTACCTGTTGGTGGTAATCCCGTTCCTGCTCCAAAATTGGCCCGTTGTAGGTGCATTTGGGGTCGCGCCCAACGAGGAAAAATGAAACGGGGGCATAAACTACGGCCAGCACTGCGTCACCAAAACCGTGCTTACCAAAGGAGCGAATCATGTCAATGCACAGCGCGGCGTAGATGAAAAAGTTGACCACCGGGAACAGCAGCCATGCTGCGTACTGCGGTTTTCGCCCCACCATCTTGCTCCACTCCATAGCGGCAAGCCCCGGAACGAGGGCCTTCCAGCCGGGAATACCGGCTTTTTCGAACAATTTCATCATGCTCAGGCCGAGCAGAATGTACAGGACAACCAGAAAAACGAGTACCGACATGGTGCTTAATTATTGGAGAACAAAATTAGTGGTGGGCGAATTCGGCGGCGAAAGTACCGGGCCGAATCATCTCGCTTACCGGCCTTCGACCGGCTGTGGAAATTGGCCGATCAAGGCTGCGAGATCAGGCTTCGTCCGACTTGCGCCGCTTGCGCCGGGTCTTGAACATCTCCACGATCTCTTTGTCGTCGAGGAAACCCATGTCCACAAACTGGGTGGACACAAACTTTTTGATGTCCTGATAATCTTTGCCGCGCTTGTCGGTGTACACCTTGAGCAATTTTTGAACGTACCGCATGGAAATTTTTTCGACCGCCTGGTTAAACTCCTGATTGCCAAAAATCTGGATGTACACATTGAAAATCTTATTCAGTTCGAAGTAGTCGGCGTATTCGCGCTCGGTGAGGCCGTTCATCAGGCGGCCAAAATAGTTGAGTATGATGAGGCGCAGGCACTTGCTCTCGATGGACAGGCCCTCGTGGTTGTTGTAAAAATCCTGTACGGCATCTATCACGTCGGGGTGGACGTAGCCGAGGCTGTGAATCTTGGTGGCGATGCGGTACAGCTCCGATATTTTGTCCGAGACTTTCAGGTCCATCATTTGTGCCATGCGCTCATCGTGCTCGGCGTTCATGTTGGCGTTCGACTGGTAGAGCTCAGCCAGGAAGGTTAGGTATTTGGCCTCAAAATTCGGAAACGATGCCCGCTCGCGGGCAAAGTGGCCAGCGTACTCTTTTTGGCCAGCCTCGTCCAAGGGCATGAAAATGCCGTACATGGCCAGCATTTCCACGTACTCGTCCGAGTTGTGGAAATCTTTGTTGAGCAGGAAATCCCGGATTTGGTCTTTCAGGCTGGCGTTGTCGCCCCCTACCTCAAAACGCTTGAGCAGGAACTGGCGCAGGGCAGAGAAATTGGCTTTCATCTCGCCGCGCAACTTTGGGAAGTCCGCTGAGTAGTACAGTTCGTTGCGGAACTGGTTGGAGTAGCGGGTGTACAGCTCGTGGCGGTCTTTTTGGTCGCGGAAGCGGTCGTTTTTTTGTTGCTGGAGGAAATACCGGATGCGCTTGTTCTCGATCTGGCTCATCAGGTTGGTGATCCAGATGTCGCTGCTCAGGGCAAATCCGACCTGAATGCTTTGGCCGATGCGTTTTTTCAGCTGTTCGAAGTGTACGCTGTTGCAAATAGCCAGCAGGATGTCCTTGAAGTGATCGTTAGGCCGAACGTAGCGGTACTGGTCGTTGATCTCGCCGCGCAGCACAGCATAACCGAGGATACGGGGCAGGTAAAGGCCCTCGAAGACCGATTCGAGCAGCATTTTTTCAATGGTGACTAACTGGAGTGGCGCGTTGGCCGCTACATCGTGGTGTACCTGCGACAGCATCGGCTCGAACTCCTGCCGGAGCTCGTTGTATAGTTCGTCCTCTTCTTCGTCAAGGTATTGGGCCAAGATCGGCGATTCCTGGATGGAAGCGGCTATGTCGTTGAGCCGGTCGTAGTATTGCTCGTCCAATGGTTGCATGGCTGTGCGTTTTTGAGTGATTGAGCGAATGGGTGTTGGCCGGGTTGATTTTTTTGAAAAAAGACCTGACAAAGCAACCAAGGGCTTTGTCAGGTCTTTTTTTACCCGAAAAATTGATCGGCAAAAGTAAAAACTCTCGCCGAGGTTATTCTTACTCTTCCGTTTTTTCTTCCGGTGCGGCCTCTTCGGCGGCGGCGGGTGCCTCGGCTACTACTTCCTCAACAATCGTTGCGGCTTCTTCGACGGCGGCGGGTGCCTCGGCTACCACTTCCTCAACAATCGTTGCGGCTTCTTCGACGGCGGCGGGTGCCTCGGCTACCACTTCCTCAACAACCGGTGCGGCTTCTTCGACGGCGGCTTGCGTCTCGACTACTTCTTCAACAACCGGCGCAACAGCCTCTTCGACTACCGGTGCCACAACTACTGGCTTGGCCTTGGCCTTCGGCGAGCCGTCCACTGCGGCAACGTGCTGGCGTTGCTTTTCAGCCGACTCTTCGCGACGCTTGGCGATGCCGCTTTCCTTTTGTTCGATCCAGGCGTTCAGTTTGGCCTCGGCCTGTTCGGGCGTGAGGGCACCTTTTTTTACGCCATCGGCGAGGTGTTTTTTGTACAATACACCTTTGAAACGGAGGATGGCGCGAACAGTGTCGGTGGGTTGGGCACCTTTGACCAACCAGTCATATGCCAAGTCGCGATCCAATTCGATGGTCGCGGGAATGGTCAGTGGGTTGTAGGTTCCGAGTTTTTCAATGAAACGGCCGTCGCGGGGAAAACGAGCGTCGGCGACTACGATGTGGTAAAAGGGCGCTTTGGAGCGGCCACGGCGTTGGAGGCGCAGTTTTACTGCCATGTTGAATGCGAAAATTTGAGTTAAGAGATAAAATCTCGCCCGGCTCCTTATTGGAAATAGCACCGGGCTTTTCGAGGGCGCAAAGATAAGTCAACACTTTTCGAAAAACCAAGCAAGCCCAATATTTTCCCCGACAACTTATTCCCTACCTTTGCGGGCTTCAAAACGGTTTATGGAAAAAATCCTCATCCTCGATTTCGGGTCGCAGTACACGCAGTTGATTGCCCGGCGCGTGCGGGAGATGCACGTCTTTTGCGAAATCGTACCGTACAACAAGATGCCCGAACCGGGGGGCGACACCAAGGGGATTATCCTGTCGGGCAGCCCGTTTTCCGTAAAACAGCCCGATGCCTTGCGATTCGACATGGCAGCCGTGGCTGGCAAACTGCCCGTGCTCGGCATTTGCTACGGGGCACAACTCACCGCCGATTACTACGGCGGCACGGTGGCCCGCTCGGAAAAACGCGAGTACGGCAAGGCTACGCTCGTGCAGCACAATCCGCAAGACCCGTTTTTCGAGCACACGTCAAGCCAATCACAGGTTTGGATGAGCCACGGCGACACCATACTCGATCTGCCGGAGGGGTTTGCCGTACTGGCGGGTACCGAAACGATCCCCGTAGCGGCGTTTCGCACCACCGGCAGCCGTTTTGAGGCACCAGTGTACGGCATTCAGTTTCACCCGGAGGTGTACCACAGCCTCGAAGGGTATCAGTTTTTGAAAAATTTTGTGCTCGGCATTTGCGGCTGCACGGGGGGGTGGACACCCGCCCACTTTGTGGAGGAAACAGTGGCCACGCTACGCCAACAGATCGGCTCCGAAAAAGTGATCATGGCCCTATCCGGCGGGGTTGACTCCACCGTGGCGGCCACCCTGCTGCAGCGGGCCATTGGCGAACGCCTGTTTTGTTTTTTTGTGGACAACGGCCTGCTGCGCAAAAACGAATACGAATCGGTGCTCGACTCGTACCGGCACATGGGCCTCAACATCGAGGGCGTGGATGCCAAGCAGCGTTTTTACGATGCCCTGCGCGGCGTGTCCGATCCCGAAGAAAAGCGCAAGATCATCGGAAGATTATTCATCGAGGTTTTCGAGGAGGAATCCCAGGCACATGACGATTGCAATTGGCTCGGTCAGGGCACGATCTACCCCGATGTCATTGAGTCCGTCAGCGTACATGGCCCTTCGGTCACGATAAAAAGTCACCATAATGTAGGTGGCCTGCCGGAACAACTGAACCTGAAAATCGTGGAGCCGCTGCGCATGTTGTTCAAGGACGAGGTGCGGCGCGTGGGCAAAGAACTGGGGATACCGGGCAGCATTTTGAACCGGCATCCGTTCCCAGGGCCGGGATTGGGCATCCGCATCCTCGGCGACATAACCGTTGGCAAGGTGCGGCTGCTGCAAGAAGCTGACGCAATTTACATCAACAAACTGCGCGAACACAACCTGTACGACCAGGTTTGGCAGGCGGGAACGATTTTGCTGCCCATCCAATCGGTAGGCGTGATGGGCGACGAGCGCACCTACGAACAGGCCGTGGCGCTGCGGGCCGTGAACAGCACGGACGGCATGACGGCGGAGTGGAGCCGGTTGCCCTACGAGTTTTTGGCTGAGGTTTCGAGTGAGATCATCAACAATGTGCGGGGCATCAACCGGGTGGTTTTTGACATTAGTACCAAGCCGCCAGCCACCATAGAATGGGAGTAGCCATACCACCGGACATTTTCAAATTTACCGCAGAGGTATTTTGAGTGTTTGATTTATAAGAGCGTGTTTAGTGCCCGCCTGTGGTGGCACTAAACGCAAAAAATGCACCACAGATTTTCACAGATTCACACAGATTTTTTT
>JBEBHD010000323.1:0-4694 GCA_040080915.1 Saprospiraceae bacterium
GCCAACGGCCAACAGCCAACGACCAACAGCCAAAATATAAAAACATGCCTTTCTACCATCGCCTTGGAAAAATACCCCACAAACGCCACGTAGTGTTCCGCAAACCCGATGGCGGGCTTTACCAGGAAGAATTAGTCGGCACGCAGGGCTTTAGCGGAATGTCGGCCTTGGTGTACCACCTGCACACACCCACGCAGGTACGTGCTATCGAATCGCCGTACCCGGTGGGTCCGAAGATCGCTATCGAGAACAATATCGCTCCGCTCAAATTTGAAGGTTTTGCCGTGCCCGCAACGGACGATTATGTGGAGAGCCGCCGCACGTTGTTCGTGAACAGCGACATGAGCATTGGCCTTTCAGCGCCCACCGGAGTGCCGTCGGCCTATTTTTTCAAAAACGCTGACGCTGACGAGGTGCTTTTTGTGCATCACGGGCGCGGCGAATTGCAGACGATGTTTGGCACCCTGCCTTTCGAGCCGGGCGACTACCTCGTGGTGCCGCGCGGCACCGTTTACAAAATGGTGTGGGAAACCGCAGACAACCGCCTGCTTTTCATCGAATCCCACGGGCCGGTGCTCATGCCGCGCCGGTACCGCAACGATTTCGGTCAACTGCTGGAGCATTCGCCCTTTTGCGAACGCGACATAAAACGACCCGAAACACTCGAGACCTACGACGAGCGCGGCGACTTCGAGGTGCGCATAAAAAAGCGCAATACCATTTTTCCTTTTCTCTACCCGAACCATCCCTTCGACGTAGTGGGCTGGGACGGCTACCACTATCCATACGCGTTCAACATCCGCGATTTTGAACCGATCACGGGGCGTATCCACTTGCCTCCGCCTATTCACCAGACGTTCGAGGGGCCGGGTTTTGTGGTCTGTTCCTTCGTGCCGCGCCTGTACGACTACCACCCGGAGGCCATCCCGGCGCCATACCACCACAGCAATGTGGATTCCGATGAAATCCTGTACTACGTGGACGGCAACTTCATGTCGCGCAATGACGTGAAACCCGGCCACCTGACTCTGCATCCCGCTGGCATCCCGCACGGCCCGCACCCCGGCGCCATCGAGCGCAGCATCGGCCAAAAAGAAACCCAGGAATTGGCCGTAATGATTGACCCCTTCAAACCCCTGATGATCACCGAAGACGCGCTAAACCTCGAAGTGGAAGATTATTACCGGGTTTGGTATGAAAACGGCGTAACGCACACGTGATTCATCATTCATCAATTTTCATTCATCATTCGAAGACATGGCCACTCTCCTGCAACCCGCACCCACCGCTCCGCAAACCGACGACTTTCTGCCCCTGCACGGCACGGACTATGTGGAAATGTACGTCGGCAACGCCAAACAGGCCGCACATTTTTACAAAACCGCATTCGGCTTCCAGTCGCTGGCCTACTGTGGGTTGGAAACGGGCGTGCGGCACAAAGTGTCGTATGTGCTCCAGCAGGGCAAAATTCGGCTCGTGCTCACGTCGCCATACCACTCTAATTCCGATATCGCCGAGCACCACCGTTTGCACGGCGACGGGGTCAAGACCATCGCTTTCTGGGTGGACGATGCCGAGCAGGCATTTCTGGAAACCACCAATCGCGGTGCCCGTGCTTTTCTGGAACCCACCATCGAACGCGACGACCACGGCGAAGTCGTGCGATCCGGCATACATGCATACGGCGACGTGGTGCATGTTTTCGTGGAACGCAAAAACTACAAGGGCGTGTTTCTGCCTGGTTTTGAAAAATGGGAGTCGGAGTACAACCCCACACCGATCGGCCTCCAATATGTGGACCACTGCGTGGGAAGCGTAGGCTGGGGCGAGATGAATACTTGGGCCAGATTTTACGAGAATGTGCTGGGCTTCAAAAACCTCATCACCTTCGACGACAAGGACATCAGCACTACCTACACCGCCCTCATGTCCAAAGTGATGGCCAGTGGCAATATGCGGATTAAATTCCCCATCAACGAGCCAGCCAAGGGCAAGAAAAAATCGCAGGTGGAGGAATTTTACGAGTTCTACGAAGGTGCCGGCTGCCAGCACTTGGCCGTGGCCACCGATGACATCGTGTTTACGGTGAGCGAGTTGCGCAAGCGCGGCGTGGAATTTCTCTACGTGCCGGGCGACTACTACGACACCGTGACCGACCGCGTAGGCCACATTGCCGAAGACCTCCGTGTGCTGAAAAGCCACGGTATTCTCGTGGACCGCGATGACGAGGGCTACCTGCTCCAGATTTTTACCAAACCGGTGGAAGACCGCCCCACGATGTTTTTCGAGATCATCCAGCGCTGCGGTGCCAAGTCGTTCGGGAAGGGGAATTTCCAAGCGCTTTTTGAGAGTATTGAGGCGGAGCAACTGCGGCGGGGGACGCTGTGAGTATTGGGTCTACGCTACTCACCGGATGACTTGAGTCACCCGGTGAGTAAAATGGTGGGATTTGAAGGCCCCAACAAGTTAAATACCAGATGAATAATCATCAGGTTTTCTACATTTGGCCCCAAACCACACCACCCATGAACGACAAAGCGCCGCAGGTCTTCCTTTCCTACGCCCACGAAAGCGACGATTTCCGCCAAACCGTCTGGGAACTGGCCGAGTATCTGCGCGGGCAGGGCATCCACGTCGTGACCGACCACCCCTTCGAGAACCGCGCCCCGCAAAACGGCTGGCGTGCCTGGATGCAGCACTGCGTGGAAGACAACGACCTCGTGCTGGTGATATGCACGCCGCGATACCGGGCCAGTTTTGAAAAACGCGACCCCGATCTGCCCGCCGGTTTCGGCCGCACCTGGGAGGCCGCTATCATCACGCAGGAACTGTACGAAACCAAACTGCAGAATGCCAAGTACATCCCCGTGCTGCCCGACGGTGGTGCCCATGACGACGTACCCGTGGTGCTGCGCGATTTCAGCAACGGACTGCGCTTCCCCTCCCAACAGGAGCGCATCTTCCGGGCCATAGCCGAGGAGGTTCAGGACCCCAACGCCAATCTGTCCACTTTCCGCCGCCGCCCGACCGGCCAACTGAGCGCCGACGACAACCGCCTCGCGCCCGACCAGCGCGACGTGTACGGGCGTGACCAGGAAATCGCGCGGGTGCTCGAATTTCTTCACGGCGCCGAGGCCGCCGCCCAGGTGGTGGCCCAACTGACCGGTACCGGCGGCATCGGCAAAACCGAAATCTGCAAACGCAGTCTTCAACTGTGGCTGCGCCAAAACCCTGGCGCCCGCGCCTACTGGGTAGGCCTAAGCGACACCGCCGGCCCCGGCGAGTGTGCCGCCGACATCGCCCGCGCGCTGGGCCACGACAACCTGCCCGAAATAGACCAGTTGTTCTCCCTGCTACGCCCCGGCCTGTACTATATAGACAATCTCGAAAGCCTCGACAGTCCCGGAGGCCACGACCTGCTGCGCCGCCTCGGCAGCACCCCCGGCGTGCGCGTGCTCGCCTCCTCTCGGGTACGACTGGCCGCCCTCGGCAAACCCATCGAAGTGGATACCTTGCCGTTGGAAGCCGCCATGCGCACCTTCCGCGAGGCCTGGACGGGGGGCGACGAACTGTTTGACAGCCCAGATTTTCCCGTGTTCGTGGAACGCGATCTGGGCTGCCATGCCTTGTCGCTGGTACTGGTGGCGGCGCTGGGCGAAGCCAAGTCCCTGAACCGGATCATGGCCGACTGGCGCGCGAAGGGTACGGCCATTGCCCGGCAGGAGCATGATCCCTCGCGGCGGGGCAGTCTGGCCGTATCGCTGCATTTGACCAGCGATGCCGTGGACACCCGTCACTCCGGTGCGCTACTGCTCTGGGCTGTGGCCGCGTTGTTTCCCGACGGGCTGGACGAGAGCGTGTTGGCCGGGCTGTACCAAGCCGTACCCGAGGTGGACGACGATGCGCTTCTGCTGCTGGTGCGGCACCGCGTGCTGATCCGCCGGGGCGAGCGCTACCACCTGCTGCCGCCGGTGGCCCGCTTTGCGCTTGATGAGGCGCAGCGCAATGCGGGCGGGTTTTCGTGGGCAGCCACCAAAGCCGCCATACTGCCCTTGCTCGACGGATTGGTACGCCTTGCCGACAGCATCGCCAGCACCAACGAGGCTCTGCAAGCCCGGGCCGTGCTGCTGGAAAAATTCCCCACGGTACACCGCTTTCTGCTGGAAGAATGCCAGCAGGAGCAACCAGATACCGAGTTGCTGGCCTTCTTCCAGAATGGGTTGCGCAACTGGTTTCAGTTCAGCATCTTGCTCGGCAAGGACATGCTGGAGACCTTGCAGCCCGTATTGGCGCAATCAGCGCAAACACAAGGGAGCAACGCGGCAGCGCTTCAGGCCCTTGGCGATTTGGAAAGGAGGCTGGGCAACGTGGAGCGCGCCCGCAGTTTGTACGACGAAGCCATCGGGCTTTTCAAAAAAGAACAAGACGATTTGGGCCGCGCCAACGCGCTGAAGGCCCTTGGCGATTTGGAAAGTAGGCTGGGCAACGTGGAGCGCGCCCGCAGTTTGTACGACGAAGCCATCGGGCTTTTCAAAAAAGAACAATCCGATTTGGGCCGCGCCAACGCGCTGAAGGCCCTTGGCGATTTGGAAAGGAGGCTGGGCAACGTGGAGCGCGCCCGCAGTTTGTACGACGAAGCCATCGGGCTTTTCAAAAAAGAACAATCCGATTTGGGCCGCGCCAACGCGCTTCAG
>JBEBHD010000324.1:0-4682 GCA_040080915.1 Saprospiraceae bacterium
GTCACCGGGTCCACCATACGCCGGAGTGCCGTGCGGTAAAACACGGCGAGGAAGGGCACGCCCGCAACCACGTGCGCGAAGTGCGCGATGGACAGGACATACAAAAAACCGGCAGTGGTGGATGTGCGCATACCCACGTCATTGATTTGGAAAAGCCAGTACCAAGCCACGCCCTGCATGGCCATGAACAACAGCGAAAGCCCGATGGCCGAGCGCAGTTGGCGCTGGTAGCCCGCCGTGTCGTCGTTCAGGTAGCACCGTTTGGCCGCGATCATGGCGTAGCTGCCCGTCAGCAAAATGCCTGTATTGAAAAAAAATAGCCACGGCACCCGCACCGGTGGCACGCCCTTGGTGACCCGGATGTAGCAGTAGCCGACCGTCAGGGCCAAGAACAGGAAAGACAGCCCCGCGAGGAGCAGAAACAACATGACGTTGTACGGATGAAAGATCAGGTTGTCCTGTTGTTTTTCCATGACGACGGATCAGTAGGAGATGAAAACGATGGCTGCCAAAGCCAAGGCGATGCCCCACCAGTTGACGGTGCTCAGGCGTTCGCGGAACAGCCCGACCGCGCCTATGGTTGTGGCCAGAATGATGCCGACGTTGGTCAACGGGAACGCCAGGGAAGCCTCCATGCCGTTGCCGAGCGCCATGAGCAAAAACAGCATGCTGCCGTAGTTGGGGATGCCGAGAACGATGCCCGCCACGAGGTTGCGCCACGAAAATACCATGCGGCCCGTCAGCCAGCCGTAGCAACAAACGGTCAGACCGATCAAACCCGCCGTGCAAAAAACCGTGGTGATAAACGCCGGATCGCCGCTGGCGATCATTTGTCCTTGCTGAACCGTCACGAACACTACCTCGATCACGCCCGCCAGTACCCAGGTCGTCAGCGGTATCCAGAGTAGACGGGACTTGCCACTTGCTCCTGTTGTTTGCGTGCCCTTCGGCCAGTTTACCAGTACGATGGAGCACAATGCCAGTACAAAATCGAGCAGTTTGAGCGCACCCGACGATTCGCTGTAAACTAAAATGGCGAACGGAACGGTGATCAGAATGGACATTTTTTGCATGACCTGGCTCACGGTCACACCAAAATGCCGCACGGTCTGGGCCGCCGTGTTGAAGCCGGACACAAACACGAATCCGAGCAGCAGGGCAAACGGCATCCACGGCTCGGCCCGGTCGGCCTCCGGTTAGGGGAACTGGCCACTGTGCAACCAACCGCAGACCAAGCAGGCTGATGCCCATTTTTCATGGCCGTAGTGCCTGTAGAGGCTTCGGTTGCTATTAACGAGGCACCAAATCTTGCATTTTGGCCAGTACCCTTAACTGCTCAAGTGCTGCCCCCAACTGTTTGGTGAGTGTTTCTACCTGCCCGCGAAGAAAAAGCACTTCTTCTTCAAGGGTTTGGATATGTGCCCGCTGCGCATCTGCTTCTCCTTTGGCGTTGTGTACCACATTATGGTTCCCGTTGGCACTTCCATTTTGTGTTTCTATACCTCGCGTCGCCAAGTTTTCAGCATGAAAACCAATACGTCATGCTGAAAACTTGGCGACGTGAGGTATACATTTACGACAACACCGCCATCAGCATCAAGCAATTCCTCGGGGGTAAGGTCTAACTTGTGGGCTATCAGCTGAATTGTTTCCCAGCTTACTTTCTGTTTGTTAGACTCAATGTTGCTCAGGTTGCTCTGCGACATGCCGACTACAGGGGCAAAAACCTCTTGGCTCCAACCCTTGGAATCACGCGCTCGGCGCAGGCTTGGCCCGATAAAATAAGATTCTGTTCTTTTGTTCATAATGGGCTAATAATTTTATTAGTGAAAAACAGGAGACATTTTTGGTGGTTGCAAAAGTAATCAGCATAAATTTGTCACGCAAACCTTGTCCATTTCAACGGGACAAACAATCAAAAAAAACGCTCAAACCTAATCGCCATGAGACACAACGCCCCGGCCCATTTCGGCCCTTTTAGAACGATCTTCCTACTTTCCCTGGCACTGATCGCTTTTGCCAACGCCTGCAGCTCCGAAGACGATGAGCAGTACCCGCAGGCGTACAAGTACCATGAAGTTGACTTTCGGCCCACCAAGTTTTACGCGCTGACGGCAACCTCGTACAACGAGGTCGCTACATTCGCCGGTGAAATTGACTACGATAGTTTGGTTCTGGAAGGGTACCACCTTCTTCGCGATCACCACCTTCTGGAAATGATAGAACTACTTGATGCATCCTTTGTGCGATTGACCCTCATTATCTCTGGCGCGCCGCAGGCCGTCACTGTCCTATATACCAGTGATGGTGACCGGGTATCAATACCCTTTGGAAGTGGGGACTTTGTTTTTGAACTCGACCCGGATCGAAGCGCCGCGCGTTTGATGCTCCAATGTGTGCAGTACACGTCAAGGAAGCCTTCCGGCGACGTTGAATACAGTCCCTTGCATTACGAGGATGCCCTGCACCGAGACGTACCTGCGCTCATCGCCCAAGTCCGCGAGAAGTATGACTTGCTGGCAGGCGATACTGTAGCCGTGAACTTTTCCAATCTTTTGTACAAGAGGCAGTAGGCCCGCTCCCTGCCTGTAGTGGTCAGATGCGATCTGGCCCTTTTTGCCAGCGCACCTGTTGGCAAGCTACTCACTATTCTGTTCCATCTAAACTGTTGAATTGTTTCGTTTGCCAACTAGAAGGAAATAAAAAGAGGCAGCAGCAGCAACTGCTACCTCCCGATTCACCCCAAATGCCCCCGGTAGCACCGAAATGGCCGGGCAAAACAATCAGAGTAGGACCTTACAAAAGTTTGCAAAATTATGAAACTTTCGATCAGTTTTCACCTCATGTATCTAAAACTGCTTGTTTTGGCAAGTTCAATCGTGCAACAAATTCCATTACAGGCGCAAAATCCACTTGAACCCTGTGGTTTTGGTGTTGTCATGCAGATGATGCAACAACATGACCCAAATTATCAAATCTCTTTACAAAATTTCGATGAGGAAAGAGCAGAGCAGACATCCTGTGAAAACAACACGCCTTATCTGATTCCAGTAGTGTTCCATGTGCTGCACAACAATGGGCCAGAAAACATTAGTGAAGCACAAATTGACGAGGCATTGGCTCAGCTGAACCTTCAGTTCGCTGGCGGCGAGGGCGGGTTCAATACCCAGATTCAATTTACCCGTGCCAGAATTGATCCCAATGGCAATTGTACGAGTGGTATTAATCGAATTTTTACAGATAATCCTGACGTGGTTTATGGTGATTACGACTTGGATGTTGCGATGAAAAATCTAAGCCGTTGGCCAGCTAACAGGTATATAAATATTTGGGTTGTTCGCTGTATAGTTCCAGATAATGACTGTTCTGATAATAATGGAATTGGTGGTTACGCTTATCTGCCACCAGTACAATCTGAGATAGACGGAATCGTTGTGGTTCATAAGTTCTTGGGCACAACAGGGACAGCTTCGGGAAATATACTGAACACACTTTCGCACGAGATGGGTCACTACTTAGCTCTTTTTCATGTATGGGGGACAGATTTTGGAGGCTGTGCACATTCGTGCCATGATGAAGCCAACTGCAATATACGGGGTGATCGTGTTTGTGATACTCCGCCATGTTATCCTATTTTGGTGACTTCAGATTGTGGACAAGAACCTGCAGGTTGTAGTACACTTTGCCCAACCTTTCCAGCAACCCCAGGATTTTATCCTAAGGAAAACTACATGTCATATGTACATTCCTGTCAGGATCGCTTCACCCAATGCCAGTCGGCCCGCATGAAATTTGCACTCGAAAACTATAGGCAAGAGCTATGGTCAGAATCAAATCTCACCTGTACGGGCGCGGGCGGGTTCTTTGGTAACGAAATCATCATTCAGACAAATACAAACTGGACAACAGCCAATTTGCCTAATGGCGGAAACATAACCATAACTGGTACACTGACAATACAGCCCGACCCAGTCAGTCCCAGTACGCCAGTTACGTTCAATATTGGCCCTGGCGTGACTGTTCATTTTTGTAGAAATGGCAAAGTTGTTGTAAAACCCAATGCTACGCTTGATCTGTCAGGGACACTCACAAATAGTTGCAACGGCCAGTGGAAAGGTGTGGAAGTTTGGGGCGATAATACCAAGTCGCAATATGCCCAAAACGGAAGGCTTTGGCAAGGGCACTTGATTGGACGTAGCGGTGCTGTCATAGAGCATGCCAAAACAGGTGCCCAACTTTGGGGGCCAGATTACAACTTAAATGCCGGAGGGCAGATTACCTGCGTAGGCACCATATTCAGGAACAACCAACGTGGCGTTGAGTATGCACCTTATGAGAACTTTTGGCCATATTCTTTCCCTCCCGGATGGCTCAACGATGTACGGGACTACACCGGCTCGTTTACCGGATGTACATTTGTCACAAATGATGAATATTTGGGTACACAGCAGTTCAATGCGTTTCTGCACATGACAGGCGTGCGAGGTATTAGTATATCAGGATCGACATTCACCAATAGTCGCACCATTACCAGCAATAATTTTGTGGACTGGGGTTACGGAATATTTGCTACAGACGCAGGATTTAATCTCTAACTCCGCCGCAGATTTACGCAATAGGTCATAAAAAAAGCAGCAAAATAAATAGTTCATTGAAAAAATATTACACCTTTGCTATTGCGT
>JBEBHD010000087.1:0-17294 GCA_040080915.1 Saprospiraceae bacterium
GGCTGGGGGCGTAGGAGCAAGTGCGCCGTTGCTGTTTCCGAGTTTGTTCTGGTTATTTGCGGCTGAGAAAGGGTACTAACCGAATTACAGTCATGCACAAAAGATCACCGACATCCCCATGCTCGTCGAGATTCAGCGCTTTTGCAAGTTCAAGTTTGAAGAAAAGTCGCTTCAGTGGTTAGAGGACCATCCCTCGCATATTCCGGCAATTTACCAGTTTCTCAAATCGCACGACATTGAACCCGCATCGTATGAAAACAACGAAGGTTTTTTTTGACCACGCAAACGACAAGGTGGTTGCTTCGGCGGTGGCCGAAAAGAAGATGTGATCACTGCTGGGCAAGAAGAAGAGATTGAGTGTTTTTTCCAGAAGGGGCCGTATTACCGGATATCATTTCGATTGACAAAAGAACCCTTGAGATCGTAGGTTTTTTGTTCGATACCGGAAAATGGCTGTACATTTTTCCTCAAGACGAAGGCCATTTTTATATGGAGTTAGACTCGGATACCGCGCCAGAAGAAATAATTACGCGCCGGGAATTCGTGGAAATGGAAAAACCGATGCAGATTCTGCAAGTCTTTGAATGAGTGCATTTTGATTGCATTCAAAACCGCCGCCCTGCTCTTCCAGCGGGGCAGCGGTCTTTGTGGGCGACTGACCTGTCAGTATCTCAATACCCCGCTGCGACAGGAGCCCCAATTGGGCGATCACGTGCGGAGGCTTTCGCACCGCGAGGCCCAGTTGCTGGACAAGCTGTGCCAAAGCGCCAACCAGACTGTTTTGCGCAAGCACATTCTCGACTCGCTCTGGGGCAACGACTCCTTTTTCAATTCCCGCAACCTCGACGTGTACATCGCCCGCCTGTGCGAGTACCTGCGCGACGACGAGCAGGTGCAGAACATCACGCTGAAGTGGGTTGGGGATAAGCGCGACTGCCTACTTTTGCCCGCCGTTCCAAGCCCCTGACACGGCAGGCGGCGGGACACCAACCACAACCGAGAAAAACACACTATAATGGTCAAAGAACGCCTGTTCAGCCCCTACGAGATTTTTGTCATCGCCATACTGGCCATCCTGCAATTCACCATCATTTTGGATTTCATGGTGCTGTCGCCGCTCGGGGCACAGCTACTGCCCGCTCTGAAGATAAACACGACGGAGTTCGGCTTCGTGGTATCCGTGTACGCCTTCAGCGCGGGTGCCTCGGGCCTGCTGGCGGCGGGTTTTGCCGACCGGTACGACCGCAAGCGGCTGTTGCTGTTTTTTTACGCGGGGTTCATCATCGGCACGTTTTTGTGCGGCATCGCGCCGACCTACTGGCTGCTGCTGGCGGCGCGTATGGTCACGGGTATTTTCGGCGGGGTACTTGGTTCAGTGGCCTTTGCCATCGTCACCGACCTGTTCCAGGTCAAGGTGCGCGGTCAGGTGATGGGCTATTTGCAAATGGCGTTTGCGGCCAGCCAAGTACTTGGTTTGCCCGCAGGGCTGTACGCGTCCAACCTGTGGGACTGGCACGCGCCGTTTCTGCTGATCGCGGCGTTCAGTGTGCCGCTCTGGTTGTTGGTTTATTTCAAAATGAAACCCGTGGACATGCACCTTGCCCACCAAGAGGGGCGCTCGGCGCTCCAGCATTTGTGGAAAACCGTGTCCAAGCCGCGCTACCTGCGGGGTTTTGCCGCCACGGCGCTGCTGGCCACGGGCGGCTTCATGCTCATGCCGTTCGGGAGCGCTTTTGCGGTGAACAATTTGGGGCTGCATCTGGACGATCTGCCGGTCATCTACCTCGTCACCGGTTTGTGTACGTTGGTGACCGGGCCGCTTCTCGGCAAGTTGACCGACCGGGCAGGTGCCTATCGGGTATTCGTTTGGGGCACGGTACACAGTATTATTATGGTGTTGGTGTACTGCCACCTTGGCGTGACACCGCTTTGGATCCTGCTGATCCTTAATCCGGTACTTTTTGCGGGCATCATGGCCCGCATGGTTTCGTCGTCGGCTATGCTGAGCACCGTCCCGGCGATGGCCGACCGCGGGGCGTTCATGGGCGTGAACTCGTCGTTGTCCCAAATTTCGGGCGGCTTCGCTTCGGCGCTGGCGGGCGTGATCGTTTTTCAGAGCAAAACGGGGCATATCGAGCGCTACCCGGTGCTGGGCTGGGTAGTGGCCGCCACGATGGTGGTGTCGGTGTGGCTGTTGTACTACATCCACCGGATGCAGAAGGAGGATGCGTGATCAGTCCACTGCATCCACCCGGTAGCCGTCGCGCCGCAGCAGGGCGATCACGCCCTGTTCTCCGCCAAGGTGACCGGCTCCCACGGCAAACAGGGTCGGTTTTTCGCGCATCATGCGGGCCATAACGGGTATCCAGTTGCGGTTTCGGCGGTGCAGCAGCAGGTCTTGAAATTCCTGCATGCCGCCGTCCTCGGTACGCATCATGGCCTCCATGCCGCTAATGTCCTTTTGGCGGTATAGCTCCATCATTTTTTCAAACTCGCCGCCGTCCTGATCGGTATCGCCGCTGCGCAGGGTTTCGACCAGCATACGGGCTTGTGTTTCGTAAGGTATGCTGTCGAAGATAGCCATTTGATAGGCGGCGGTTTCGAGGCCGGCGGACTCCAATTTGCGGCGCTTGACCTGGCGGTACAACTCCATTTCCACCGAGGTCATGTTGCCGTCGGGGCCGAGGGCTGCATTTTCGTCGGCACCGAACAGGGTGCTGAGGAACATGGGTTTCATGCGCTCCAGCATGGTGGAGGGCAGGCCTTGCTCCTTCAGTCTTTCTTTCACGAAAGTGTAATCTTCGGCGGGCAGCAAGTCGCGCAGGGTTTTCCCGCCGGCCATGAACGCCTTGCTCAGCAGGCTGAACTGAGCGACTATGTTGGTCATTTCCTTCATGTCAATCTCGAAAGCGACCTGGCTGGAACTGGCAAGGGCATCGTACGTGCCCACCGAAAACTTTTGTTCAGCCTTGGGGATCAGGTGGATCGTGCCGAGCAGGTACGAAGGTTTTTTCAGGCCGTTGGCGCTGATTTTCCACAGCAGGGCCTTATCGGTAGGGACGATCTGTTCCGGTGCATAGGTGATTTTTTTTGAAGAATGGCAGCCCGCAAGGGCAACGCCGAACAAGAGCCAAAGCCAAATTTTTTTCATAGTCCGTAGTTTCCGGGTAAAACACGCGGGAGCAACAAGGGTTGTCCGGGTGGCCGGAGTGAGGGGCAAAAGTAATTTGTGGAAAACAAACTAGCCTGCCGTTTTGGCGGATGTGTTTGGGAAAAACCTGCCAATCGTCTGTAAATCTGGGGGTGGCAAGCAATTTGACTGGACAAGCGAATCGGGCAAATTCAAAAAAATGCTGCCAGTCTGACACAAAGATCGTTTTGACGCACTGCGTTTCCCGAAAAATGCCAAAGTTTGCACGAAAATTTGGTTGGAGGGTTTCGGGTTAGAAGGTTTCGGGTTGAGGCCCACCCCTAACCAACCCCATGCGGGGAGACAAAAAACCGGAAACCCTCAAACCTTCTAACCCTCAAATCTTCTACCCTCTGTTAATCAAATACCTCCTGCAGCGCTTGAATATGTTTGAAAATTGGTTGATGTCTGCCCAGTCCGATGATGAGCCGGACTTTGTGCCGCTTTTTTCGCTGGAAGAAGACGAAGAAGCCAAGCAGGGCGAAGTATTTCCCGACACTTTGCCGGTACTGCCCCTGAAAAACACAGTGCTGTTTCCAGGAATTGTCACGCCGATCACCATTGGGCGCGACAAGAGTATCCGAGCCGTGCAAAAAGCCTACGAAGACAACCGCTTCATCGGTGTTTTATCGCAGCGCGATGTCAAGATCGAAAGCCCATCTTTCCGCGATCTGTACTCCGTGGGCACCATCGCCCGGGTGCTGAAGCTGCTGAAAATGCCCGACGGATCCACCACCGCTATTTTGCAAGGCCGCAAGCGCTTCCTACTGGAAGACATGGTGACCGAAGACCCATATATGGTGGCCCGCATTGCTACCTTGGAATACGTCCAGCCCAAGCACAAATTAGAGTTTCGTGCCCTCATCAGCAGTATCCGCGACTCGGCCAAACAGATCATCGAACTGTCGCCGCAGATACCCTCGGAGGCCGTGGTGATGCTCAAAAATATCACCAACGACAACTTCCTGCTCAATTTCATCGCCTCCAACCTCAACATAAAAATTGAGGAAAAACAGGCCATTCTCGAAATTAGCCACCTCAAAGACAAAGCCAACCGCATCCTGACTTACATGGACGCGGAGCTGCAGCTGCTGGAACTCAAGGACCAAATTGAGGCCAAAGTGCGCAACGACATCGAAAAACAACA
Source organism: Saprospiraceae bacterium (assembly GCA_040080915.1). Classification (GTDB taxonomy): domain Bacteria; phylum Bacteroidota; class Bacteroidia; order Chitinophagales; family Saprospiraceae; genus M3007. The sequence goes on from JBEBHD010000087.1 coordinate 4,338, forward strand.
GCGCGACTATTTCCTCAGCCAGCAGCTGAAAACCATTCAGGAAGAACTCGGCCAAAACCCGCAGGAGGACGAAATAAACGCCCTCGTTGAACGCGCTTCCAAAAAGAAATGGCCCAAAAATGTACTGGAAACCTTCCAGCGTGAAATCAACAAACTGCGCCGTGTCAACCCCCAGATCGCCGAGTATGCCATCGGTTTGACCTACTTGGAAACCCTGCTTGATCTGCCCTGGCAGGATTTTACCAAAGACAACTTCGACCTGCGCCGCGTGAAGGACGTGCTGGACAAAGACCACTACGGCCTCACCAAAGTGAAAGAACGCATCCTCGAACACCTCGCGGTGCTGAAACTCAAGGGTGACATGAAGGCTCCCATCCTTTGCCTTGTCGGCCCGCCCGGCGTGGGCAAAACCTCCCTCGGCCAGAGCATCGGCAAAGCGCTCAAGCGCAAGTATGTGCGCATGAGTCTCGGCGGCCTGCACGATGAGGCCGAGATTCGCGGCCACCGCAAAACATACATCGGTGCCATGCCGGGCCGCATCATCCAGTCGCTGAAAAAGTGTAAAACCGGGAACCCGGTTTTCATCCTCGACGAAATTGACAAGGTGGGCAAGGACTTTCGCGGCGACCCCTCCTCGGCCCTGCTTGAGGTGCTCGACCCGGAACAGAACACCACGTTTTATGACAACTACCTCGAACTGGAGTTCGACCTGTCCAAAGTGCTGTTCATTGCCACCGCCAACTCGCTGGCCACCATCCAGCCAGCCCTGCTCGACCGTATGGAAATCATTGAGATCGCAGGCTATTCTCTCGAGGAAAAGGTCGAGATCGCCAAGCGCCACCTGATCCCTGAGCAACGCAAAGAACACGGCCTGAAACCGGCAAACATAAAAATCACGGAAAAAACCCTCATCAATATCATCCGGCACTACACTGCCGAAAGCGGCGTGCGCAACCTGAACCGCGAGGTCGGGTCCGTCATGCGCTCGGTGGCCAAAAAAGTGGCGATGGAGGAGGCCTATGAGGTGACGATAAAGCCTGAACACCTGCACGGCATACTCGGCCCCACCAAGTTCGATGCCGAGGTGTACCAGGAACAGCAAGCCCCCGGTGTGTCCATCGGCTTGGCCTGGACCAGCGTGGGTGGCGAAATTCTGTTCATCGAATCCAGCCTGAACAAAGGCAACGGCCGCCTGCAACTCACCGGCAACCTCGGCGACGTAATGAAGGAAAGCGCCAGCACCGCCCTAAGCTATATCAAAGCCCATGCCGACGAACTGGCCATAGACCCGGACATGTTCGACAAGAACGACATACACGTTCACGTGCCCGAAGGTGCCATACCCAAAGACGGCCCTTCTGCGGGTGTGACCATGCTGACGGCCATTACCTCGGCGTTTACCAAACGCCCGGTCAAGTCCTTCCTCGCCATGACCGGCGAAATCACCCTGCGCGGCAAGGTGTTGCCCGTGGGCGGTATTAAAGAAAAAATACTCGCCGCCAAACGTGCCGGACTAAAGGAGGTGCTCCTCTGCAAGGACAACGAAAAGCACGTCGCTGAAATCGAGGCCGAGTACATCAAGGGCCTGAATTTCAATTATGTGGACACAATGAGCGATGTATTGGAGGTTGCTCTCGGCATTCAAAAGCCTCCGGCCAAGCCCTCGGCAAACGGGTTGGCGAAGCAAAAGAAAGGGCGGAAGCATGAAAAAATTACGCCAACTTAGATGGAAAATTACCGCTCTGACCTGCCTTGCCTTGCAAATGGTAAGCGCTCAGACTGGTAGTCCCGACTCCCTGACCAATCTCCTGATCGGACGCTGGGAGGTCACCGCCTACTCTGAACAAGGCGTTCGGATAGACAAAAAAGCGCCCGGCCAGCCCCAAGCCCTGCGGGCGTTCGGGCACATTCGCTGGGAACGGGCCAAGGCTTGGTACGGCTACAGCCCGTACGAAGACCTGAGTCGCCGCGAAAATCGCGCATTTGAACATTGGCAAGAGCGCGACAGCATCATCGAGGTGCAGCGCATTGCCGATGCCATAGCCCTACCCTATTTCGCGGTGTTTTTTCCCGACAGTACGCTGGCGGTTTACAACAAAGAAGCCCAAACCAATCTGGTGACGTTCCCGGAGTCTCGGCGATATATTTTTTCGCCAGGCACGATGGGATTGGACATTTCCCTGCCCGGCGGCTATGCCCTTCAATGGCAGGCACAAGTCTTGCTACTGACCGCCGACCGGATGACACTGTTCCTTCCCGAAGATGGCGAGGTGGTGGAGTTGGTGAAAACGGCGTTTTCGCTGCCCTAAGGAACGGTGCTGGAATAAAGGTACGGATTTGGCCAGCGTGGCACTTTTTTTTGAAGTAACACTCGGTGAACCTCCAAAAACTCCATGAGGTGCTGTGACCACACTACTGGACATTTTTGTTTTCGTGTACCCAGACCTTCCAGGTTTGTCAAACCTGGAAGGTCTCATTCCAAAAATATCCAGTAGTGTGCTCTGTGACACTTTTGGCTTGCGCGGAGGTGCCGCTAAGAGCGTGTTTAAATTTCAGTGCCGAGGCGAAAGCGGGCGAATTTTGTTTCAGGCAAGGCGAAATTTGCAGCCGTAGCCGGGTGCCTACGGCGAAAATTTCAACGCAGCATGAAGCAAAATTCGCTGCTTGCAGCCCGGCGACTGAAATTTAAACACGCTCTAACTCACTTTTTCCGGCTGAACCAGTTCAACACCCGGCTCACGAAATCATCGTTGATGCCAAACCAGCCTTTGAGCGTATTGTACACCCGCACAGCCTCCTTATCGGCCCAGATAAACAGGGCCTTGATGCCGTCGCCCGGGCGGGCGCGGTAGTTGGTGGCGCGTTTGCGGGGCACAGCCGCAGTTTCTTCCGTAAAATAGTACAAAGCGATGGATTTGCGGGTCATGCCTTCCGGGCACTGGATGGGGTCGGGCAGCCCGTGGAAGGAATCCTCGTCGGTATTGAACACGACGCAGCGGTTGAACACGGGCAGAATTTTGCGGGCGCAAGCCTTCATGTCGCGCGTCCAGAGTTCCAGTTCGCCGCGGTACTCGGGCTGCCAGTCCTCGTTCAGGTAGATGAGCAGGTTGACACGCCGGCGCCAGTTGCGCTTGTGCGGATGCACGGTGAAGTCAGCGTGGATGTTAAGGTAGCCGCCGCGTTGCGACTGGTGCAAGCCACCGCCTTCGAGGGATGGATCGGCTTTAAGGCCTTCAATTCCAGTAAGGCGACTGATGCTGCGCACGAATTCGTCGCTATTTAGTTGGCGGATCACATCTTGCAAAAAGGGCGGGATGAGGTCCATTTTGTTCAGCCCGTGCTTCTTTTCATTGACGTGCATGTAGTGGATCCAGCCCTCGTCTTGCACCTTGGGGAAGGCATTCATCGCGCGGTTGGCCGCCCCGTTTTCTAAAAAATTCTCAAACTGCCCATACGGGTATGGGTGCGCGGACTGGTAGGCACGGGCTTGTTCGTCAACGGTTTTTGCCCATTTGGCGAGATCGAGGATGGGCGGGGTGTCTTGCATGGCCATGTTAAAAAAATTTTGGGCGGGTGTAGTCTGGCTTTCGTAGCCGGAGCATTGGGTTGAAAAAACGCGGGCAAAAGTACGTCGCCCGGCATGTTGGCTGGCGTTTCCATTGGCTAATCTTAGGCAAACCGAGCTATCGGCAAGGCCATACCCAATCGGATAGCGGGAAACGCTTGCCCTGGTAAGAAAAATGCCACCATTCCGTGCGGATGCCCATCAGCCCTTCGGCCTCCAGCACGCTGCGCAGCAGGCGGCGGTTGGCCAGCACCGGGGCCAGGAGTTTGGTGTAGTCGAAATGCGCCTCCGGCCCGAAGAAATCGTATGGTGTGCCCATGTCTAATTCGTTGCCCTCGGCATCCACCAACGTCAGGTCCACCGCCGCGCCCCGAGAGTGCATGGAGCCTTTTTTCGGCGGGGTCACATAGTCGGGGTTGGGCACTTTGTCCCAGAGGCGCTGTTGATAAGGCCGGGGCCGGTAGCAGTCAAAAAGTTTGAGGCCGAGTTTTCGGCGCTCCAGGTTTTTTTGGGCGCGAGCCAGTGCTTCGGCAGTTTCGCGACGCAGGTAGCAGCGGGCGCAGTCGTAGATTTGGGTACTGGTAAAATTATTGGCCGTGGCGTAGCGAATATCAGTTCGAATGGCAGGAGCAAAGCGCTGTACTTCCACGAAATCCGACGGGATCGGTTTGTTTTTTTGCCCCTGGCAAATGCCCGGCGTGAAAACCAGCGGGAGGATCAGGAAACGAAAAAAGTGCATGGTAGCCGAGTATGCGGCGGTTTTTTCACAAAGGTACGTACAGCTATTGCTTGGCTGGCACACTTTTCTTCCTGAATGCACATACCTTTGCCCCGCTCAAACAAACTCCCCAGCCACTTGTTAACCCACCAAACCAACACCTTAGGATCATGGCCATCATCATCACGGACGAGTGCATCAATTGCGGTGCCTGCGAACCAGAATGTCCCAACAACGCTATCTACGAAGGCGGCGTGGAATGGGCCATTTCGGACGGCAACACCGTAAAAGGCAGCTATTCATTGGAAGACGGCAGCATCGTGGACGCACACGCCAAAAACACACCGGTCTCAAACGAGTACTACTACATCGTGCCCGACAAGTGTACAGAGTGCGTGGGGTTTCACGAAGAACCGCAGTGCGCAGCGGTATGCCCTGTTGATTGCTGCGTGCCCGACCCAGACCGGAAGGAAACCCAAGACCAGCTATTGGACAAAAAAGCGCGGCTGCACCTGTGAGGGCAGCCTGCCGAAGATAAGTTTTCATGGTTCTTATTCTGCCTGCTGCCGGTTTCGGTCAGCGGGCAGTTTTTTTAGGCAACCTAAATTCAAGAAAGCGATCAAAGACATGTGCAAAATGCATCTGTCAACGCTGTAGCCTGTACTGTAAAATTCCCCGGAGGTGTGTTCCCCGGCAGGCAAATCTCGAACGTGCCGGTATTGTTTTGAAACGTAAAATTCTGTGTGCCAGCGGGCGCGCTCACGGTAAGCGAGAGCGGTGCCGTGCCCACAAACGTAGCCGTGACCGTACGACAAGCCCCCGCACACACGTCGGCATTGTCCACTGCAAGGCTTACCTCTGGCAGCGGATGCCAAATCAGTTCAGCCGCGTTGGAAATGTCGAGGCACGGGTCGGTCAAGTCCACATTTCCGCCCACATTGTTGCCCGCGATGGCGGCCACATAGTAGGTCACACCCGTTTGCATGGTGGCCGGGTTGAAAGTGAACGTGGGCGTGTTACTGGTCACGATGATGCTGCCCAGCGTGTCGGCAAGGTCGGAAAACAGGATGAACTGGAGCAGGTCATCGTTGTCCAGCACTTCGTCGCCGTTGTGGGTGAGGGTGGCGGGTTCGTTGATACACGCATCAAGTGTTTGAGCCAGCATGGTACCGGCATCGGTGGGGCAGCAATCCTCTCCATTGCACAAATTGGTTTCATTTAGGTCAATATCTTGATTGTCCGGCGTTGCTTCAAGTCTGGCTGGGCCGTCAACTCCGGTATAGGTAAGACTAGTAACTGGAAGGGATAAATCTACTACCGTTACTGCAGCATCTTCCGGGCAACACCCTTCCACATTGCCGTTGGCATCTGTTTTGAGAATGAAAACATCCTGCCCGGCACCAGTGCATTGCCCTATTACTATGTAGCCACCATCGGGAGCAGGACGTACATGCGTCAAACGCCCATTGCTGCCGAAGGAGTGGGCCTTGGCCCATGAAATATTACCGCTGTCGTCTATTTTGACCAAATAGCCTACAGGATCATTCGCGTTATACGCATATGGCGCAAATACCAGACCGCCGTTTGGACAATTTTCCGCATTGAGGTCGTAATTATTACCGCCGGGCATCAGGTATCGTTTGGCCCATACCAATCCACCGGAAGCGTTAAAACCGAAAAGCCCCGGAAAGACTTGCCCGTTATTCCATGCGGTACCAGACCCAACAACTCCAGGACCGCCCTGGGTCAAATTATAAACGATTTCGTTCTCTGCCGCCATGCCGAATCGTTTGGTATCTATCAAAGCCCCGTTAGCGTCAATACGTACCAGCAAACCATCCGTATTACTTCCAGCAAAAGTACTGCCGGAGATCCAGATTTGTCCATTCTGTGCCACCCAAGGGTCTCCGCCATTTTCCTGACCACTGGTACCTAAGGCTTTGCTCCATATGCTGTTTCCACTGAAGTCAAGTTTTTCGGCAAAAACATCTATGATGCCGTTTCCAAAACCTTGTACAGTGGCTGTAACTATATAACCGTCGGACACCTCACAGATACCGCGTGGGACATCAGGGCTGCCGCCTCCGCAGGTGCGCTCCCATAGTACATTCCCGTTCACGTCAAATTTGAGGACATATAAGTCAACGCCACCTGCTCCAAATCCGTTTGTTTGTCCTAATGCCAGAAAATTCCCGTCGCTGCAGGACAGAATTCGCCAAAAAATTTCGTTTCCGGCACTTCCGTAAATCCGAGACCACTCCACATCGCCGGTGGCGCTGAATTTGATCAACATGGCATCGCCGCTACCAAATCCATTACCAAAACTGCTGCCACCAACGATAAAGCTGTTGTCTGGCAATACTTCGACACACCATGCCCATTCCAGGGCGGGGGTCCCAAATCGTTTTTTAAACGTGGACTGTCCTGTCAAGCCAAAGGCAGGCAGAAGAAGAATTGGTACGATCAGGTATCTGAACATGGTAAGTATTGTTTTGAAAAGAAAAACTCTGCGTGCCAGCGGGCGTGCTAACGGTGAGTGCGAAGGGCGGCGTGCTGGCAAATGTGGCGGTAACCGTGCGGCAAGCTCCCGCGCACACGTCTGCGTTGGCCACTAAAAGGCTCACTTCCCGCAGCGGGTGCCAGATGAGTTGCGCCGCAATGGAAATATCGAGGCATGGGTCGTTCAGGTCCACGCTTCCGCCCACATTGTTGCCCGCGATGGCGGCCACATAATATGGTACACCCGTCTGCATGGTGGCCTGGTTGAAGGTGAATTTGGGCGTATTGCTGGTTACAATGATCCTGCCCGGCGGCGCTTGCCGAAGGCTCCCCATTGACACCGCTGAGCTGCGCTCCAGGGGTTGGCAGTGAAATTACCGCTGCAGTGATTGGTGCATCTTCAATACAGCAGTCAGCATTATTACCATCCACATCGGTTTTTATAACAAAAATATCGTGCCCCGAACCAGTGCAATACCCCACAGCAACATATCCGCCGTCAGGTGCCGGGCGCGCATGGTGCATTCTCCAGCCTCCAGTCAGGTACAGCATCCAGTCGCCAAAGGCACCATTGACCCGTGTTACGCCAATCAGATTTCCGTTTGCACTGATCCGCATCAAAACGCCACCACTATTTCCGGCGATGGTAATGTAGCCTGAGACCCAAACTTCGTTGTTCGAAACGGCAAAGGGTTCTCCAGCAATATTGGTGCCGCTTGTCCCCCATGCCGTGCTCCAAATACTGGTGCCATTGAAATCAAGTTTTTCTACAAAAATATCATAGTCGCCAGCACCAAAACTTGTTGCGCTTCCCGTTAGGATATAACCGTCCGAAACCTCGCAAACGCCCCGATGGCCATCATTGTTGGTGCCTCCACAGGCGCGTTCCCATAATACATTTCCATTCGGATCAACTTTCACTACGTAAATATCCAAGTCACCTGATCCAAAACTGGTTGATTTCCCTATCACTAAATAATTCCCGTCGCTACAGGGATAAATATGGGTCAAAAGGTCATAACCGCTGTCGCCGTAGACTTTGGTCCATTCCAATGTACCGTCGGCTGCAAACTTAAGGAGCATACCATTGGTGCCGCCCAAACCGCCACCTGTCGAGCCACCAGCAACCAAAAAACTGTTGTCAGAGAGCACGTCCACACATAATGGCACTTCGTTGCCCGACGTTCCGTATTTTTTTTTAAACGTTGCCTGACCAATCAAACAGGTAGATGACAGAACTAAAAGCATCAGTATTAATTGCCTAATCATATTTGAAGCACGAGTTTAAGTTGGTTTTCAAGGAGAGGGATGTTCACCGGGTGAACGGCTATCTTTCCTTCAAGCCATTTCCTCTACCGCACCACCGTCACATCCCCCTTCACGATTTGCGTGCTGCCATCGGAAAACTCCAGTTCAGCCCACCAGACGAACACACCGGGGTTCATGTCCTGACCTTGGAATTTCCCGTCCCAGCCACGTGCCGGGTCGTTTGGCACTATGTTGTTAAACACAGCCATGTGGTTGCCCCAGCGGTCGTACACTTGCAATTGGCGGATATTCACCAAATCCTTGTCGCCGTAAATTGTAAATCCGTAATTGTCTGTACTGCCAGGCTTGATGACATTGGGCGCATAAAACGTCCCGGTTGCTTTTAGGATGATAAGGAAAATACCCGTGGCCTTGCACCCGCCAAAACCCGCTACATCCAACTCGATCATCGTCGTGCGCACCGGCACAATGGACGGGTTAAGGCAATCGTCGCAGGATAGGTCGGTGGACGGTGTCCAGGTGATAAAGAGCGGCTGGATCGTGATGCCCGCGCCCGCGTTCAGTACCACCGTGTCGCCCTTGAAAACTTCAAAAGTGTCGCTGACAAACTCCTCCACGATGTCTGCTGGCAATAGTACTACCGTTTCAAGGGCCTTACAGCCATTAGCATCAGTCACTTCTATCTCAAAAGTGCCCGCGTCGAGGGTGCTAAAGTTCAAGGGCTGCGTACCGTTGGTCGTCCCGATTTCTTGTACCAACCGCACCGTGTAGGGGCCTACACCGCCCGTTACCTGCTCCACCTCGATAATGCCCGCATTTTGACAAGTCGGGTCGGTGGCCTCAATGACAGGAGACACAGGCACTGGAGCATTGAGTGTCACGCTTGCCGTCCCGCTGCAGCCGTTTGCATCCGTAAACGTGACAGCGTAAGTACCCGCCCCGAGGTTTTGGGCCACCTGCTCACTGGTGCCATTGCTCCAGTTAAAAGAAAACGGAGCCACACCCATAAGCGGCGTGGCGATAGCCTGACCGTTGCTACCGCCTGCACAGGCCACGGCAAAACCGTTATAATTGCTCAAAACTGCCGTGGTGCCGCTCACAGGTAACCCCTGAAGAAAAGTCTGGGTTATCACCACACTATCGCAACCGCCTGAGCCTGGAAATAGCTGAACCGTAGTGCCCACATTCCCAAGAATACAGGTGGGTTGCTGGATGTATGTAGTATCAGCCGTGGCCGCTACAACGCTTGCCAAAGCCGTACCGGTGCAGCCGTTCGTATCAGTCACAGTTACGAGGTAACTGCCTGGATTTCCAACGGTAATAATCGGTATGCCTTGGCCCGTATTCCATGCATAACTTACAAAGCCGCCGCTCACCGACAAGGTGCCTGTTTTACCGGGGCACAACGCCTGTGGCCCCGAAATTGCGGGAACAGGCTGCGGCATGGCCGTAGTTCCGGCCGTGGCGGTGGTCGTGCAGCCGAGCGCATCCGTGGCTGTTACGGTGTAGGTGCCGGTAGTATTTGCAGAAATACCTGGTGTCGCCGCACCCGTGCTCCACAGGTACGCAGCAAAACCCGGTGTAGCGCTAAGCGACGTGCTCATATTTGCACAAAAAACCGGGTTTCCCGAAACCGCCACCACGGGCGGTGCGGGAACCGTGGCCAAAGCAATGGCAGTACCCGTGCAGCCGCTGACATCGGTCACCGTCACGGTGTAGTTGCCGGACAGGCTAACACTGATCGTGGGTGTGTTTTGCCCGCTGCTCCACAGATAGTTGGCAAATCCTGCGCTGGCATCAAGGGTGACCTGCCCGTTGCAGGCATAGGGCCTGGCGGTGATCTGCGGCTGCAATTGGCTCACCACGGTCACGGTTTGGGCCGCGTTTCCGGTGCAACCCAGCGCGTCGGTTACCGTCACGGCGTAGGTACCGGCAGCATTTACGGTGATGACCAGCGTGGTTTCCGTCGTGTTCCACAGATAGGCGGCGAAAGTTCCGGTCACGCTCAGCGTGCCGCTGCTATTGGTACAAATGGTCGCCGGGCCGGCGATTTGCGGAACAGGCAGCGGTTGGGCGGCGACGGCCAGAGTGGCGGTTGCCGTGCAGCCGAGCGCATCCGTGGCGGTCACGCCATAGGTGCCGGTGGTGCCCACCGTAATGTCGGGCGTGGTCTGCCCGCCGCTCCACAGGTAAGTGGAAAACCCCGGCGTGGCGGCCAGCGACGTGCTCATATTTGCACAAAAAACCGGGTTTCCCGAAACCGCCACCACGGGCGGTGCGGGAACCGTGGCCAAAGCAATGGCAGTACCCGTGCAGCCGCTGACATCGGTCACCGTCACGGTGTAGTTGCCGGACAGGCTAACACTGATCGTGGGTGTGTTTTGCCCGCTGCTCCACAGATAGTTGGCAAATCCTGCGCTGGCATCAAGGGTGACCTGCCCGTTGCAGGCATAGGGCCTGGCGGTGATCTGCGGCTGCAATTGGCTCACCACGGTCACGGTTTGGGCCGCGTTTCCGGTGCAACCCAGCGCGTCGGTTACCGTCACGGCGTAGGTACCGGCAGCATTTACGGTGATGACCAGCGTGGTTTCCGTCGTGTTCCACAGATAGGCGGCGAAAGTTCCGGTCACGCTCAGCGTGCCGCTGCTATTGGTACAAATGGTCGCCGGGCCGGCGATTTGCGGAACAGGCAGCGGTTGGGCGGCGACGGCCAGAGTGGCGGTTGCCGTGCAGCCGAGCGCATCCGTGGCGGTCACGCCATAGGTGCCGGTGGTGCCCACCGTAATGTCGGGCGTGGTCTGCCCGCCGCTCCACAGGTAAGTGGAAAACCCCGGCGTGGCGGCCAGCGACGTGCTCATATTTGCACAAAAAATCGGGTTTCCCGAAATCGCCACCACGGGCGGTGCGGGTATGGTGGCCGAACCCACAGTGGTGCCCGTGCAGCCGAGAGCATTGGTTGCGGTCACCGTGTAATCGCCCGATGTACCGACACTGATGGTAGCAGTGTTTTGCCCGTTGCTCCACAGGTAAGTGGCAAAACCCGCGCCCGCAGCGAGGGTGATTTGTCCGGTACAGGCGTAGGGCAGCACAGAAACTACCGGCACAAGTTCAGGCAACACCGCTACTATTTGCGCTGCCGTGCCGGTGCAGCCGAAAGAATTCACCACTGTCACGGTGTAACTGCCTGCCACATTTACCGAAATGCTCTGTGTGGTTGCGGTCGTTGACCAAGTGTATGAGTTGAAATTTCCGGCAGCGGTCAGGGTGTCGCTGCTGTTGAAACAAAGTTGGGCGGGGCCATCTATTGTGGTCGTTGGAGCAGGGTTAACGATCAAGTTAAAATCTGCCTCGGTGGTGCATCCGTACCCGTCCGTTGCGGTCACAGTATAGAGACCAGCCTGGCTGACGGTAATGCTTTGCCCTATCAAGCCGTTTGACCAAACATACGTACCAAGGCCCGGTGATGCTTCCAAAATGCCACTGGCATTTTGACAAACCGCACTTGGACCGGCAATGCCTACGACCGGCGCATCCGGGATGTTGACAGTCACGACATCAGTTCCGCTGCAGCCGGTGTTGTCGGTGACGGTGACCGTGTACGGGCCGCTCGTGTTTACCGTGATCGTGGATGTATTTTGTCCGCTGCTCCACAAATAGGTTGAGAATCCGGCACCGGCATCCAGGCCGATCTGGCCATCGCACAGATACGGTTGTTCGGCAATCTGTGGTTCAAGATTGGTGGAAATGCTGAGCGTTTGGCCAGCGGTGCCGGTACAACTATTGGCATCGGTGACCACCACTGTGTAGGTGCCCGCGTTGCTGACGGTGATCGAAGAGGTACTGCCGCCCGTGCTCCAGGCATAAGCGCTGAAATTGCCCTGCACGGTGAACGTGGCCGAGCCGCCCGCGCAGATCGAGGTCGGCCCTGCGATGGTTGGGGTCGGGTTGGGTACTACCTGTACAGGGAAAACATCGGTGGTCGTGCAGCCGAAACCATCTGTGGCCGTCATGGAGTACGTTCCGGCATTGACGACAGTAATCGTGGGACCTGTCTGGCTGGTTGACCAAACATAGGCGTTGAAGCCCGACGTGGCCTCCAGCACACTGTTACCGCCTTGGCAAAACTGCGCGTCGCCGGAAATCCCAACTACCGGCGGTGGAGGTATATTCACAAAAAACGCGTCGGTACCAGTGCAGCCGTTGGCATCGGTGACCGTAAGGCCGTAGGTATCGTTGGAATTTACGGTGATCGGGTTGATCGTTTGGCCGGTGCTCCAGATGTAGCTCGAAAAGCCGTTGCCGCCGTTCAGTGTGACCTGTCCGTTGCAGGCGTAGGGTGCAGCGGTGATCGTCGGTGTTGGCACCGGGTTTACGGTCAGGTTGAACGAGGCCGTGCCGGTACAGCCGTTGGCATCGGTCACGGTGACCGTGTAGTTGCCCGCACTGGTTACGTCAATGGACTGGGTGTTGCCTCCCGTGCTCCAATTGTAGTTGGGAAAACTTTGCGTCACGGTCAGGGTCCCGGACGAGTTGGCGCAAATGGCTGCCGGGCCGGTGATGGCTGGTGTCGGCGGGGGCAGGGTGCTTATCGTAAAGTTGTCGCTATCTGTGCAGCCAAAAGCATCGGTAGCCGTCACGGTGTAGGTGCCAGCAGTAGTAACCGTGATGGAGGAGCCGTTGCCGCCGGTGTTCCAGATGTATGTGGAAAAACCCGGCGTGGCTTGCAGGGAGCCGGAGCCATTGGCGCAAATTTGGTTGTCGCCCGAAATCGTCACCACGGGCGGCGAGGGAATGGTAACATTGAATTCGTCGGTACCAGTGCAGCCGTTGGCATCGGTGACCGTAAGGCCGTAGGTATCGTTGGAATTTACGGTGATCGGGTTGATCGTTTGGCCGGTGCTCCAGA